>JABDLS010000089.1 GCA_013002885.1 Gemmatimonadota bacterium | reverse complement strand
TAGGCACCGAGCTGGTTCACCGCCGTGGTGATGGCCGGGTCGATGTTCGGCTCCCACGGCTCGATGTACGGCGGGAAGAAGATGCGCGCGCCGCGGCTCCCCATCTGGTGGACGTCGTGGACGATCTGCGGATGCCATGCGTTGTGCGCATCGCGAACGGTGAGGACCGTCTCGTCCTGGGTGAAGGCGTACCAGTCACGGTTGTTGTCGTGGCCGACATAGTAGTGGTACAGCCACGGCAGGGGCGCGCCTTCGAACTGCGTCCCCACGTGGCCCATGTACCAGTCGTTGATCCACTGGAGCCCGTCGGGATTGAGGGACGGGATCTGAAGCAGGATCACGTTGTCCAGGATCTCGAGAATCTCGGGGCTTTCGGACGACGCGAGCCGGTGGGCCAGATTCGCCGACATCTGACTGGCGCCCACCTCGGTGGCGTGGATCCCCTGGGTGATGAGCACCACCGTCTTGCCCTCGTCGAGCAGCCGCTGAAGCTCCGCGTCTCCGTCGATGGTCCTGGGGTCCGCCAACTTCATCTGGATCGCGTGCAACTCGTCCAGACGAGCGTGGTTCTCGGGACTCGTGATGGTGAGCATGACGAAGGGCCGGTCCCGCGTCGTCGTGCCCAGGGTGTCGACCGCCACACGGGGGCTACCCGCGGCGAGGCGCTCGAAGTAGGAGGTGAGATCGTTCCAGTCGGCGAGGCTTCGGTGGGCTCCGATCTCGAAGCCGAAGTGCTCGGCGGGTGTCGGGATCGCCTGACCTGCGACGGGCGCGGCCAGAGCGAGGACGGCCATCGCCGCTGCCGTGATGCGGCCTTTCACGTGAAAACTCCAAGGGAATCGGCCACCTCGGGTGGCCGGTCATACGCTGGCAGGGGGTAGACTGGATGGTATCCACGCGTCGCCGAAGCGGCAACGACCCACCGCGTCAGCTTTCCCGCTGTTTCGCCTCGGCCCGACGTCGGACGGTGAGGTCTCTGGCGGACCAGAGGATGCGACTCTCTTCGTCCTCCCCCGAAACCCGGCTCAGGCTCAGCTCGACGGGGATCTCGCTGCCATCCGCACGCTGGACGGAGAAGGGCTGACCTTCGACGATGGAGCCTCGCTGGGGATCCCGCTCGAAGGCCGACTGAAGCTGGGCCAGCCGTGGACGGAGGGATTCGGGAAGCAGGTGCTCGAGACTCGACCCGACAATGTCGCCGAGCGTGTACTGGAAGAGCGCCTCCGCCTGATCGTTCATGTTCACGACGACTCCGGCGGCGTCGGTGAGGATGAGGGCATCGGGGGCCTTGCGAATCATCCCCCGGAGTCGCTCCTCGTGCTTCCAGAGGGCCAGTTCCTGTCGCTTCCGACCCGTCACGTTCCAGAGGTACCCCCGCAGCAGTGGACCGTCGTCGGTTTCAGCGTAGTGAAGGATCTCGGCTACCCAGACCACCCGCCCGTCGGGGCGCTCCATCCGGTAATCCACTTCATGGCGCCCCCGGGCCTCGACGGTGTTGCGACGAACCTCCCACATCGTCGAGTGGTCGTCGGGAGGCACCACCTTCATCCAGAAGTCGTCGGCGCTCCAATCTTCCGCAGGAAGTCCGAGGAGTTCCTGGCCTTGAGGACCCACATAGAGAACGCGACCCGACAGGTCGATCTCGATGGGCACCAGGGGTGCGGTCTCGAGGAACCGGGTGGGATCGCTGTTCGGAGACATGGTCGGTCTCGCGCCCTAGAGCCCGGTGGGCTGGTCGATGAAGTGGCTCTCGAGCCCGAAGCGTTCGGTGAGGTGCTCGCCCAGGGCCCGCACACCGAAGGTCTCGGTGGCGTAGTGACCTGCGAATAGAACGTGAATTCCGAACTCCACGGCGTCGAAATACGTGTGGTGCGCGCCTTCCCCCGTGACGAATGCGTCCAGACCCAGCTCAGCAGCCTCCCGGACGAAGGACCCGCCGCCGCCGGTGAGAACACCCACGGTCTCGATCACCTCGGGGCCTCCGGGGAGGGCCTGGACCGCTCCCCCCACTGCGTCGGCCACCCGTCGTCGAAAGGCGTCGACCTCCAGGGGTTCGTCCAGCCGGCCCCACCACCCGAGGTCGGCACCCTCATAGGCCCCGAGACGTCCTTCCGTCGAGAGGCCCAGGGCCTGCGCGAGAAGGACGCAGTTGCCGATCTCCGCGTGGCCGTCCAGCGGCAAGTGGCAGCTGTACAAGGCGAGCTTCGCCTCGAAGAGCCGCGATAGACGGGCATGGTGGCGACCGACCACCGGCTGGAGCCCGTCCCAGAAGAGGCCGTGGTGGACCATGAGCAGATCGGCGCCCAGTTCCGCTGCGGCCTCGATGGTACCGGCGGAAGCGTCCACCGCGGTGGCGATGACCTCCACCTCGTCGGGGCCCGCGACCTGCAAGCCGTTCAGCGCCGTACGGTAGTCGGGATGCCCGGCCACTCCGAGGTATTCATCGACGTACTGGAGGAGGGATTCTAGTTTCATGTCCCCTCCATCCAGGCGGTGTGGATAACCGGTTGAAAACCCGGTCCGGCACCCTGAGAAAGTGGTTGAACGGAGTGGGGAAGCGGGCTTAAAGCGTTAACAGCCAAAGAGTTGAGGGACTTTGGCGAGAAATGCGCACTGTCGCAGCCCCGATTGGGGAAAAGCGACGCGTCAATCAACGCGAGGCGGCGCCGGCTACCTCGGGAGCCCGCTGCTCCGGCGTATGACCACGCTTCTCGGCTTTGCCCTCGCCCACGGCGTCGGGACCCATGACCACGCTTCCGTTGAGGACGGCGCCCTCCTCCAGCTGCATGCGGCGGGTGTGGACCTCACCATCGATCCGGCAGGTCGCCTGGAGCTCGAGCCGGGACGCAGCCGTGAGCTTGCCACTGACGCTGCCGGAAATGACGGCGTCCTGGGTGACGATGTCGCCCTTCACGGAGCCCTGCTTCCCGATGACGACGGCTTTGCCCGCCTTCACCGAGCCCTCGACGGATCCTTCGATCCTGACGGTTCCGTCGGTCTCGCAGTCGCCGATGATGGTCATCCCCGGGCCGATGATGGAGATGACGGAATCGGGAGATGTCGCGTTGGTGTCGCGCTCACGTGCCATGAAGAACTACCTCGAATGCCTTGGGTGGAGTGCCAATGTAAAGCAGGTCGACGCCCCCGGACCATAGGCAAGAGACATGCCCCGGGGGGGCGCTCAACCTGGTTGCTCGATGAGCGTCAACGGGTCCACGGGCTGCCCGTCGACCAGGACCTCGAAATGCAGGTGGGGGCCGGTGGATCGGCCCGTGGAGCCACTCAGCGCGATGACCTGCCTCTCACGGACGGCCTGTCCCAGCGTCACGAGGGTCATGGAGGCATGGCCGTAGAGCGTGGAGTAACCGTCACCGTGTTCGATGACGACGAACCGTCCGTAGACCGCGTCTTCGCCGACGTCGGATACCGTACCGGCGCCGGCGGCCCGGATGTAGGAGTCGGAGGCGACGGCGATGTCCAGCCCAGGGTGGTCGCCGCTGGTTCCGGCGTGGACGCCCTGGGTGACGAAACCGCGTTCCGCCAGAGGCCAGGATGCCGGGCGGCTTTCGCCCAGAAGGGGCCGGTCCGCGCCGTCTCCCCCTCGGGCGCTGGCCACCGGAGGGAGCCAGACACCGGATGGTTCGTCGAGATCGGCACGACCGAATAAAGACCGAATGGCCCCGTACTGCCCCTCGATGGTTTCGAGTCGGGTCACCAGCGCCTCGACCCGGGCTCGGTCACGGGTCATCACGGCCACTTGCTGCTCCAGCTCACTGGTCTTGGCCGCCCGCGCCGCCAGGTACCACCAGCTCCCCGCCATGACCGTGAGGGCGAGGGCGAGGGCGCCGGCGGCGACGAAGAGAAGACGCAGGGTCCGGTAGGAGACCTGCACGGTGCGCGTATCCCGTCCGCCCTCGGGCACCAGCATGACGGTGAGCTTCGCGTCGCCGGGCTTCGTCGTCACTCCACCACCTCACCGACGGAGCGGCCCGTCATCGCTTCGAAGATGCGCTCGAAGTCCTCGGCGTCGTGGTACTCCACCTCGATGGAGCCCTTCTGGCCACGCCTTTCCTTGATGAGGACGCGAGTCTGGAAGTGGGACGCCAGGGCGTCTTCCAGTGCGGCGACGATAGGATCTTTCGTCTTGGCCTTCTTCGCTTTCTTCCCGGCACTGCCTGCGACCCGCCGTTCCACCTCGCGGACGGACCAGCCCTCCTTGGCGGCCTTCCGCGCCAACTCGGCGGCGCGAACCGGGTCGTCCAGGGAGAGCAGCGCCCGGGCGTGTCCCTGGGTCAGGGAGCCATCCTCGAGGAGCTTCCGGATCGACGGCGGCAGCTTGAGGAGTCGAAGGAGGTTGGCGACGGTGGAGCGGTCCTTCCCCACCGCCTTGGCGATATCCGCCTGCTTCATGTCGAAGCGTTCCGACAGCGCCTCGTAGCCTTCGGCCTCTTCCAGCGGGTTCAATGCTTCGCGCTGCAGGTTCTCGACCAGGGCGAGGACGAGGAGCGTTTCGTCGTCGGCCTCACGGATGACGACGGGGGCGTCGGTCCACTCCAGCGCCGAAAGCGCCCGGAACCGGCGTTCTCCCGCCACCAGCTCGAAACGGTCGGACGCGTCGGCCACTGGTCGGACGACCAGCGGTTGCAGGAGGCCATTCTCGCGGATGGAGGCCGCGAGATCCGTCAACTCGGACTCGGTGAAGACCCGGCGAGGCTGCATCGGGTTGGGTACGATGGCCTTCAGCGGGACCGTCCGGATCTCGCTTTGCTGGACCTCTGGCTCGAGATAATCCCCCAGAAGTGCCCCCAGCCCTTTGCCCAATCGATCGCGATTCATCCGTTCATTCCCTTGGAGGGATCCCGGGTCGCCCGGTTACGACGCTCGATAACCTCCTGTGCCAGAGCGAGATACGCCTGTGCGCCGCTCGAAAGCACGTCGTAGAGCACGATGGGCTGACCGAAGCTGGGCGCCTCGGCCAGCCGCACGTTCCTTGGGATCGCCGACCGGTACACCTTGGGGCCGAAGTACTCCCTCGCCTCCTCGCCCACCTGCTTGGAGAGGTTCAGGCGCTTGTCGTACATCGTCAGCAGAACCCCTTCGATGTCGAGGTCGGGATTCAGGCCGCGCTGGACCAGTCGCACCGTGTTCAGAAGCTGGCTCAGCCCTTCGAGTGCGTAGAACTCGCACTGGATGGGAATCAGCACCGAGTCCGCCGCCGTCAGGGTGTTCACCGTGAGGAGGCCCAGGGAGGGGGGACAGTCGACGAGGATGAAGTCGTACTGTTCCCGAATCGGTTCGAGGGCCTTCCGTAGGATCGTCTCGCGGCTGAAGGCGGAGACGAGCTCGATCTCGGCGCCTACCAGATCCCGTGTCGAAGGGACGACGTCCAGTAGCGGAAAGTGGACTTCACGGACGGTAGCGTCGGCGACGCTGTGCTGACCGATGAGGACATCATATATAGTGGGCCTCGACGAACGGTTCTCGATGCCAAGGCCGCTGGTCGCGTTTCCCTGGGGGTCGATGTCGAGGATCAGCGTCCGCTTCTCGGCGACTGCCAGCGACGCACCAAGGTTGATGGCCGTAGTAGTCTTGCCGACCCCGCCCTTCTGATTGGCGATGGCGATGACGTGGGACATGCGGCGTGGAAGTCTCCCCGAGGAAGCAGAGGTGTTGGGGGCGCAATATATCACTGCCCGTGAGGCCGCGGGAACAGAAAGGATGATCCTTGACCCCTGGGCACCCCCCGTTGACCTTTGCGCTCACGGGAAGGACCGGGCCGATGGAGCCCAGGGCCACCCGTCACCAGGGGAACGAGCGGGGATGTACCGATCATGAGGCGGAAGTCGAGGCACTGGAGCAGGACTGTCGCACTCGTGGCGACCGTGGTGGCACTGGGCTCGTGCGGGGGAAGCAGCACGGAACTGCCCCCGGATCCCCCTGAGATCCAGCCCTTCGTGGGCCGCTGGGACGCCGCCGTCTTCCGCGTCACGAGCGTGGCCGACACGACCATCGTGGCGGATCTCATCGACATCGGCGGCGATTTCACCCTGAATATCGAGGCCAGCGGGACCTATACGGCGCAGCTGTCCTTCACCGCCACCGACAGCCTGGGCATCCAGCCGTTCGTCGAGATCGGTCAGCTGTCGGTTACCGAAGGCTTCGTGACCCTCCGACCCACCGTCCCTCCGGGTAGCCCCGCCAGCTCGGCCTATACCTTCGTGCGGGAGGACTACCTCCGCCTGGACGGTCCGACGGAGTTCGACTTCAACCTGGACCAGGAGCCCGACCCCGCGCAGCTGCGGGCTGAGCTTCAACGCCAGAACTAGGCTCCGCTCGGGCTGCGGGCCAGGGGGGCCCTTGGGCCCCGCGCCCGTTGTCACCGATGCCGGTGGTGATGCTCCGACGTTTCTGCGGAAACGCGACGCCACGATGTTTCACGGGAAACGGGCGGTGCGCGAGGCAAGCGCGGTTCCCTGCGCACGTACCTGACAGCGATGCCCCTGGCGATGCTCCGACGTTTCCGCGGAAACGCGACGCCCACTCGATGTTTCACGTGAAACGCGCTGGTCCACCAGCGCCACGGGTCGACCCCAACCGCTTCACACGAGAGGCAGTACGACAGTTTCGGCGCACGCGGTCATCCCAATCCAGTGGGGATGCCC
>JABDLS010000070.1 GCA_013002885.1 Gemmatimonadota bacterium | reverse complement strand
GACGTCAGGTGACGAGGTTCCCACTCTCCGGCTCAATGACGAAGCAGCGAAGCCATCCTAAGGTCCGGGCGGGAGGGGGGCGTCCTGCGACGGGCTGGCCAGAGACTGCAACTCGGCCTCTTTGAGCCGCAGCTCCCCTCCACTCGCCCTGTGGACAAATACCAGGCGCAGGGTGAGAAGCAGCCACATGATTCCGAGGAACCAGAGGGTGCTGCTTTTGTCCATGAACGTACCGCCCACCAGGAAGAGCGCCGTCATCGCAAGGCCGCCGCCGATGGCGCTACTCATCCTGCGCCCGAGGATGTCCATTTCGTCTCGGAGCCCGGACATCTTCAGTTCGAGCGTGACCTTTCGGTCGCTATCGACCGGTCTGGTTTCGCTGTCCATTGACTCCTCCTCGCAGACTGTCATGTAGCGGGCTGGAAGTTACCCGTACGAGCGATCCGCGTTTCCCTCTGACGACTCGCGTGATGCCGGGCCCGCTGATCCGGTGGGACCCTCCAGAACACATCGGTGGGCACGGGTCGCTCCCGCTCTCTCAACCCCGCACCTTCCTCGTTGGCATCTCCTCGATCTGCGACAGCGTGGGCGCGAGTCGGGGAAAGCCATCGGTGGTTCGATGCGAAGGGGCGCGACCGCCGTCGGCGATCGCGCCCCTAGATGTCACTGCCCTCAGATGGACCGATCGGACGCCTCAGCTTCCGACGAGCTCGACCTCTTCGAGGAAGTCTCTCAGCGGGTTCGCCACGGCGACGGCGCGTTCGCGAATGGCCTCAGAGGTGGATTCGCGCACCTGACCGAGCATGTGCCGGGACACGGCGGCCCCGAGCTTGTCGTCGGACTCTGCGGCGGCCTGATGGTACTCGGCGTACCTGGCTCCGACGCGCTGCTCGAACAGCGGGAGTTGGGACTCGGGTGTGCCGTTCTCCACCATGTCTTCGAAGACTGCGGAGTGGAGCGCGTCGAGACCTTCTTTGATGCGCTCGTCGGGTGCCCGGCCTAGAAATGCGAGCTGGGCTCCTCGCGTATGCGCCCACATGAAGAAGATCAGTGCCTCTTCGGCTGTGCGAAGTACGGTACCATCGTCGTCATCTAGGGTATCGACGTCGGGAAGAGGCGTCTCGACATCCTCCCTGGAGAGGAAGTCGGAGAAGCTCTCCCAGACGAGCCTGGCGAGATTGTCGCCGAGCTCGTCGGGGGTCATCGTCTGAGGCGCGCGAAACTCGCGGGCGTCGTCGGTGAGCGTGCCGTGCACGGTTAGAATCCTGTCGTCATGGGTTTTCGAGTAACACCAATTCGGATGTTGGAGACCACTGTGTCAAGGTTAAAGATTTGCCGCCCCGCTGTTCGGGGGCTCTCCGGAGACCGTCGACAGGGCGTCTGGCCCCGTAAATCGCTGCTTTCACTGGGGTTGCTGGCCCTGGTCGCGGTCACGGGGGCTTGCTCCGCCGGTGCGCCCGTGATTCCGCCGCCACGGCCCATCGTCATCCATTCGGGGGCGCGCATTCGCGCGGACCACGAGGAGATGAAGCAGCTCAACGGCTGGGTACTCGATGCCCAGACCACCATCGAGGAGGACCCTTCCTTCCTCTTGATCCGGTCGTCGACGCTAGAGGAGCAGATGCCTTGGGAGGGGATGGTTCTTGGTGAGGACAGTGTCACGGTGGAGATCCCCCTGGGTGGTCAGGACGCCACTCTGGTGTACGACATCTATGGATTCCTGCACCTGATGAACCAGATGGGGCGTCTCGACGAGTGGCTGCCGGAGGTTGCCGATGCCACGGGCTATGACTTGGAGCGTGCCATCGTCGAGCGCATCGCAGACGCTTGGATTCTGGGGCGGTCCGTCTTCGACACTCTGCCCTTCGGACCGTTGGACGAACTCTCGTATGCCGAGAATGCCGGTTTCCTCGACGCCTACATCTTCACGGCCCGGCCTGACGAATTCGGCACGGCTCGGACCGAATGGGCTCGTGCGAACCCCGGCCGAGTGGAAGAGTACCGGGAGTGGTTCCGGGAGACGTTCAACCAGGAGCCGCCCGGCCTACGGAACTGAGACCGCCCCGGTCAACCGATTCGGGACTGAGACCTCAGGCGGGGCGGACTTCCCATCGCAGCCCTATGGGGCCGTTGTCATCGATCTCCTCGACGTGTACGTCCACCCGTCCGGTACGAGCCAGTCGCTCGTCGCTGGGCTTTCCGCCGAAGACCGCGAAGCCGAGCACTCTGACATCACATCGGTCGCCGTCGGGTGAGGTCGCAGTCAACGTGGCGCCCTTCAGCGACTTGATGGAGGGCGCTTCGCCCGACTGGAGACGGAGGCGTAGAATACGGCCCGAATGAGGGGCATCCATGGCATCGAGCACACGGAACGTGACGCCGCTTCGGGTAGTGGCTTCGGCTGACATGAAAGGAAGATTATCTGCATGACGGCTCCGACGGAAGGCGTGGGGACCGGCAGTCTCGAGCTGTCACCGGAACGCATGTTGGAGCTCGCCGACCTGGCCTCACGGCTCGTCGTCGAGCGTCTATCCGCCCTGGATGGCGAACCGGCGTGGCGCGGTGGATCCCGGAGCGACCTGGAAGCACTGCTCCGCGAGGCGGCCCCGGAAGAGGGTCGCCCGGCCGAGGACGTGATTCGCCGGGCCGCCCATGAAATCCTTCCTGTCGCCGGTCGCGTCGACCATCCGCGCTTCTTTGCCTTCGTCCCATCCTCACCCACCTGGCCGGGCGTTCTTGCCGACTACATGGCCGCGGGGCACAACATCTTCCAGGGGACCTGGTTGGGTGGCGCGGGTCCGAGCCAGTTGGAGTTGGTGGTCCTCGACTGGTTCCGCGACTGGATCGGTTATCCGGACACGGCGGGCGGGCTGTTCACGAGCGGCGGATCCGCGGCGAGCCTGGATGCTTTCGTGGCGGCGCGGGAGCATGCTGGCGCGCCGGACCGGGCAACCGTCTACATGAGTGACCAGAGCCACACGGCCCTCATTCGCGCCGCCACCATTGTCGGGATTCGCCCCGCCCACGTCCGCATGGTCCCCACCGACGGCCACTTCCGACTCGACACCGCAGAGCTCGGTCGAATGGTCGAGGAAGACCGGAGGGCGGGCTTCACGCCGGTGGCGGTGTGTGCCAACGCTGGAGCGACGAACACGGGCGCCGTCGACCCCATCGACGCGGTGGCAGACTTTTGTGAGGAGCACGACATCTGGCTCCATGTCGACGCCGCTTACGGTGGATTCGCCGTCCTGACGGAGAAGGGGAAGGCGGTACTGCGAGGTATGGAGCGTGCCGATTCCATTGCCATGGATGCGCACAAATGGCTGTTTCAGCCCTTTGAAACCGGCTGTCTGATGGTCAAAGACGTGCGCCGCCTGGAGTCGGCCTTCACGGTGCATCCCGAGTACCTCCAGGACACCCGCTGGGGAACAGAGCACCCGAACTTCGGTGATCGGGGACTCCAGCTGAGTCGTTCATTTCGCGCCTTGAAGGTGTGGATGTCCATCCAGACCTTCGGCGTCGCGGCGTTCCGGGAGGCCATCGCCAAGGGCATCGACCTGGCTTATCAGGCCGAGGGTTACGTGCGCGCATCAGAGGTGCTCCAGATCGCCAATCCGGCTTCGCTGGGCGTTGTCTGCTTCCGGGTGCACCCGAAGGGATCGGATCTGGACGAAGGGTCGCTGGAGCGAATCAACGAGGTGGTGCAGGCGCGAGTCATCGAAACGGGCATCGCCATGATGTCGTCGACACGTCTTCGCGGCCTCTACTCCCTGCGGCTTTGTATCCTCAATCACAACACCGATTGGGAGGACGTGGAGCGGACGCTGGCCGCCATCGAACGCTTCGGTGAGGACGAGATAGCCAGGAGCTCGGGGTGAGCGACACGCCGCCCGGCGCCGTCAAGCTGGCCAGCAGCCTGACGTGGGCTGCAGCCGTTGCCTTCTGCGTAGTGACCGCGGGACTCTTTCTCGGTGCCGGTCTGCCCCTTGTCGACGCCGTACTCCTCTCCGTTCTATTGGCGGTGGTCCCTCTACTGGCGATGGCCCAGGTGCCTCTCGCCCATGGCCTGGAGATCCCACGGATTCCGGCGTATTGGAGCTCCATCGTCACCCTGGGCGTTGTGGGTGCTGCCAGCTGGTTCGTCGGTAGTCGCGACGCCGGAATGGCGGGCGTCGGCTTGGTGTCACTTCCACTTTCGAGTCTCCTCGCTTGGACGTGCGCGCTCACGGTAGCCGGGCTCGCCATCATCGTCGCCTTCCGGGCGGCCGCTCGCTCCATGGGGGCTCTCGATTCGGACCTCCTGGTCCAACTCCTTCCCACGACGGATCGGGAGCGGGGGGTCTTCGCTCTCCTCTCGGTGGCCGCGGGAACGGGTGAGGAGCTGGCGTACCGTGGCTATGTGATTCCGGCGCTTACTCCGGTCGTGGGTGTCGTCGGAGCGGCGGTTCTGAGCACGGCGGTGTTCGGCGTCGTTCACGCCTATCAGGGGGTGCTGGGAATCTTCCGGACGGCCCTCATGGGTGGGGTGCTGGCTTGGGGCTTTCTGGCCTCCGGCAGCCTCTGGCCGGCTATTCTTGCTCATATACTCATCGATCTCATCGCAGGGATCGCCGTCGGAGAGCGACTCCTGGTCAAGCCCTCCGAAGTCTCCTGACCCCAATCCTGGAATCAATGGAAGTCGACCTCGCCCTCCTCGCAGACGCGGCCACGGTGGATGCCTCTGGGAAGCTGAATATCCTCGGTGTCTTCGACCGTCTCGGTACGTCCGCCTTTCCCACACGCCATCCACGAATGAGCCTCGTCCTCCGCTTCTCGGCGGGCGTGCACGAGGTGGGAAAGCACGAAGTGGAGATCGCGCTCAAGGATCCTGGCGGAAAGCAGCTGGTTCGAATCGATGGCGAGATGAACCTGGCCGCGGGGCCGCGACAGGTAGCCGACGGAGTGCTGGTGCCCCACATCCTGAACATGGACGGGCTCGTCTTCCCGGCCCCCGGGCGGTACTCCTTCGAAGTCAGGGTGGACGGAGAGCACCACGTATCCATCCCGCTGACCTTGTCGGGTCCGGGGAGTACCGCGCAGGCATGATGCCCGTCAGGTAAGGCTTGCAGAAACCTTACACCCCGCCGATATGTACAAGTAGTTGAGCGAGCAAACCGATAGCCTCCAGTCCCATGAGTTCGAGGTTGCCGGCCCTCTCGACAGGGGAAACGGAGTAGCGGCCCACTGGAGCGCACGGTGATCCTGCATTTCAACTACGAAGAGCTGACGGCGCTACGCGCCGGCGCCGAGGTCTTCCTCGAAGGAGGAGAGACGGGCGGTGGAGGTGTGCTCGCACCCTCCGAGGAGCGTGATCACGTAGAGGCTCTTCTTCCCTTGCTCGACGGTGACGTCTCGCTTCCGACTCTGAGAGATGTCTACGCCGTGCAGACGGCCGTGGGTGCCATCACGTCGATGCTTCGTGCGGAGATGGAGTCGTCGGTTCTGATGGCTCACCCCGCGGGCGAACGGGCCGTCGCAGCGTATTTCGACTTCGCACACGTGTTCACCGTCTCCCACCGACTTCGAGAGATGGCGTCCGAGATGGAGGCTCTCATCGAGCTTGTCACGGGTGAACCCCCCACCGTCGAGACGGCGCGAAGCTTCCAGTTCCCGGACTGACCGTTCGTCCGTGTACGCCCCGGACCGGTCGGCGGCGCCCCTCACCGAAACTGGAACCTTCCGTCGGGCGAGCGTCTTGTTCAGACGCTGGCAACGAGACGGACACGGGATCATGAGGAGAGTGTCGATGAAGCATCCTCGGACTTCGAGGAGCGCATCGTGACAGGGAAGGCGAAGGATCCGTTGGCCGGTTTCGACGAGGAAGCCCTTCCTCACCTCGATGCCGTCTACCGGTTCGCGCTGCGGCTGTCGGGTGCCCCGGACCAGGCCGAGGATCTGGTGCAGGAGACGTTCCTGCGCGCCTATCGCTCTTGGGATCAGTACACGCGGGGCACGGCGGCGAAGAGTTGGCTCTTCACCATCTGCAGGAACGTCTTCCTCCGCTCGCGAGAGCGGAATAAACGTCACGACGAGATCGTGGAAGAGAACGTGGATCGCTCCGGGGCAGGCGCAAACCCGGTGAACCCGGTATGGGTCGCGGCCATTGGCGCCGACCCTGAAGGCGACTTCTTCGACTCCATCGTCGATGGAAAGATCGTGGAGGCCATCGAAGCCCTCCCCGAAGAGTACCGGATGGCGGTCGTCCTTTCCGACGTGGAGGGTCTGCCGTATGCGGAAGTGGCGGAGCTGCTGGACGTGCCGGTCGGCACCGTGAAGAGCCGCCTCTTCCGGGGCCGACGAAGGCTCCAGGAAGTGCTGTACGACTATGCCGTCGAGATGGGCTACATCTCGGAACGGTCTGCATTGAACGAATCATAGGGATCGTGGACATGTCCATCTTCGATAGCATCAAGCGGCTTTTTGGTGGCGCCGGCGCGTCCGACGACAACGGCCGAGGTCCTGGCCGCGTTGCGGGCACGAGAGCCGCGGAAGGAGCGGAGATGATCTCCTGCGAGCAGGCCCTACGGCTTGTCCACGACTTCCTCGACGGAGAGCTGGGTGACGTGCCCGCCGAGCAGGTTCGCCGACACTTCGAGGTCTGTGGGCAGTGCTATCCGCATCTCAAGCTCGAGTCGGCATACCGTGAAGCAGTACGCCGAGCGGCCGCTGGCCAGGAAGCTCCGGATGCGCTGAAGGACCGTGTGAGCCAACTGTTGACCGAGGCGCGGGCGAGCGACTGAGGGTTGGCTCGGGGTGGGGCCGCGGAGGGGGTCCGGGCGGGCCTGCGGAGGGGGTCCGGCCGGCCGCGACCCGGCGACAGGACCCCTGTGACCCTGCCTTGCAACGACCCCTGATTTCTTAGACTCTAGGGCCGCGGGGCGGCCCCGACGGGTGGTTTTCGGCTCCGTGTTCTCCTGCGGCCTCCCGGCCGCCGACCTACGACCGAGCGACACCGGAGTCTGAATGGCCACGGCCTCCACACGGGAACGGATCCTCCCGCGTAGCCTCGAAGAAGAGATGCGCGAGTCGTTCCTGGACTATTCCATGAGCGTCATCGTCCAGCGCGCCCTCCCGGACGTGCGAGACGGCCTCAAACCCGTCCATCGGCGAATCCTGTACGCGATGCACGAGATGGGACTGAGCCCCGACCGACCGTACAAGAAGAGTGCGGCGGTCGTGGGTGACGTCCTCGGCAAGTACCACCCCCACGGAGACTCGGCGGTCTACGACGCCTTGGTCCGCATGGTGCAGGACTTTTCCCTCCGGATGCCCCTCATCGACGGGCAGGGCAACTACGGCTCCATCGACGGGGACCCGGCGGCGGCCTACCGATACACGGAGGCCCGCCTCGAAGCCCTCGCCGCTGAGCTTCTCGACGAGATCGAGAAGTCCACCGTGGACTTCCAGCCCAATTTCGACGATCAGCGTCAGGAACCCACCGTCCTTCCGAGCCGGTTTCCGAACCTCCTGGTAAACGGCTCGTCGGGGATCGCCGTCGGGATGAGCACCAACGTGCCGCCCCACAATCTGGCCGAGGTCGCCGCCGGACTGCGCCAGCTCGTGGTCGATCCTGAATGCACGGTCGACGATCTCATGCGTCACATCCCCGGGCCGGACTTCCCCACCGGCGGCTTCGTCGTCGGGCGCAAGGGCATCAAGCGGATGTATACGGAGGGACGCGGCCGTGTCGTCATGCGAGCTCGCGTGGTGAAGGAGGCCCTTCGCGGCGGGAAGGAGCAGCTCGTGGTCACCGAGCTGCCTTACACGGTGAACAAGACGAAGGTCATCGAGCAGATTGCCGCGCTGGCCAAGAAGGGGAAGGTAGACGACGTCTCCGATATCCGTGACGAGACCGACCGAGATGGAATCCGGCTGGTCATCGAGCTGAAGAGGGGTGGCAACCCGGCGGCCACGCTGAAGACCCTCTTCCGCGGTACGAGCCTCAAGATGACCTTCGGCGCCCACATGATCGCGTTGGATGGGGGCGAGCCGAAGCGCTTCGACCTGAAGCAGATGCTCGAGCGCTTCCGGGACCACCGGGTCCAGGTGATCCAGCGCCGGAGCCGTCATGACCTCGAGAAGGCCGAGGCCGACCGGCATGTCGTCCAAGGGCTTCTCGCCGCCCTGGATCACATCGACGAGGTCATCAGGATCATCCGCGCTTCGGCCGATCGGGCCGAGGCGTCGGAACGGCTTCAAGACCGCTTCGGACTCTCGGAAGTCCAGGCGGACGCCATTCTCAACATGAGGCTGGCCAAGCTCACGGCCCTGGAGCGCACGCAGCTCGAGAACCGTCTGGCCGAGCTCGAAGGGCTCATCGACGAGCTGCGCGGCATCCTCGATTCTGAGGAGCGCCAGCTGGAAATCATGCTCGAGGAACTGGGCGAGGTGGTGAAGCAGTATGGCGACGATCGACGGACCGTCCTTCTCGATGACGACGAGGCCGAGGTGGAAGCGCCTCAGATGGAGAGGCAACTCGCCGACGAGGACGTGGTGGTAACTCTGTCACACGAGGGTTTCGTGAAGCGGATCCCCATGCACCTGTACCGGCGGCGTGTGGGTTCGGGGAAGGCTCTCGCGGGAATGGAGCGGTACGAGGACGACTACGTGGAACGTCTCTTCGTCGCACGAACCCAGGGGTGGCTGCTGGCGTTCACGGAGGGCGGGCATTGTCACTTCCTTCCCGTCCTGGACGTGCCCGAGAGCGCGCGGTCCTCGCGCGGCCAGTCCATATATGCCCTCCTCGAAGGGGCGGAAAGGAAGGACCGCATCGTATCCATCGTTCCGGTGGACGACCTGGAGGAAGGCGACCGATACCTGGTATTCCTGTCACGCAAAGGCATCATGAAACGGACAGAGCTGGGCGAGTTCTCCAACCCGCGCGCCGGAGGGATCATCGCCGCAGGTGTGAAGGCTGGCGACAGCATCATGGATGTTGCGGTCTCCGACGGCATGGCCGAGGTCATGCTTCTGTCACGGAGTGGTCGGGCCATCCGTTTCGCGGAAGAGCAGATCAGCGTGGTGGGCCGGACGGCCCAGGGGGTGAAGGGGATGTCTCTGAAGGGCGACGACGAGGTCGCCGGCATGTTGCTCATCCGGCGCGACGCGAAGGTCCTCACCGTGGGCGAGGACGGGCTCGGCAAGCGCACGCAGATTTCCGACTTCCCGCTTCAAAACCGAGGCGGCATGGGCAACCTGGCCGTGCCCAGCGGGAGTGAAAACGCCCCCATCGTGGCCGCCCTCGAAGTCGTGGAGGCCGACGAGATCATGCTGGTGACCGCCGGCGGAAAGGTGGTGAGAGCCGCCGCCGACTCGGTGCCGGTTCAGGGACGCCGAACGCAGGGCAAGCGCATCGCTACCATCGAGTCCGGTGACCGGGTCGTCGAGGTGACGCGCGCGGCGGGTCGAGGCGGGGCGCCGGCCCGGGACGCGGTTGCCGTGCCGGGCGGTGACGACGAGGAAGACCAGCTGGACTTGTTGGGCTGAAGGGCGACCTTCCCGGCCTCGCGGCGGCCTGCAGAATCATCTCCGTTCGCCGAGTGTCACGGAGAGGGTCACCCGCTCGCCATCTCGGTCGACGACGATCTCAACCTCGTCGCCGGGGGCGTGATCCTGCAGTGCGTAGGTGTAGGAGTAGATGTCGGTGATGGCCCGCCCGGCGAACTCCACCACTACGTCACCCGCCTGAAGGCCGCCTTCCTCGGCGGGACTGCCCTCGCGGACGCCTGTCAGCCGCAGCCCGGAGTCCCGGGGCGTCATGTCGGGGATGGTGCCGAGGTACGGACCGTACCCGCCACCCGACGATGACGACGACGCCTGGGTGGGCGCTGAGGGGCGCTCCTGGGGCGTGGGCGTGAGGCTCACCTGCGGTGACGCCAGTGCACGTGTCACGGCCGCGGTCAGCTGACTGACGCGGTTGATGCCGTCCATGTTGATCTTCTGCCAGTCGTCGCTGGGACGATGATAGTCCGCGTGCGTGTTGGAGAAGAAGTGAAGCACCGGGAGTCCCTCACCGTGGAAGGCGGCGTGGTCCGAAG
This sequence comes from Gemmatimonadota bacterium, assembly GCA_013002885.1. Lineage (GTDB taxonomy): Bacteria > Gemmatimonadota > Gemmatimonadetes > Longimicrobiales > Gaopeijiaceae > UBA2589. The sequence continues at coordinate 2,413 of JABDLS010000070.1, read as the reverse complement.
GCCCGAAGCCGTCCGGCGCCTTGGCTACCGCTAGTGGATCGGTGAGAGAGGCATTGGCCTGGTCGACGACGGCGTCCCATTCCTCGGCGGTGGCGAAGCCGAACACGGTGACTTCGTCGTCGACCACCCGGCCGACCATGTCGAGGTTGAGCATGGCTACGACGTCATCGAGTTCCACGGTGGGGTTGCCGACGAAATAGGTCGACCCCCACAGCCCCCGTTCCTCACCCGTGAAGGCGAGGAAGAGGACGCTTCGTTCCAACGGAGCCCCCTCGGAGAGGAGGCGTGCGATCTCGATGACGGCGGCCGTCCCGCTTGCGTTGTCGTCCGCCCCGTTGTGGATGTCCCGACTGTCGGGGGCCAGGGAGCCCTCGCCGCCGAGGCCCAGGTGGTCATAGTGCGCGCCTACGATGACGTATTCGTCGCGAAGCGCCGGGTCGGCACCGGGGAGGACGGCAGCGATGTTCCGGGCGTCGACCCGGGTCTCACTCACGTCGGTTTCCATACGGACCGAGGCGCCGCGCTCTGCAGCGAGCCGCAGCTCCTGGGCTATCCCGCCGGATACGATGGCTACAGGAATGTCGAGGATGCCCCGGATCTCGTCCGCGAGCCCCGGAAGTGGCATGCCCTCCGGCGCCAGAAAGAGGGCTCCGGCGGCGTCGCGACCCGCGGCGACGGTCGCCTTGAAGTGCGGGTCGCCGCGCATGGAGATGCCGTGGGGAGCGTCCGGGTCGCCCCACGCGAAGACGGCGACCTTCTCCGAGATATCGATGCGCGTATCGGCGTCGTGGGCGTTCCCGGGGCTGCTGAGACCATACCCGGCCCAGACCAGTTCGCCGGCCAACCCTCTGCTTGCCGAGAATCCCGTGGGTGTCCATTCCGCGCCGACGGCGTAGGTGGTCCCGTCGACGACGAGTTCGTTCCGGGGGCCCAGCTCCGCACCTTTACGGATGGGGAAGGACTGAAAAAAGCTACCTTCCGGTCCGGCTGGCTGGAGTCCGAGTGCACGGAAGCGCTCAACGATGTAGTCTGCGGCGCAGCGTGCGCCCTCGGATCCCACGGCCCGGCCTTCGAGGCCGTCGTCGGCGAGGTAACGGACGTCGGCCAACGGGCCCTCGAGGTTGCCTACGAGAGGGCCAGGCGCGGGACAGGACTGAGCCGCCGCCGCACCCGCGAGGGTGAAGCTGAGAGTGAAAAGTGTGAACGCAGTCGCAAGAGAGGACGGAACGTGTTGAATCATCGAATTCTTGGCGTGTTGAGCATGGTTGTCGTCGTGGGCTCCGCGTGCGCACCGGAGACCGACGACGGTACCCCTTCGGAGGCTGCGGGTCCCCCGGCGAATCTAGCCGGAGAAGGTGTCGTCCTCGCCCAGGAGCGGGAGGTGCGGTTCCGTGGTGTCCGCCAACTCACGGCTGGTGGGGAGAATGCCGAAGCCTACTGGGCGTTCGACGGCAGTGAGTTGATCTACCAGGCGAAGAAGCCCGGCGCGGAGTGCGACCAGATCTTCGTCCTCGACCCCCATACTGCCGAGACCGAAATGGTGAGTACCGGCGAGGGGCGGACGACGTGCTCCTACTTCTATCCGTCAGGCGACGAGATCATCTACTCGTCGACGCACCATCACGATGCGTCCTGCCCGCCGAACCCCGACTTCTCCATGGGTTATGTCTGGCCCATCTATCACACGTACGACGTTTTCGTCGCCAACGCCGATGGCTCCAATCTCCGTCAACTCACGACGGAAGAGGGCTACGACGCAGAGGCGACGGTCTCACCGACCGGCGACCGCGTGGTGTTCACGAGTGTGCGCAACGGTGACCTCGACCTCTACTCCATGAATCTCGATGGGTCGGACGTGGTGCAACTCACCGACAGTCTCGGCTACGACGGCGGTGCCTTCTACTCGCCTGACGGGTCCAAGATCATCTGGCGGGCCCACTACCCTGAAGCCGGTCCCGAGGCCGACGACTATGTCCGTCTGCTGGAGCAAGGACTCCTGCGTCCCGGCGAGCTGGAAATCTACGTCATGGACGCCGACGGTTCGAACATGCGGCAGGTCACCGACGTTGGTGGCGCCAACTTCGCACCGTATTGGCACCCGGATGGCGACAAGATCCTCTTCAGCTCGAACCACCACGATCCGTCGGGCCGGGACTTCGAGATCTACATGATCAACCTGGACGGAACGGGTCTGGAGCGGATCACGCACTCGGAGGGCTTCGACGGCTTTCCGGTGTTCAGCCCGGACGGGCGGTACCTGGTGTTCGGGTCGAATCGCAACAACCAGGGGACATCGGATACCAACGTCTTTATCACCGAATGGGTGTCTGATTTGGGCGGGTAGGCGGGTTCGCGTGCCGTGGCCTCCCGGACTCGGGCGCTTCGCTGCGGCGCTTCGCGCCGATCCCTCGCG
>JABDLS010000076.1 GCA_013002885.1 Gemmatimonadota bacterium | reverse complement strand
GCGACGACGAGGGGCGGGGCCGCAGCGAGTGCCCGGCCCGCGGGGGTGAAGAAGACGATCTGAGTGCCGTGGACGTCCGAGCACACGCGCCATCCTCCCTCGTGGACGCGACGATGATGGCGCCGACACAGCAGCACCAGGTTGCTCAGCTTCGTCTCGCCTCCGTCGGCCCAGTGCTCGATGTGGTGGGCGTCGGTGAACCGACACCCGCAGCCGGGGAACCGGCACCCTCGATCCCGCGCGTCCAGTGCCCGACGCAGTGAGGGGGTCACCGAGCGCTTGCGGCGGCCGACATCGAGGACCGGCGAAGGAGCCACGGCGCCGCCGCCGAGGACCGGCGAAGCGGCCACCACGCCGCCATCGTCCCGCCCGCGCGTCACGGTGACCACCGACGCATCACAGGCCAGCCGTCGAGCAGTTTCAGCTGAAACTCGCGTCCCGTCTTCCAGCTCCGACATCCCAGGCTCGGTCTCCTCCTTCAGCGTCTCGCGCTCTACATGGAGCAGTACCTGGTATCGCTCGGCCCTCGAACCGCTCACCGGCGCCGCTTCGAAGCCCATCCCTGCCGCCAGCGCCCGCTCCGCCACGAGTCCCAGAGCGTCGACACGACGCTGGGCCGGGTCGACCTCGCCTCGTTCCTCTTCGCTCGCCGCCTCGAACAGCGCGTCGCTCGCGGCCTCCACCGCACGGAGCAGCACCGCCGCGACCTCCGGCGTAAGCCGTCCGCGCACGACGTACATCCCGTCTCCGTCGGGGACCACGCTGAACCGTCGCGTCCGATGCAGGACCCGCTCTCTCTTCGCTTCGCCGTCACGCGTCAGCGTCTTCCACGCTCGCACCACACGCTCGAGGTGCGCCGTCGAGCCGGTCCGGGCCAGCTCCAGCAGTTCGCCTTCGCTCTCCGGCGTCGCCACGCGGGTCAGCGCACGCACCTTGCTGAACGACAGCTCGCCGACGGCCATCGCCTCGGACGTCTGCGGCAGATGCTCGAGGGCACGAGCGACTCGGACACGTTCGTTCGCGGCGTTGCGCTGAAGCCCGACCCGCCAGGCCAGCCACTCCGCACACGACCCGAACCCCTCGACGCTCCAATCCCCGTGTCGATCGCACTCCGCAACGGCTCGCAGGAACTCACGCGTCGCCGACGTGATCTGCGCGTACAGCACCGCCACTCGATCGACACGCGCCGCCCGGGCCTCGGCCTCCACCGTCGACGCGTCGGCCAATGTCGCTGCCGCCCCCTGGCCTGGCGCCGCGCCCGTGACTCGACCCGCCAACCCCTCCAACCCCGCCATCCCTTCGTCTCCCCTCATCTTCCCCTCCCCGTTTCGGCGTCGATCCGTCGGAACGCACCCACGCGCCTCGACTCACTCTGCGGCGACGCCCCGACTCACACCGAACAGACGCCGCCTTTCGCACCCAGGGCACGCCAGGGCAAACCCAGTGGCGCACACCACCCTCCAATATATGAGCCGCCAGACCGGCCCCTGAGGCGGCCGCAGGCGCCCAAAACCCGCCCTCGGAGATCATCGAACGAGGCCTCGACCCACAGCGGCAGCGACACGCTTGCCACCGCCCGATGAGGCCCAACCACACCCCACCTCCCCACCCCCGACACCTCCGAAGGCGAAAAGCTGTCAAGGGCAGAATGCGCCGCCGACATGCTCCCTCGGGCTACCTCGCCCAACGCCCCCACGCGCCTCGCGAGCCAGCGACGCTGCCGCTTACCCGCACCCGCCCCACGCGCACCTTACTTCGGGTGGGCAAGGTCGCGGACCATTCGCCAATCCGCCCTTTCGCCCCCAAGTTGGCGGTCCAACCATCCGACGATCTGGCAGCCGGAGGCATCCCCGCCCCCGCTGCCCCAAAGCCTTCCCCACTGAAGGAGCCCTGATGACCCGCGCCCACGAGCCCCGGACATCCCCCAGGCCAAGCCGCACCCTCGCCACGATCCTTGCTCTCACATTGGGCCTCCTTGCAGCCACCGCATCGGCCAACCCGATCCTCGGCCAGGTAAGCGGCGGCGACGACCTGCCCTCCATCGCCGAAGCCACCGAAGGCATGGAGCGGATGGACGGGATGCTTCCCCTCTATTGGGACGCCGACCTGGGTCAGCTCTGGATGGAGATTCCAGAGCTCGACACCGAGATGATCCACTTCGTGGGATACGGCGCCGGATTGGGCTCCAATGACCTGGGCCTCGATCGTGGCGCCCTCCGGGGATCGCGCATCGTCGAGTTCGAGCGTGTCGGGCGGAAAGTCCTCATGGTCCAGCCGAACTACCGCTTCCGGGCGTCGTCCACCAATGCGGCCGAACGAAAGGCCGTGGAGGATGCGTTCGCCCGCTCGGTGCTCTGGGGATTCACGGCTGCCGCCGAGACGGACGGGCGCGTCCTGGTGGACCTGACGGGCTTCCTGATCCGCGATCCCATCGGCGCCGGCGATCGGATGCGCCCCGGGACGTACCGGCTGGACGCAAGCCGGAGCACCGTACACATGGCCTTCACCGACGCCTTCCCCGAGAACACGGAGATGGAGGTCGAACTGACCTTCGCCCGGCAGGACGGTGGCGGCGGTGGTGGTTTCGGCGGTGGCGGTGGCGCGCTGGAGGGAGTCGGCAACGTGGCCGCGACAGGCGAGGCCGCCAGCATCCGCATCCATCACTCTTTTGTCGAACTCCCCGACGACGGATTCGAGCCGCGGGCGTTCGATCCCCGGGCGGGCTTCGGCTCGGTCTCGTGGCAGGACTACAGCGCTGAGCTCGGGACCGACATGACGCAGCGCTACATCCGGCGCCACCGCCTGGAGAAGCGTGACCCGACCGCCGCCATGAGCGAGCCGGTTGAGCCCATCGTGTACTACCTCGACCCGGGCACGCCGGAGCCGGTTCGCTCAGCACTCCTCGATGGGGCGCGATGGTGGAATCAGGCGTACGAGGCCGCTGGCTACCAAGACGCCTTCCAGGTCCGGATGCGGCCGGATTCCATCAGTCCGCTGGACGCCCGCTACAACGTCATCAACTGGGTTCATCGGTCGACGCGCGGATGGTCCACGGGGGGGTCCGTTTCCGACCCGCGCACGGGTGAGATCATCAAGGGCGTGGTGACCCTGGGCTCTCTCCGCATCCGGCAGGACTACATGATCGCCGAGGGACTACTCTCGCCGTACGCCACCGGCAACGAGGAACCGCCGGAGCTCGAGGAATGGGCCGTGGCGCGTATTCGACAGCTGTCCGCCCATGAGGTCGGCCACACCATCGGACTGGGTCACAACTACTACAACAGCGAGATGGGCCGCATCTCCGTCATGGATTACCCCCACCCCCTCGTCGAGCTGAATTCGGACGGTTCGCTGGACTTTGCTCAGGTGTACGACACGGATATCGGTGAGTGGGACGAGGTCGCCATCCGCTACGGATACACCGACTTCCCGCCGGGCGCCGACGAGGAGGCCGAACTCGAGCGTATTCTGGACGAGGCGTGGGATGACGACGTCCGCTACATGTCCAATCAGGACGTTGCCACGACGCCCCAGGCCGACCAGTGGGCCAACGGAACCGACGTCGCCAGCGAACTGAACCGGATGATGGACGTCCGGGCCGCTGCCATGCAGCGCTTCGGCGTCCGGGCGATTCGGAATGATCGGCCCATGTCGACCATCGAAGACGTCCTCGTCCCTCTCTACATGCACCACCGATACCAGACCGAATCCACGGCGACCGCCGTCGGTGGCGTCCAGTACACCTACGCCATGCGTGGCGACGGACTCACCCCCATGTGGAGAGTCCCGGCCGAGCTCCAGAACCGGGCATTGGATGCTTTGATGCGCACCCTCGACCCATCGGAGCTGACCATTCCCGAGGACGTCGTCGCCGTGATCCCCCCTCGTCCGCCGGGGTACGGCCGGACCCGCGAGCTTTTCCCCCGCTACACGGGATCGGCCTTCGACGCCATCACGCCGGCGGTGGTAGCCGCGAGCCACACCGTCTCGGCCCTCTTGAATCCATCTCGGGCGGCGCGAATGGTGGAACAGAACATCTTCGACCCGTCCCTGCCGTCCTTGGGACAGGTACTCGATCGCCTCGTCGACGCGTCCTTCGGCGGAATGGCCGTAGGCGCGTACGAAAACGAGGTGAAGCGCGCCGTGGAAGCCGTCGTCGCCGAGCGGATCCAGTGGCTGGCCGACAATGCCGAGATGCCACAGGTAAGAGCCATCGCGACCTCGACACTCCGTGGGATACACGGCGACCTGGTTGCCATGACCGACGCGCCCCATGCGCAGCTGCTGGCCATGGATATCCAACGCTTCCTCGAACGTCCGGCGTCGCCCACGAGCATGCCGGGCTTCCCGTCCGCACCGCCGGGAGCTCCCATCGGCCAACCGGCCTTGGACTGGCTGGGCTCCGTGGGGATTGGTGAGCCGGCGATGAAATGGCTCAGACACACCGACGTCCACTGCACATGGGAGGACCAGGGATGGCACTGAGGCTCCGCGCTCGGGGAAGTGTGGGAGCGACGCGCGCCGTGGTCGTGGCCATCGCCCTCGGCGCCACCGGCTGCGTCAGCAAGGGAACGCACCAATCAACCCTCGCCGACCTGAGCCAGGCGATGGCGGGCCAGGATACCCTGCGCGACGGGATCGAAACGCTGGAGGAACGCAACGACTCCCTCCGGGCGGCCATGGACGTGGAGCTCGCGAGGCGGGACCAGGTGGAGGCGGCACTCCAACGAACCATCGCCGATCTCGAGCGCGAGCAACGGTCCTTGGAGCAGGAACTCGAAAACGCCAGGGCCGCCTCTGAGAGGCTCGAGACCATGGCCGGGCTCCGCGGGGCGGAACTACAGTCGATGCGACGACGCCTGGAGTCGCTTCAGGCCGTCGAACAGGAGGTGAGGGAGCGCAACGCCATCTACGAGGACGTCATCTCCCGGTTCCAGTCCCTCATGGACGGCGGACAGCTCAGCGTCACCATCGACCGGGGGCGGATGGTCATCCAATTGCCCCAGGACATCCTCTTCCAGTCCGGCAGTGCGACGCTGGGCTCGGAGGGTCGAAGCGTCATTTCGCAGGTGGGCGAAGTCCTGTCCGACTTCGACGACCGCCGATTCCAGGTCGAGGGCCACACCGACAACGTTCCCATCGCCACCGAGCGCTTCCCGTCGAACTGGGAGCTATCCAGCGCGCGGGCACTGGCGGTGGTACGGCTTCTCACGGCCCAGGGCGTAGCGCCGGAGAACGTGTCGGGCGCGGCCTTCGGCGAATACCAGCCGAGGGCGTCGAACGAGGACAGAGACAACAGGGCGCTGAACCGGCGCATCGAGATCGTCATGCTTCCGAATCTCGACGTCATCGCAGCGACACAGGTTCCTGGGTGAGTCGAATCCGACATCTCATTCGAGAGATCCATCGCCGATCGCTCTGGCAGGTGCTCGGTGTCTTCCTCGCCATGTCGTGGGGCGTCCTGAATGCAGTGGATGTCCTCACCGGCTTCGCCGGCCTTCCCGACTGGACGCCCACGATGGCGCTTGTGTTGCTCTTGATCGGGCTGCCCATCGTCATGGCGACGGCCGTGGTTCAGGAAGGGCTGCCGGGGAAGTCGGAGATCGACGTGGGGGCGAAAAGAGACAGGCGAGCGGCTGATGGCGCGGTGGACGCTGGGAACAGCGCAGCCACCACCGCACATGAAAGCGCCGACGCACAGGGCGAGACAAGCGAAGGCGTCGCCCGCCTCCTCACGTGGCGAAACGCCATCGTCGGGGGGGGCCTCGCGGGGCTCCTCCTATTGGTCGCCGCCGGAGGCTACCTGGCCATGTGGGCCCTCGGCATAGGTCCCGTAGGCTCACTCGTGGCCCAGGGCGTGCTGGACGAGCGGGACCCCATCATCCTGGCCCAGTTCGAGAGTCGCTCCGATCCGAGCCTCGGAGAGATTGTCACCGAAGCCCTGTCCGTGGATCTCAGCCAGTCCCAGACAGTGGCAGTACTGGGACGCGACGCCGTCCGCGCCACCCTGGGGCTCATGGGCCGCGACCCGAACGAGCCGGTCACGAGCGACGTAGCCCGCGAGATCGCCGTCCGGGACAACCTGAAGGCATACGTGACCGGAGATGTCTCCCGCGTCGGGACGCGATACCTGCTCGTGTCCCGGATCGTGAGCTCCGAGACCGGCGGCGACCTGGTGAGCTTCAGAGAAGAAGCGACCGGCGACGACGACCTTCTGCCGGCCATCGATCGCCTGTCGACAAAGCTCCGTGAGAAGATGGGCGAGTCACTCAAGTCCATCCGACTGGGGACGCCTCTGGAGCAGGCCACGACTTCATCGCTCGAGGCACTGCGCAAGCTCACCGAGGCGGAGCGCGCCGAGGAGCGCGGGGACTACGAGACCGCCAATCGACTTCTGGAAGAAGCGGTGGCGCTGGATCCGGCCTTCGCGCAGGCTCACCGCAAGATCTCCGTCCTCCGATTCAACGTGGGAGCACCGTGGGAGCTGATCGTCGAGGCGGCGACCAACGCATTCCAGCACCGCAATCGCCTGACGGAACGTGAGCGCTACCTGGTCGAGGCCAACTACCACAACACGGTTACGCGGGACACGGACGCGGTCATCCGTGCCTACGAGAGCGTCCTCGCCATCAGCCCAGACGAAGGCGCGGCACTCAACAACCTGTCGAACATCTACCGGCAACGCGGTCAGGACGAAGAGGCGAAGCCCCTTTTGGAGAAGGCGCTGGCCGGCCCGGGGGCATCATCCGTTGCGGCGAACAACCTGGTCTTCACCAGTCTCAATTTAGGAGACCTGGAGGGCGCGGAACGCGCAGCCCAGAGCTATCGCGAGCGCTATCCGGGACACATTTACCAAAGTCTGGTGACCTTCCAGCTTGCCTCGTTCCGCGGAGATCGGGACGCCATTCACGAGTGGACGGACTCCATGGAACGAGATCCCAACCTTGGGTTCGTCCACCCCGATATCCCGAGCTATCGGATCGCGGCCGATGTAGAAGCGGGAGAGGTGCGGGAGGCCCTCGCACACAGCGCAGAGATCGACGCAGCCGGGGTCGCGGTCGGCCCGATCGTGCGCCGTCGGAACGCGTTGGCGGGCGCCGGTGACGTCTACCTCTGGATCCTCGACGACTCGGTCCAAGCCGCATCGGCTATGCGCGATTTCATTCGCCGCACCGGTCTCGAGGACACCCCCGGCTCCGAGCGCGGGTGGGAGTACGTGATCTCGACGCTCGCCCTCGCCGGTGACGTAGTAGCGGCGGAGGCGATGCTCGCGCGCAAGGCGTCCGGCCCTGATCCCCACGCCGTGAGTCAAGCCATATCCGAGAGTATGATCCACTATGCCAAGGGTGAGTACGACCAAGCCCTCACCCGGATAGAAGACGCTGCTACAGCGCTCCGCTGTACTCGATGCGTCGAGATCGAAACGGCTCTCATCCTCGAGGCCCTCGACCGTACTCCGGAAGCCATCGAGATCTGGGAGCGGGTCCGGGCGACCCCCCTCGAGGTAGATTCGGCCGGCTGGGAGCGCATCGCAGCCATCAAGAAGCTCGGCCCGCTCTACGAGGAGACCGGTGATGCGGCCTCCGCCCGCGAAGCGTACCAGGCGCTGATCGACGCATGGTCCGACGCTGACCCCGAGCTGCAACCACAGGTGGCCTCGGCCCGAGCCCGGATTGCCGCCCTGGGTTGACGTCGAATCCCCGTCACGCGCGCGGTCGGCGGGGCCAGTTGACCGAGCAAAGACAGGTGACCCCCCGTGCCGATCGACCTTCGGCGCCTCCCATAGACCCTCAGCGCCCACCCCCGACCCTCAACCGACCCTTCAGATCCTTCGCAGCCGCAGCGTACCCGCCTCCGGACCCGTCGACGAAGTGGAAGTGCTGTCCCTGCCGCTTCTCCACAATGCACGTGACAACCGCGGCGTTCGAAACGTGCAGCCCGTACTGCACCGTACCGGCCCGTGACAACCCGTCGAGAAAGCTCTCGAGCTGCGTGCGCTGTTCCACCACGCCTGTCAGGACCAGCCGCATGGTACCGTCGAACTTTCGGAAGTCGGTGTTGGTCACCAGGTCACGCTTGTAGACACTCCAATTCGTCTCACCGGTCTGCCTCCCAGTTCGAAAGAGGTACCGACCGATGAGGGCGAAGAGGCGCAGCTCCAGGTTCGCCCGGATGTGACCGGCCCAACCCGAACGCCACGCCTTGACCCGCGACTCACGAGCCAGTTTCTCGCGTGAGAGCGTGACCTTCAGCCCGCTTTCTGCAACTGGACGACAGCGTTCGGGCTCACCGTACACGGCTCGGACTCGCTCCATGACCCAACGGTAGGTGTCCAGTGCGGCCACCCGATCGCCCGTCGCCTGGATGATGAGGGTGACCGTCTCGGCGGAGGGGCTCGGCACCTCGTCCCAGCGGCACTCGAGACCCTCGAAGCTGGCCTCGGCGTCGGCGTCGGCATCGACGAGGAACGCCGACGGGAGTTTGCCGGCTTTGAGCGAGTCCTCGAGATATACGGCTCCGCCGCCGAAGAAGGCGCACTGGTGGAAGTGCTCCGAGACCCGATGACGAGCCACGAGAACGTCCAGCTCCATGCCGCGGACGTAGACGACGGGAACGATGGCGCCACGCAACTCCAGCCCGAAGGCGCGGTCGGCCATGGCGATCGTGGCTGCCAGCGCATCACGCGCCTCTGAGGCCCGGGCGTTCGGCACACACATCGTGGCTCCGTCGCCGCCGAAAACGTAGGGCACGTCCACCGGCCGCGAGGCGTTCCTCACGGCGGTGATGACCGAAACGCCGACCGAGTTGACCTCCTTGTAGCGGCCATCGGCAATGGCCCGGGTAGAGCCCGCGATATCGGCAACGACGATCCACCAGTCGTCGGGTAGCCGTCGGTAACTACTCGACTCGGCGAGGGATTCGAAGTCGTTGACGGCGGCGAGATCGGCGTAGAAGTCGGCCGAGCCGACGCCGTCCATCATCGCGCCTCCGCCCGCGGGTCGAGAGCGTCTTGCAGCCCGTCCCCCAAGAAGTTCACGCACAGCACGACGACGAGAATCGCCAGCCCCGGGAAGATCGAAAGCCATGGCTGCGTCGACATGGTCGCCTGGGCGTCCATGAGCATGTTGCCCCACGTCGGTGTGGGCGGCTGAACGCCCAGCCCCAAGAACGACAGGGACGACTCGAGGATGATGGCGTTGCCCACCGCCAGCGTCGCCCCGACGACGATGGGACCGACGGCGTTGGGCAGGACGTGGCGTCCGATAATCCGCGCATTGCTCGCCCCGAGGCTTCGAGCCGCCTCCACGTACTCCATCTCCCGGATCTTGAGGACCTCGCCGCGAACGACCCTCGCGATGGCCATCCAGGAGAGGACACCCACGGCGACGGCCATGGACGCGGCCCCGGCCTGGGTGTACGACGCCAGGACAATGAGAAGCGGCAGCGTGGGGATGGAGTAGACGACGTCGGTGAAGCGCATGAGGAAGCCGTCGACGCGACCGCCGTAGAAGCCGGCCAACGCTCCGACGAGGGCGCCGAAGCCCGTCCCGATGACCGCGGCCATGAGGCCGATCAAGATCGAGACCCGGCCGCCGTAGAGAAGTCGGGTGAAGAGATCCCGCCCCAGATCATCGGTACCGAACCAGTGCTCCATCGAGGGTGGCTGGCGGATGCTCCCGAGGTCGATCTGGTCGAAGTCGTACGGCGCGATGAAGGGCGCCGCGAGGCACAGGAGCGACACGCCCAGTACGATACCCACCGAGGCGGTCGCCAACCGGTGGCGACGGAGCCGCCGCCAGACGAGACTCCCCATGGAGTGTCCGCCCCGTTCAATGGAGGCGCTCGGTGCGTGGGCAGCTCCGCGCCCGCCCCCAGAACCGCCGTCAGTCATACCGGATTCTCGGGTCGAGGAGCCCGTAGACGATGTCCGCCAACAGGTTGAACACGACCACCATGCTAGACCCCAGGAGCAGGATGCCCATGAGAAGCGGATAGTCTCGTGAGAACATGGCCTGAACGAACATCCGCCCGATGCCGGGCCAGGCGAAGATCGTCTCGGTGATCACCGCCCCTGAGAAGAGCCCGGCGAGGTTCAAGGCCATGACCGACACCACCGGGATCATGGCGTTGCGCAGTGCGTGGCCCCACACCACGACGCCCTCGGAGAGCCCCTTGGCCCGTGCCGTCCTAACGAAGTCGGCGCGGAGGATCTCGAGCATGCTCGAGCGGAGGTAACGACTCCACCCCGCCACATACCGGAGTGAGAGGACCGAGGCGGGAAGGATGAGGTGCAGCAGGTGATCCCCGAGCGAAGACGCCCCGATGGTGGCGGTGCCCGCCACGGGGAGCCACCCGAGCCACACGCCGAAGACCAACTGCAGAATGAGGGCGAACCAGAAGACCGGCATGGCGATGCCGAGAAACGAGAGGCCGGTGCCGACGTGGTCGAACGCGCTGTACTGGCGGACGGCACTGAAGACACCCAACAGGAAGGCCAGGACGGCCGCCATGAGGAACGACGCCCCCATGAGCTCCAGTGTCGCCGGCAGGCGCTCGACGATCATCTCCGTCACCGGCCGCGTTGTGGAGAAGCTCACTCCGAGGTCGCCACGAACGGCGGCGCCGAGCCATCTTGCGTACTGGACCGGCACCGGCTGATCGACGCCGAGTCGCGCCCGGTACGCCTCGATAACCGCCGGGTCGATGAAGCGATCCGACTCGAGGAGCGCCGCCTCGGGCCCTCCCGGCGCCGCTTGGATCACGCCGAACAGAACCACCGTGATCCCCAGCATGAGCGGGATCATCTGGAGGAGTCTGCGGACGATGTAGGTCGTCATGGACGCGGTGCTCGGGATGGCGAACCGGAGGCGGACCGACGGACGGCGGACGGCAATCTACCGGAACGCCGACAGCAGGCTACCTTGCCGGCCGCGTCGTCGTCGGGGCGGCGCACCAGCATCCCGACGACCTCCCCACACGAACCCTGCCTTCATGCACTCGAATCCACCCATCCTCGACGGCCACAACGACACGCTGACCAAGATCCACCATGCCCGGGGCGGAGCCGGGGCGCGGTCGTTCCTGGAGCGAGCGGAGTCCGGTCACCTCGACCTGCCGCGAGCCCTGGAGGGCGGCATGGCCGGTGGCTTCTTCGCCATCTTCACCAGCTCGAAGACGTGGCAAAAGGAGAAGCGGCCGGTCTTCGACGATGAAGGCAGGCTGGTCGAGAACGCATTTGCCGTCCCCCTCCCGGACAAGCTCGACCGCCGCGTTGCCGGACGATTCACTCAGACGATCCTGTCCGACATCTTCCGCCTCGTAGAGGAGTCGGAGGGCGCCATGGAAGTCGTGCGCACGGCCGACGAACTCAGGCGCTGCCTGGACGAAGGCGTCTTCGCCGTCATCCTCCACATCGAGGGGGTCGAGGCAATCGACACGAAGCTGGAGGCCCTCGACGTTTACTACGCCGCGGGCCTCCGCTCCCTGGGGCCCGTGTGGAGTCGCCCCAACGCCTTCGGCCACGGTGTCCCCTTCGACTTTCCGCGACATCCCGACACAGGGCCAGGCCTCACACCCGCCGGGAAGCGCCTCGTTCGGCGATGCAACGAACTCGGCGTAATGATCGACTGCTCCCATCTCAACGCCGAGGGCTTCTGGGACGTGGCTCGGATCTCGAATGCTCCCATCGTAGCCACCCACTCCAACGCCCACGCTCTATCCCCCTCGCCGCGCAATCTCACCGACGCTCAACTCGACGTCGTCGCGCTGAGCGGGGGCGTCGTCGGCCTCAACTACGCCGTGGGCTTCCTACGCGAAGATGGAGACTCCGACCCGGCCACGACGCTGGCCGAGATCGCCCGCCACGCCCGATACATGGCAGACCACATGGGCGTCGATCACGTAGCCCTCGGTTCGGACTTCGACGGAGCCACGATTCCAGCCGACCTCGGAGACGCCGCGGGGCTCCCCAGGCTCCTCGATGCCCTCCGCGACGTGGGCTTCGATGAAGAAGAGGTGGCCAAGATCGCGTATGAGAACTGGGTTCGCGTGTTGGACACCACGTGGCGGGACTGAGCGGAGAACGAGGATCATGAGTGAAGGCCACCGACGCTACACCGACCGCGAAGTGGCTCTCGTCCTTCAACGAGCCACCGAGTTCGACGAAACCGACACGGGCTCGGCCACCGGGGGGTTGTCTCTCGAGGACCTCAAGGAAATCGCCGGAGAGGTCGGCATCGCGCCGGCGGCCATCGACCGGGCCGTGGCCACACTGGATCGGGGTCGCAGCATCGGACCGACCTGGGCTGGTGCACCCCGTACCCGAAAGGCCGTCCGTGCCGTGTCTGCCAAGTTGGATCGAGATGCCATCGCCCGGATCATGGCCGTCGTCGACGACCGCACCGACAGTACCGGCTCCATAACCGAGGCCCTCGGGTCAGTGCGCTGGACCGGCCGGGATCGCTTCAAGAGCACCCGCGTCTCGGTGACGCCCAGGGACGGTGAGACCATCATCGAGGTGGTGGAGAAGGCAGAGCCCAAGATGCGTCGCATTTTTCATCTGCTACCGCCGGCGTGGGCGCTCATGATCGCAGGCCCCTTCGCCGCCGCCTTTGGTACCGCAGCCATGACCGTGGTGATGACCGTCCTCGCCGTCGCCGTGGGGCTGGGTGTCGGCCGAGGTGCTTGGGCACTGGTTTCAGCCGCGAGCGAACGACGCGTCCGAGGGCTCGCCGAGGAACTGGCGGATGAAGGGGCGCGCTGAAATCGTCGTAGCGCCCGCGACTCCGCGGCGCGCCGAAGGTCGAGGGCGGCGCTACTGCACCCTCAGATCCCACTCCCAGAGGTTCCAGAAGCTCCCGAAGTTGGTGCCGCTCCCCTCGTAGCCGACCACCCGCTCGCTGACGACCTCTGGAATCACGTTGTAGTAGATGGGGAGCATGCGCGCGTCGCCGGCCAACCTGCGCTGTGCCTCGTCGAGCACGGGCTTGCGGGTTTCGAAGGCCAGACCTCGGTCAGAAGCCCGCATGACCTCGTCGAGCTCCGGGTCGCAGAAGCCCGTCATGTTGTTCGGCCCACCGCAGCTGTAGAGCCCCGTAAAGCTCGGATCGGCGGGGAGGAACCAGGCGCTCACCACCGCCTCCCAATCGAAGCTTCGCCACGTCTGGGTCCACGCCGCGCTCTCCAACGTCCGGAAGTCCACCTCGACACCCACCTGCTTCAGTTGAGCCTGGATGACCTGGGCGATGGCGATGCGGTCTGCCGTGCCTGCCCTGTTCAGCATGGTGAAGGCGAAGCGCTGGCCATCCTTCGTGCGGATGCCGTCGGGACCCTCCACCCACCCTGCTGCGTCCAGGAGACGGCGGGCCTCGTCGGGGTCGTACCGCGATGCTACGACGTCGGGGTTGTGGTACGGACTGGTGGGGTTGATGGGAGTGTCGGCGACGCGGACGGTTCCCTCCATGAGCTGGTTCGCGATGGCGTCGCGGTCGATGGCGAGGAAGACGGCTCGGCGCACATCGGGGTCAGAGAAAAGCGTCTCGGCCCGCTCCGTGTTGAGGCTCAGGTCCAGGTGCATGAACGTGTTGGAGCTCACCAGGTGGGTGGTGTAACCCGGAAGCTCGCGGACCTCCTCGACATGGGTCGGCTCCAAGCGGGCGTAGTGATACTGCCGCGCCTTCATGGCGTTGAGCCGCGTGTTGGAGTCAGGTATGAACGACCACACGATCTCTTCGACGGCCGGCACCTCGGGGCCACGCCAATAGTCTTCGTTGCGAACCACCCGGATGTACTCACCGGACCGCCACTCGTCGAACACGAAGGGACCCGTCCCCACCAGCTCATCGCCGCGGTTGTACGGCGTGTAGTTGACGATCTCCTCGGTGGTCATCCCCCCGAGGACGTGTTCCGGAAGGATGGCCTCGAACAGCCCGGCGTAGTAGCCGTAGGGACCGTCCCAGGTGAAGACGACCGTGTGTTCGTCGGGCGCGGCGCAGTCCGTGATCCCCAGGTACCAATCCCGGTTGTAGACCTGGGAGCCTTCGGCGGTGACGAAGTCCCACGTGAAGCACACGTCTTCACTGGTGAAAACCTCGCCGTCGTGCCAGCGGACGCCTTCCTGGAGCTCCCACGTCATCTCGATGGTGCCGTCGGCGTTCTCCACGATGCCGCCGTTGTCGAGGGAGGGAATCGCCTTCGCCAGCACCGGTACGTACGTGTTGTTCTCGTCGGTGGTGACGAGGCCTTCCACCATGCTGAAGTGGATGTCCACGAGCATCTGGCTGGTGAACGCGTTGAGGACGTCGACCTCTCGCTCGTAGGCCACCCGGAGGATCTTGCGGCCGTCGGGTGACGCCAGAGGGTCGCCCCTCTCGCCGCCGGAGCACGCGCCGAGGAGCGCCACGGCGACACCGAGCACCGCCGCACCGAGGAGCGTCGAGGAACGCGCATGCGTGATCATCATCCTCCGTTGCCCTGGTACATCTCCACCGTCCGATTCGAGTGCATCCGCCCGTAGAGGTAGCGCACGAAGTCGGCTCGCGACCCGCTTGCCACCTCATCCCATTTTGCCGCCACCGTCGGCTGACCCCACCAATACGACCAGATGAGCACCGCCCGGCTTGGTGCTTCGATGAAGGCCATCCGATTCTGGACCCACCCTTCCCCGCCGGTCAACGCCTGCTCCCTGAGCCAGTCGGTGGTGTCGCCGCGGGACCACCCGAGGGCGTGATGTCGCCACGCCGCTCCAGTGCCGATCGCCGACCGATACCGGTTCTGGAGCTCCTGGACGCGGTCGTCGTCATCCGAGTCCCATCCGATCATGATCATGCCCGTGTCGGCGATGCCCTCGAAGACCGACGAACTGGCTGTGTTCACCACCGACAGGAGGTTGTCCGCAGGCGCCGTGCCCTCGCGGTACCACGTCTCGCGCAACTTGAATTGTACGTAGTGACCGGGATAGCCCTCGTGGACGGCCAGGTGCCGAAGAGCCGGTCGGGTCAGCACGGGTTCGACGTTCAAGTCGACGGTCCGGGCCAGATAGTTGCACCGGGCGTTGAAGGGCACGCCCGTCACCGCCGCCACCTTCATCCCGTCGCCCTCGTCGGCGGGGATCTCCACCACGAGCTCGTTCGTCCGATGCCATGCCTCGCGCATCAGCTCGGCGGAAACCTCCTCCACCTCGTCCGGCGGAACCCTGTTCCGGTCCTCCCATGCGGCGCACTGCGCCTTCAGGTCGCCGGTGTAGCCCACCTCACCGAGAAGGCGACGGATTCCCGAGCGGAGGCCGTCGAGGTCGGCATCGGAAACCGGTCCCACCGGGACGTGGAGGAAGTCGCGAAGCTGATCCTCCAGGGCCAGCCCCTGGGTGCGCCAACCGATGAACGCGAGAGTCGAGTGGGCGAGCTGATCGTAGTAGACCCGGCGGTCGTCCTCCGGCAGGCCCCCGGCCCGCCCCCTGAGATCGTGCCACGCCTCGGCCGCCCCCTCGTAGTCTGCGAAGGTGGCCGGCTCGAAGTCCCCCTCGGCATCCATGTTGAGGACAGCCAGGCCCGTCGTGTCACCACTCTCGGCACGATAGAGGGCATCGACCCCGAGAATGGCACGGGTGACCTCCCGCCCGAAGTCGAGGGTGTCGTCGCTCAACTCGATCACGGGGTCCTCCGGGTCGCCGGGTAGCTCCGAGTCATGTCGCGGCTCCAAGGCCATCGGTCCACGCGGCCGGCCCCGGCACGTCGTCGTGCGCCCCCAGTGGACGCCGCGCTGCTGCTCGCCGACGCATCTCGTCGGCGACGAGAGCCACCGGAATGGAGCCGTACGACAGGAAGGCATCGTGGAAGACCCGGAGATCGAAGTCGTCTCCCAGGGCCCGCATGATATCGCGGCGAAGGTCGTGAATCATGTCGGTTCCGATCAGGTACATGAGGGCTCCCCCGGGGAACATGCTGTTTTTCACCGATTCCGCCTCGGCGGCAGCGCCACTCATGCCCGCCTCCTCCCGGTAGAAGGCTGCGGCTTCGGCCAACGACATGCGGCCAGCGTGCAGCTCCACGTCGACGATGGCCCGGGCACACATCCGTACTCGGCCAACGTGGGCGGCATACTGCTCCGAGTCGCTGAGCCCCCCGGCCTCCGCCATGAGGTCGGTGGCATAGCAGGCCCACCCTTCCGCCATCGTCCCGCCGCAGAACATGGCGATTCGCGACGCGCAGTCGACGGCAGCGATTCGTCCCACCAGCGAGGGTGACCGGAAGGCGTGCCAGTTCTGCACATGATGTCCGATGCCACCATGATGGACGACGTGGTTGAGCTTGATGACCGAGTCGTTGTTGGCCCGAAGGAACGCAAG
The DNA here is from genome assembly GCA_013002885.1 of Gemmatimonadota bacterium. Classification (GTDB taxonomy): domain Bacteria; phylum Gemmatimonadota; class Gemmatimonadetes; order Longimicrobiales; family Gaopeijiaceae; genus UBA2589. The sequence goes on along the minus strand of JABDLS010000076.1, from coordinate 50,950 downwards.
CTGTTCGTCTGCGGATGCGGCATCGTCCAACGGCGCCACCATGTAGCGGTGGACGCTGGGCCTCTGAAATGCCGGTGGTGACCGATAGAAGAGGAAGTACAGGTCCGGCGCCGCGGCCCTCGCCCAGCTGGGGCGCTCCACGTATTCGATGGGGAAGTCCGGCCAGGTGACCAGTTCCCGCTCCAGGGCCAGGTCGCGCATCTCCGTCCACATGGTGCCGAAGCGGGCCAGGTACTCGTCGGCCGACGGATGGAGGTCGGCGAGGCGATCCACGACCCCCTCGGGAGAGGACCCGCCGTACCGGGAGGCGGCGGACTCGAGCCAACTCCGTGTCCTGACCAGCTCGTCCCGGGCGTAGGCGACGACGTCTTCTGCCGACTTCGAGAGGAAGTGACCATCGCGCAGCAACATCTCGAAAGCCTCTGAACCACACGCGACGTCATCGGATCCCGAGGGGAGGAACTCACTCTCCAGGAAGTGGGCAAAGGCGCGGAAAGCGTCTGCCGCCTGGACTCGAAGATCGGTCGCCCATGTAGAGCCACTGGTCGCCGACCCATCCTGCCCTGCCCCCTGGCCACGACCCCTCAGTTGCTCCAACCCCTTTTCGACGAACCGTACCCCGGCGTCGCACTCACGGATGGCCCGGCGAATCCACGCTGCCGGAATGGTCGATCCACCCACTACGCCTCCAGCGCCACCTGGCCTCCATCTCACAGCGCCGTCGTCGGGACCCAGCAACTCTCGAGCACCGGCCAGGAAACCGGGGATCTGCGCCATCCGAGCCTCCACTGCCTCCGCCCGCTCGGCCTGAGAGCCGTGGCGCGTCAGGAGGGGACCCATCAGACCGAAAACGGCGTCCCCCGTGTGGGTGGACGGATTGGCGGAGACATGCCCCGACTCGTACTCCCAGACCCGGCTGGTGAGGAAGCCGCGGACGAGCCGCCTGTCGAGGGCTGACATGGACGACGATGGGTGGGAGCCCGCGGTAAACTCGTCCCTCAGCGCGGACCGCATGGAATCCACCGTCTCTTCAATCCCCTCGGGAGAGGCGTCGGGAAGCCGGTGGTCATGTTGGTGGACGCCAATGAAGGTGGCGTCGACGGGGTGGCGCCCCAGGTGGGCGCCCAGGGAAACGCGACTCCAGGAGTCGAACTTCGGGTCATCGAAAGAGCTCATGCCCGGAAAATGGGGAAAAACTCCACCGTGACCACCGGGGTCGTCATCTGGCAGGGACGACGGCCCCTCCTTAATTTATAGTGTGGTCTCAAGCGAAGACCGTTGACTTCTCAGCATTCGTAGCCGGTCGCGTGTCTATTAGGACTGAACGCGCTGTCCGCTTTTCGACGATTATCTCGAGGCAGAATGAACGCACCGACTCCTGTACTGCTCGTCGCCGGCCTCCTCCTCGTGGGGCTCGCCGGAGACGCCGGTGTCGAACCCGCTCCCACCGAGGCTTCCGTGTACGCGACGGTCACGGACGGATTCGATTCCGAAGAAGCCAACGAGGTCATCGACCAGTACTGCACGCGCTGCCACAGCGAGCAGCGCCAGCGTGGAGGCCTGGTCCTGGAAGGGTTCGACGTGAACAACACGGTCGAGCATGGTGAGATCGCCGAGCGGATGATCAAGAAGCTTCGTGCCGGCATGATGCCGCCTGCTGGGGCACGCCGCCCGGAGGAGGCGGTCCTCGAAGGTCTCGTGGTCGAACTCGAGACCCGCCTCGATGAGCACTGGAAGGACAACCCCGAGCCCGGTACACGCGTCTTCCAGCGCCTGAACCGAGCCGAGTACGCCGCGGCCGTCGAGCACCTCCTCGGTCTCGAGGTCGACGTCTCGTCGTACCTGCCCCTGGACACGAAAAGTGCCAACTTCGACAACATCGCCGATGTACAGATGCCGTCGACGACCGTCGTGGAAGGCTACCTGCGGGCCGCCGGGCAGATCGCGCGACTGGCTTTGGGTGACCCCGACGCCGAGGTCGGCAACGCCATCTACCGGATGCCCCGCATCGAGTCGCAGAAGGAGACGACCGAAGGAGCGCCCCTGGGCACCCGCGGTGGCATGTCGGTTGTGCACAACTTCCCCGCCGACGGGAAGTACGTCTTCCACATCATGCCCTACAACGCCGTGGAGGGTGAGGTCTTCGGACGCACCTACGGCACCGAGCAGATCGAGATCTCCATCGACGGTGAGCGCGTCGCCCTCATGACCGTCGATCGCTGGATGCACGAGTCCGAGCCCTCCGGGCTGAACATGCGGACCGACTCCATTCAGGTGTCCGCCGGCCCTCACCGGGTCACGGCGGCCTTCGTGAAGCAGTTCGAGGGGGATCTCGATGATCTCATCCGGCCCATCGACCACACCATGGCCGATGGCCAGATCGGCATCGGCTATGGCGTCACGACACAGCAGCACCTCCAGCGGATGACGATCCTCGGCCCCTTCGAGGTCACGGGCGTCTCCGACACGCCGACCCGCCGCTTCATCTTCAGCTGCCGTCCTACGGCTCCCGACGAGGAGCGGCCTTGCGCCGAGAGCATCGTAAGCCGCCTGGCCGAGCGGGCCTACCGCCGTGATGTGACCGACGCGAACGTCGAGTCCCTCATGGCCTTCTACGACCGCGGCGCGGAGCGAGACGGCTTCGAGGATGGGATTCGACTGGCGCTGCAGGCCATCATGGCGAGTCCCCATTTCATCTTCCGGCTGGAAAAGGCTCCCGACGACGTGGAGCCGGGTGAGATCTACGAGGTGGCCGACACCGATCTGGCGTCCCGCCTCTCTTTCTTCCTCTGGGGCTCACCTCCGGACCAACGACTCATCGACCTGGCCGCAGGCGAGGACCTCGGTGACGAGGACGAACTCGTGCGTCAGGCCGAGCGCATGCTCGACGATCCGAAGGGGGAGGCGCTGGCGAGTCGGTTCGCGGCGCAGTGGCTGCGGCTCCAGGATCTGGAGAAGATCCGGCCAGACGCTCTGAGCTATCCGTACTACGACGAGACCCTCGCCGATGCCATGCATCGTGAGACCGAGCTTCTCTTCGACCACATCCGCGAAGAGGACCGGCCCATCACGGAGCTCCTCACAGCGGACTACACCTTCGTCAACGAACGCCTCGCACGGCACTACGGCATTCCCGGAGTCCTGGGCAACGAGTTCCGTAAGGTCGAATATCCTACGGATCGCCGGCGGGGCATCCTCGGCCACGGTAGCGTTCTGACGCTCACCTCCCACGCCGGACGCACGTCGCCGGTGCTCCGCGGCAAGTGGGTCATGGAGGTCCTTCTCGGATCTCCCCCGCCCCCACCGCCGCCGAACGTGCCGGAACTCGAGGAGACCGAGGACGCCGGAGACGGCCGCTTCTTGAGCGTTCGCGAGCAAATGGAGATGCACAGGGCCAACCCGGCGTGCTCCTCGTGCCACAACGTCATCGATCCCATCGGGCTCGCCTTCGAGAACTTCGATGTGGACGGTTCGTGGCGAAACCGGGATCGGGGCAACCCCATCGATCCCTCGTCAGAGTTGTACGATGGCACCCCCATCAACAGCGTAGGTGACCTCCAATCGGCGATCATGAAGCGGCCCGAGGTCTTCTACAGGATCTTCACCGAAAACATGATGGCGTACGCTCTCGGCCGACGTGTCGAGCACTACGACCAGCCGGCGATCCGCGAGATCGTCCGGCAAGCCGCGAAGGAGGACTACCGCCTATCGGCGTTCGTCCGGGGTGTCGTGACGACACCGGCCTTCCGTTTCCAGCGCGCTGCCGCGCCGACGGCGACTCCAGCAGTTACTGCGACGGGCGCCAACTGATGCACCACGAGCACTTCAAAGCAACCGAAAAGACAACCACCTCGACGAGGCACTGAAGAAATGGACTTCATCACCGGAAAGCACATCTCACGACGGGCGATGCTCAAGGGCATGGGTGCGACCGTCGGTCTACCGCTTCTCGACGCGATGGTCCCGGCTGCCCGGCCCATGGCCGCTACCGCCGCCGGCCGCGCTGCCGACAGTACGCGCCTCGTCGCAATCGAGAACGTCCACGGCGCCGCCGGCTGCAACGACCTCGGTGCGGAACTCGGGCTGTGGGCGCCCAAGGAAGAGGGGAAGGATTTCGACCTCTCCCTCAGCTCCCTGAAGCCGTTGGAGCCCTTCCGTAAGCACCTGACGATCGTCAGCGACTCGGATTGCAGGAATGCCGACGCCTTCTCCCCTGAAGAGATCGGTGGCGACCACTTCCGGACGGCAGCGGTCTTCCTGACGCAGGCGCACCCGAAGCAGACCCAGGGCTCGGACGTCCATGCTGGGACGTCGTTCGACCAGGTCTACGCCAAATCCATCGCCGGCGAGACACCAATCCCGTCGATGCAGCTCACCATCGAGAACGTCGATCAGGCAGGCGGCTGCGCGTACGGCTATTCCTGCGTCTACACCGACACGATCTCCTGGGCGTCTCCCACCGAGCCCCTTCCCATGATCCGCGACCCGCGGGCGGTCTTCGAGCAGATGTTCGGTGCCGGTGGAACGCCGGAGCAGCGCGCGGAGAGACTCGCCACGGACCGGAGCATCCTGGACTGGGTCATGAGCGAGATGTCCGGACTCCGCAGAGACCTCGGCGCCGCCGACCGCGAGCGACTGGACCGGTACACGACGAACATCCGCGAGCTCGAGGAGCGCATCCAGCGGATCGAGGCGCAGAACTCCAGCGGCGAGGAGCGCCAGATCCCCGAGGCGCCCGTCGGCGTCCCCGACGACTTCGCCGAGCACGTCAAACTGATGTTCGACCTGCAGGTCCTGGCCTTCATGTCGGACACTACCCGGGTCTTCTCCTTCAAGATCGGCCGTGACGCATCGCCGAGGGTGTACCCTGAAAGCGGGTCCGATACGCCGTTCCACGCGGCATCCCACCACGGTGGCCGGGAAGACCGGGTCCGCGACTTCGCCAAGATCAACGAGTACCACGTCTCGATGATTCCCTACTTCCTCGAGAAGCTGCAGTCGGTCACCGAAGGCGACGGCACCCTGCTGGACAAGACCATGGTCATGTACGGTTCGGCCATGGCCGACTCCAACCTCCACAACCACATCCGGTGCCCCCTCTTCCTGGTGGGTGGTGCCAACGGTCTCGTGGAGGGCGAGCGCCACATCCGCGCCACGCCCGGGACGCCCATGGCGAACGTCATGCTCAGCCTCCTGCAGAAGATGGGCGTCAGCGATATCGAGCGGTTCGGCAACAGCACGGGAACCTTCGCCATATGATCAAGAGCACCACGGTGAGGCTGGCCTCGATTCTCGGCGTCAGCCTCCTCCTCGCCGCCGCCGCGCCACTGGAGTCCCCGGTGGCCGATGCCGCTCAGGCGGGAGACGTCGAGCAGCTTCGGACGCTTCTTCGTCAGGGTGCGGACGTGAACGCACCTCAGGCCGACGGTCTGACGGCGCTGCACTGGGCCGCCCTGAACGACGACCTCGGCACCCTCGAGGTCGTCCTCTACGCCGGCGCCACCGTCCGGCCGTTGACGCGGGTCGGTGGGTACACACCCCTCCATCTGGCGGCCCGCTCCGGGCACCCGGCCATCGTGGAGGCGCTCCTGGAGGCGGGTGCGGATCCAAACCACTGGACGGACACGGGCGTGACGGCGCTGCACTTCGCCGCGCAGGCGAACGATGCCGCGTCGATTCGGGCTCTGGTTGAGCACGGAGCGGACATCAACGCCCGCGATGGCTTCCGCGGTCGGTCGCCCCTCGTGTTCGCCGCGGGTCGTGGCGCTGCCAGTGCGGTCACGTCACTGCTGGAGTTGGGTGCCGACCCCTCCGTTACCACGGATCTGAAGGACTACACCGCGGCGGCCGAGCGGGACAGTGATGATCGCTCCCGACGCGCTCGCATCCGAGCGGCGGAAAGCGGGGAGGAGCCGAGAGGCGATCCCAGATTCCCACCCCAAGCTCAGCCCCAGCCGGACACGGCCTCTGCTGACAGCACGAAGGCAGAAGGCGAAGAGGAGGAGGCAAAGGACGAAGAGAAGGAGGAGGAAAAGGAGCCGCCGGTGAAGGCGCTTTCCTCCATCGAGCAGATCGGCGTCCAGGGTGGCTTCACACCGCTGCACTACGCAGCTCGTCAGGGTCATATCGAAACGGCCGAGCTCCTCCTCGACGGAGGAGCGGACATCGATCAGCTCTCCGGCGGCGACAACTCGAGCCCTTTGCTGGTTGCCGTCATCAACGGGAACTACGATCTCGCCACAGTGCTCCTCGAGCGCGGAGCGGATCCCAACCTCGTGAGTGACGATGGCGTCGGCCCGCTCTTCGCAACGCTGAACATCGAGTGGTCACTGCGGACGTGGTACCCGCAGCCCCAGGCCTATCGCGTGCAGGCGACGTCCTATCTCGAGTTCATGGAGATCCTCCTCGAGGCCGGTGCCGACCCCAACGCCCGCACCAGCACCCACGTCTGGTATGCCGCTTACAACGCCGGCCGCATGGGCGTCGACTTCACCGGCGCCACGCCCTTCTGGCGCGCGGCCTACGCCACGGACGTGGAGGCCATGAAGATCCTCCACTCCTACGGCGCCGATCCCAACATCTGGACCATGAAACTCCCGGAGCGTCGTCGCTTCTTCGACGACGATGACGATGAAGAAGAGGAGGAGGATCCGTCCGGTCTCCCACCCGTTGAGGTGGGTGGTCCGGCGGTGCATCCCATTCATGCGGCCGCCGGCGTAGGCTTCGGAACATCCCGCGTCGCGCAGCAGCATCGGAGCGTTCCCGGCGGTTGGCTCCCCGCCATGAAGTACTTCGTCGAGGAGTTGGGCGTCGACCCGAACCTGCGCGACATGGACGGCTTTTCACCGGTCCACCACGCCGCGGCCCGGGGTGACAACGAGACCATTCTGTATCTGGTGTCTCAAGGGGCGGACGTGACGTTGGTGAGTCGGAGGGGTCAGACGACGGCGGACATGGCCAACAGCCCGGAGCAGCGGGCTCAGCCCCACCCCGCGACCATCGCCCTCCTGGAGAAGCTGGGTTCGAAGAACAACCACAACTGCCGGTCGTGCGGGTCCGGATCGTCCGGCGGCAACTAGTGCACCTGAACAGCATGAAGCGACTTTCTGGGCTCTGCTTCGTGGCTCTGGCCTCGTTGATGCCTGCGGGCGTCGAGGCGCAGGACACGGAGTCGAACCGCTACACCCTCGAGGACCTCGGGGGCGTGTACATTCGAATGGAGGTGGCCGAGGCGTGTGAGTCCGCAGGTGTCGCCGCCTCCGACTTCGAAGCCAGCGTCTCCCTGTCGCTCCTCGACTCCGAGGTGGGCGTCCTCACCATGGAGGAGATGCTCCAGCACCCGGCTCTCCCCGAGCTGAGGGTCACCATCGACTGCGCCACCGGTGACAACGGTGTCAGCGGTGCCCTCGCGTACTCCGTGGAGCTTCGCGTCCAGCAGTCTGCCCAGATGCTCCGGGATACTCAGATCACCCTGCCCGAGGCCGTCACATGGTTCTCGAGCAATGTCGGCGTCACCGATGCCGCCTCGGCTACTGACGCGGTGGCCGCCACCCTCGACGAGTTGGTGGCGTCGTTCGCGACTGCCTGGACGGAGATCAATTCCGACGAAGGCGGGCCTTGATCAGGATGGGATGGAGGGTCACGCTGGCGACCCTCATTGCTGTAGCTGGTCTGGCCGTCGGTGCACTGCCGGCGTCAGCTACCTGGTCGGTCATCGCCGTCGATGCTCGAACCGGACGCGTGGTCATCTCTTCGGCGACCTGCGTGGCTCAGGAGCGCCTCCTGAGCTTTCCGTCGAAAGGGCTGATGGACATTCAGGCCATCGTCGTCCCCGGTGTGGGCGTCGGTGCGGCGCAGGCAGGGGTAGATGTGACGAGGGCGAACCAGGCTCTCATCTACGAGCAGTTGAAGGACGGGACCGATCCCCGCCTCATTCTCGACATGCTCTACGGCGACCCGAACGTCCAGCGTCGTCAGTTCGGCATCGTCGACCTCCAGGGGCGCTTCATCGGCTTCTCGGGACGGGACAACAGCCCGGCTTCGCTGTCCGTTCAGGGCCGGGTCGCGGGCACCGACATCTACTACTCCGTCCAGGGTAACATTCTGGCGTCCGACGCCGTGGTGCAGAACGCGGCGAGGGACATGGAGCGCGCCGAAGGGGACGTCGTCGAGAAGGTGATGGCCGCCATGGAAGCCGCCGACGCCGCAGGTGGCGACCGGCGCTGCACGTGCGACACGCCACCGGTACCCGACGCTCCGTGCGACGGCCGCAACGCGCATGTGGCGTACATCCTGGCGGCCGATCCCGACGATGCGGAAGGCGAGTCGTTCAACGACGGCGACTACTACATGTTCATCGACGTCACGGACCAGAACATCGAATCCGACGAAAACGCCAACCCCGTGATCACCCTCCGGATGCGCTACGACGACTGGAAGGCAAGCCGGGGCTGAGCCCCGCCTCTGTCGCGAACCGCCGCAGGGCATACCTTCTCCGACTTGCCGCGTCGGGCAGCTGGCTCGACACCCCGTACCACGTCAGACCCATCGAGACCTTCCGTGAAGATTCCTGATCGCGGCTCTGCGCGACCCGACTCCTTCGCTTCCTTCATCGCTCTCCTGGCCATCGTGTCCGTCGGTGCCTGCTCGGGAGGCGCCGACTCCGAGGCCGACGATCCGGCCGAACCGACGACCGCCACCGTCGACATCCCTGCCGATCAACTCATACGCACGGCCGATCCATTCGCACGCGGCTACACCGTCGACGATTTCCCCCGGGTGAAGGAGTTGGCTCCTGGCGTGTACAGCTACGAGCAGCTTCGCTCCGCCGGCGAAGAGATGTTCACCACGGTGAGCATGTTCGTCGTCACCGACGACGGCGTCCTCGTTGCTGACGGACAGGGCAGTGTGGAGGAAACGGACCGCCTCATCGATCACATCGCCGAGATCACGGACCAGCCCATCCGCACGGTGGTCATCGCGTCGGACCACGGAGACCATACTGCCGGAAACTCGGCCTTTCCCGAGGGCGTCGAGTTCATCGCCCACCCCACTTCGGCGGCAGCCCTGGAGGGCATGGACGCCGTGCCCAACGCCACCCGAACCGTCGCAGACGAAGTCGTCCTGCAGATGGGTGACAAGGAAGTCAGGGTCCTCCACCTGGGCAGAGCCCACACGGGAGGAGATCTGGTGGTCCATCTTCCCGAAGAGAGCATCATCTTCATGAGCGAGGCGTACCTCCACCGGGTCTTCCCGGCCATGCGAAGCGCCTACCCGTCGGAGTGGATCGAGATGATCGAACGGGCGCAGGCCATGGACGTCGAGACGTACGTGCCCGGCCACGGGTTCGTCGATCACCCCACCATTCTCGCCGATGAACTCGAGCTCTTCCAGGGCGCGATTCGTGTTGTCATCGATCAGGCCCGCCAGCTCCATGAGGAAGGATACGGCGTCGAGGACGCTCAGCAGCAGGCCTTCTTCGGTGACCTTGAGGAGTGGTCGCTGAGGGAGAGTCAGGGTGATCGGGCCATCGCCCAGGTGTACGCCGAGATCGACGGCACCCTGCCCGAGCCGCCACGATGACCGGCCCCTACTCATCCGTCATCGACGGGGCCCGCGACCGCGCCGGCAACGACCCGATCTTCACCCTCAACGCGGAGGCCCGCAGTCGAGCGACGGCCGGTGAGTCCATCCTCAACGCCACGCTCGGCGCGTTGATGGACGACGACGGTGTCCTCTGCACGATGCCCACGGTCCTCGAAACCCTGGGCCGGTACGCGAGTAGCCGTCGGCCGGCGGGGTACGCGCCCATATCCGGCGTCCCCGCGTATCGGCAGGCGGTCATCGAAGACCTCTTCGGTGACGGAACCTTGGCTGACCAGGCGGTATCGGTGGCCACGCCCGGGGGCACGGGTGCGGTGCACGCCGGCGTGGTGAACTTCCTGGCCCCGGGCCAGAAGCTCCTGGTCCCCGAGTTCTACTGGGGTCCCTACCGACCCATTTGCCACCACACCGGCCGCGACCTGGACCCTTTCCAGATGTTCGGCGCCAACGGCTCATTCGATGTAGAAGGCATGGCGGCGGGCCTTGAGCGTCACATCGACACCCAGGGTCGGGCCATGGTGGTGCTCAACTTCCCCTGCCACAATCCCACCGGCTATTCCCTGGACGCAGACGAGTGGCAGGAAGTGGTAGCCGCCGTGAAACGAGCGGGGTCGCGCGCTCCCGTCACCGTCATGATCGACGCGGCGTACATGGAGTTCGGCGGGGCGGCCGCCCGGAGCTGGATCGATGCCGTTCCCGGCCTCCTCGAAAGCGCCACCGTCCTTGTAGCTTGGACGGCGTCGAAGAGCTTCTGTCAGTACGGTGCAAGGATCGGCGCTCTCGTTGGCCTCCATCGGGATGAGGCCGAGCGGGTGCAGATCGACAACGCCCTCGGCTACACCTGCCGCTCCACCTGGTCGAACTGCAACCACCTCGGCCAACTCGCCGTCACCGACCTCCTCACCGATCCAGACCTCGCTGAACGCGTGGGCGCAGAGCGGGCCCGACTCTGTGCGCTCCTCGACGAACGAATCGACGTCTTCAACGAGTACGCCACCAGAGCCGGTATCCCGACACCCCGTTTCGACGCGGGGTTCTTCGTGGCGATGTTCACCCCCGATCAAGAACGAACGGCTGCGAAGATGCGTGAAATGGGGGTCTACACGGTACCGATTCCCGGCGCCGTGCGTGTGGCCCTCTGCTCGACACCGGTTTCGGCCGTGCCGCGGCTGGTCGAGGCCCTGGAGGCCGGCGCGGACGCCGGAGTGACGGCCTGAGACGCACGCGCCCGCGGCTACCGGCCCGCCGCCGCCCTACCCACTCGAATCGCCTCGTCGGCTTCCGGGCCGGACATGAGAAGGCCGAGGAAGCCCTCGTCGATGCGCTGTGCGACGTCCTCGGCGTTGGCCGTGATCATGTCCGGCCGTCCCACACGCTTCGCCTCCTCCAGGACCCGTTGATTGCCGGCTTCACCCGCTTCGCGGCTGCCGAGTGCCTGGGATAGGCTACCGATGCCGCAGGCAAGGACACTATAGCCTTCCACATCGGCAATGGCCGCCGCGTCTTCCAGCGCGCCAGGATCCTCGATCATGACCATGGCGAGGACGGTGCCACCGGGATTCGAGGGCGACCAGACGTCGGCCCCGGCCCACTCCATGGACTCCACGACTTGGCGAGCCTCGGCGGCGCTCCGGACGTGCGGGAACACGATGCCATCGGCCCCGGCCTGAAGTGCCTCCATGGCCCGGTCGCGCGCGGCCGTGGCTCCGTCGGCGGAAATAGGGGGGATGCGGACGAGGAGCGTCGGGGCATCAGGGTCCTCGCCCAACCCAGCGGCCACCGTAGCCACCGCCTCCGGATCGTACGAGCCTTCCAGATTCAGGAAGAGGTAGTCCAGCAGTGGATTCGCCGCGAGGCGGGCGGCCCCTTCGGCGGTGTAGAGCGGAGGGAGCCGCTCGCCGTCGGGGCCTCGGGCCCCCCGCTCGCGCTCGCTGGGCACGAAGACGCCGAAGGCCGGCGTCCCGTTGGACCAAAGTCCGACGAGTGTGGCGCGTTGGGCCTGGATCGTTCCGGCCCGCTGGTCCACCCCTAGAGCTTCCGCCCCTGGAGCTTCCGCAGCGGCGTCGTCGGTTTCTGCATCGTCTCCGGGGCCCTCCGACCCACCGCACGCGCCTGCGATGAGGACGGCGAGGCAGAGGAGATGGAGGTTTCGCATCGTCAGCCTCCCCTCCCCGAGGCTTGCAGCCCCACCGCCAAAGCCTCGGGCTCCGTGACGATGATCATCTCGAAGCCCTGCTCGAGGCGCTCGGCGATATCGTCGGGTCCGGCGGTGATACCGCACGGTACGTCGAACTCCTTGCACGCGGCGAGGACGGTCTGGATGGCGTTCTCCACCGCATCCATGTCACCCTCATACGCCCGACGCAGGTCACCCGGCCCGGGAATGGCCACACCCACGCCAGGCGCGCCCACCAGGTCGCGGGCCAGAGCGATCCCTGACTGATCCTCGATGAGGATGACGTTGAGCACGTCCCCGTCGGGGTTGAGGGGCCACAGCCGGTCGCCCGCGACTTCGGTGGCCAAAGCGACGTCCTCCACGGTCTCGACGTGGGGAAGCACGAGGCCGTCGATTCCGGCGGCCAGCCCCTCCTCCAAGTGGGTACGGGCAGCGTCCCGGTCGTCCCGGATCGGCGGGATCCGTAGAACGACGGGGTGCGAACCCGACCCGCCTGCTGCCTCGGCCATGCTGGCCATGAACGTCTCCATCGTCGGGATGTCCCACGGCCCCGACTCGAGGGAGTAGAAGATGAAGTCGGTCTGGTCATTCGCCGCCGCCTGGACCCCGCCGTCGGCCGACTGCTCGGGCGCGAACATACCGAACACCGGCTGGCCCGATGCCAGGAGCGAGATGATACGGTTGTCGTGCTCCATGGGCGCCGCCGTCATGGATGGCTCGCCCTCTGGCAAGGCCTCTTCTTCGGCACCACAAGCGGCAACGGCCAGAACCGCCAGGAAGAGGACGGCGCGGCGGATCATCGGGACCATGGGGGTACGACTCCGTTCATTCGGGCATAGGCGATGGACTGGCCGAGGTGTTCGTTCATGTGGGTCACGAGCTGGAGGAGGACGGCCCACTCCCCCACGCTTCGTCCATACAGCATCGTCGCTTCATCGATGTCGTCGCTGCTCATGGATTCGGCGACGCCGCGGACGTACTCCATGGACGCCTCGAGGATCTCGACGACCTCGTCCTTGTCGGTGACCTCGTCCTCCCACCGGGCGTATTCCGCCGGCGGCACCGGCGACTCACGGCCCATGTTCTCGTGGGGGTACATGTAGTTGTAGCGAGCAATGTGCATATAGACACGGGCCACGCCCGCTACCTCGTCGCCGGGGCTCCAATCGTATGTCGACGCCGGCATCGCCCGGGCGAGGGCAACCAGCTTCTGGGCGGAGGCGCCGAACTGACCCTGGAACTCCTCCATGAAGCCGGGGGGGGAGCTCTGGGCGGCGGCCGTCGAGGACATCGCGAGCCCGGCGCCGGCGATGATCACCGCGGCGACCCTCGTGCCCCTCATCGGGACGACACCTGGTCGGCGCGCATTGCCGCGACGTCTTCCTCGAGCGTCTTCAGCACCATCTCCCACTCGAAGCCCTCACCCATCCCGCGGACGTAATGATCCATCCACGCCATCTCGCTGACTGCCTTCACGAGTCGGTTCCGGGGGTCGGGGATGCCGTGACTCTGCCCCGGATACATGAAGAGCTCAGTGGGAACGTCGAGCTTCTTCAGTGCCATGTGGAGCTCAACGGACTGTGGGCTGGGAACGCGGGGATCACCTTCAACGACGTGGATCATGGTGGGCGTCTTCGCGTTCATGATGTACTTGAGCGGGGACTGGTCGAAGTAGGTGTCGAAGTCCTCGTAGAGGAAGCCGTCGCCCACATAGAACTGGCGGTTTCGCTGGACATCGCTCTGCGCGTACATGCTGATCCAGTTCATCGTACCCGCACCGGAGCTGATGGCCTTGAAACGGTCGGTGTGCGTGAGGATCCAGTTGGACCAGTGGCCACCGGCGCTCCATCCCAGTGCTCCCATCCGGTCCTCGTCGACGATCCCCTCGTCAATGAGATAGTCCACGCCGGTCATGATGTCATCGAAGCCCAAGGTGAAATAATCACCAACGATGTCGGTGCGGTGGGCGTTGCCGTAGTTCCGCGATCCACGGTAGTTGGGCTTCAGAACGGCGTAGCCGGCGCCGGCATACACCTGGGCACTGTAGCCCCCGTTGAACCGAAGGACGTCGGCCGACGCCGGCCCGCCATGAATGGCGACGATGAGGGGATACCGTGTGCCCTCCTCGTAACCCACCGGGTATACGAGGACGCCACCGACCTGCTTGCCATCGGTGGACGTCCAGTTGATCTCCGCCTCCCGACCGAGGGCGATCTCTTCGACCTGGGGGTTCACATCGACGAGTCGCGTCCACTGGCTCCGGTCGGCGACGTCGTCGAGGCTGGCGACGGTGAACACGGTCGGCGGCGTCTGGGGATCCTGATAGTCGATGAGGATGGCGTCGCTGTCTTCGTCCCGGTCGACGGAGAGGGCCGCCCGCTCGTGTGTGACCTGTGTCACTTCGTCGGCGGCGATGTCGAGGGCCCAGAGCTGGTTGGTGACGGTGATGCCGGTGTTGAAGTAGATCGTGCTCGAGTCGTCGGACCAGAAGCCCACGGAGAGGCTCTGGTCGAAGCCCGAGCCCAACTTCCTGAAGGGCTCACCGTGGGCGGTGACCTCGCGGATGTAGACGCGGTTCTCGGTCATGGAGTAGCGCTCCATGTCGTCCGGCGCCGAGAAGGCGATGAGCCTGTTGTCGGGCGAAAACGTCGCCTGGCCCTCCCCGACCTCGAAGTTCTCCGTGAGTCGCTCGACGCGGCTCGTCGCCAGATCCATGAGGTACTGGTCGGCGTACAGGCGGGCTCCGGTGATGTTTCTTTCGTAGCGGTCGGGGGAGCCACCAGTGAAGGCCACCCACCGCCCGTCCGGGGACAACTCGAAGTTCTGCACGCTGTACTCTGGGGAGCTCGCGAGCCGGTCTTCGGTTCCGCTGGCCACGTCCACGATCCAGAGGCTCGAGAGTGGCGTGACCGAGTTCTTCACGTCGACGGTGAAGCCCGCTTCGATCCGCTCCTTCTCGGCCTCGTCGAAGTCGTCGGGGCGTGTGAAGTAGATCGAGCCACCGTCGATACTCCACTCCCAACGGTCCACCCCGGCCTCGCCACGGGTGATGACGGCGGCGTCGGCCTCGGGTAGATCAGCGACGAGCAGACGATGGAGTTGCTCCTGACCCGAATCACCACTCCGGTAGACGAGCCACGATCCGTCGGGGCTGAAGTCGAAGCCCGACACGCCGTGCTCGGCGTCGGTAATCCGCTGCCCTTCCCCGCCGTCGGGGCGCATCATGTAGAGTTGGTCGTCGTCGCCATCGGAGTCGCGGTCCGAAGCGAAGACGAAGAAGGCCCCGTCCGGGCTCCACGTGGGACTCGTCTCGTCCTG
Organism: Gemmatimonadota bacterium; assembly: GCA_013002885.1. Classification (GTDB taxonomy): domain Bacteria; phylum Gemmatimonadota; class Gemmatimonadetes; order Longimicrobiales; family Gaopeijiaceae; genus UBA2589. Next base: position 35,853 of record JABDLS010000076.1, on the reverse strand, counting down.
TTCCTCGGTGAACGTGAGCTGGCGGCTCGAGGCGACCCCATCGGCCATCGAGACGATATGGATGTCGCTCTGGGACTCGGCATCCTCCCAGTCGGGCGTGGTCACCGTGTACAGCATCCAGCGGGCGTCGGGGCCAGGAGCCCAGGAGCCCGCCCGGTTCATGAGTTGGACATCCATGAACGTCATGGGGCGTTCCTGCGCTGCGACATCGACGGTCGCCAGGGCGAGGGTGGCAAGGAAGGCGACGGATGCGGCCGCAGATCGGCACGCGGGAGGGCAAACGGTTCTCATAGTCATTCGGTAGGACTGCAGGTCGACGAACGCCGAGCGAGCGAGGTGCAGGCTCCGGCACATGGCAGACGCCAATAATGGGGACACACGGGCGATCTGGCACGGGGTAGTCGCGGTCGTGGGTTCACGGTGTATTGGGCACCCCGCCCGGGAACTCGAAGCGAGGGCTACGACTCCCGGTCGCGCTCCCCCTTCTCCGCCGCGATGAACGCCCGGGCGCCCTCGGGGAGCAGGAGGTCGTCGGATATGGCGGCGATCTCCTCCGCTTTCTCCCAGGCGCGCTCCAGAAGCCAGAGCTCGCCCGCCAGGGCACGACGCTCCTGCTCTTCATGCAGAGCCATCTCGAGAGCGAGCTGCGTCGGTTTCGGCATCTTGTTGACGTATCCGGGCACACCCTTCTTGTCGGTGAAGCGATCCCCCTGGACCAGGTCGGAGAGGAAGCCATCGGGGTGGCCGTGTTCCTCGATCTCGGAGACTGCGTCGCGAACGACGCGCTCCTTGCCACCCATGCGGTTCATGGCCGGCATGATGAGGCCGATGTGACGTTCGGCTTGGGAGCCTTCGAACCACTCCTTCTTCTTCCCCTTCCGCACCTGGAGCTTGAATCCGGCGTCCCCCTCGGGTGCACGGAGCCGCGTACCGAGCAGATCGGGGTTCTTGAGCTTGATGACACGTCCATCGTCGGTACGGAGCTTGACGCGCGTCCGACCATTCATCCACAGGTTGAAGAAGTTCCCAGACTGGCTCAGTACCGCGCCGCTCAACACCCCGGTCGCCGCACCTCCGAGGATGACCGTGCCGAAAACGGCGGCAGCACCGAAGCCGTAGAGCACCGCCTTTTTTCGCCGCCGCCCGAACTGGTCGCCATAGCGCCACGCGGCGAACTCGTGGCGGAGAGGGTCGCCGATGCGAACGAGTTCCAAGCCCTCGGGGTGACGTGCCAGGCCCACGTTCTCCGACGAAACCCGGACCCGGGTCTCGCGAAAGATGCGCTCGCACGTCTCTACGGCCTCCCACCGCTCCTCCATGGGAGAGAGGTTCCACCGTTCACACTTCCGGCAGACGACCCACAAGCGACCCCGGGCCGCGTCGAAGGCCAGACGCCGACCCACGGGGAAGTGCTCCACGACCTCGTTTACCCCGAGAGGGCGGTTGCAGAACATGCAGGTGGTGTACATGGGATCTCCCGGCGGTCCGTCCTGGCTTTGTACTCAATACGAACCAGAGGGCCCGGCTGTTCAAGGACGGAGCAATGGGAACGAAGGAAGTGGTAGCTTGGGAAATACCCGAATACGAGAGTACGCATGACTCGCCTCACCTCTCTTCGAAACGCCGGCGCCCTCGTCGGCCTGGCACTTCTCTCTGGCTGTGCCACACTTCAGCAACTCGGCGCCCTCCAGAACGTCGACTTCGACCTCCGAGGCGTCTCCGACGTTCGCCTCGCTGGAGTCGACCTCACGCGGGTGCGCTCGTTCAACGACCTGAGCCTCTCGGAAGTCGCATCCTTCGCGGCTGCCGTGACGAATCGGGATCTACCTCTCGATCTGCAGCTCGATGTAGTCGCCATGAATCCGTCGGACAACTACGCGGACGCACGCCTCGTCGAGATGGCGTGGACACTCTTCCTGGAGGACCGTGAGACCGTCAGCGGCGTCCTCGACCGTGAGTTCGTGCTCCCCCGCGGAACGCCAACCGACGTACCGGTCCGGGTGGGCCTGAACCTCGTCGAGTTCTACGAGAGCAACGCCGAGGATCTCTTCGAGCTCGCCACCTCACTCGCCGGCGTGGGCGGGGAGCCGAAAGAGGTCACGGTGGAGGTGCTTCCCACCGTCCAGACGTCACTGGGGCCCATCCGCTATCCTGAGCCACTTCGCCTTCGATACACCGCAGGCGGCTGACGACAGGGAGGAACCGAACGCCCGCCCCCGGCCGCGCTCAGCCTTCTCCAGCACGTCGGCGCAAACGCCCGGTCTCCGTCAGTAGCCCGGGCGGAAGTACCTCTTCCTCTGGTACATGTTGAAGGGTTGGACCTCCACCACCGGGAGGTACTGGTGGCGCATGACGCGCATCATGGGGACCCGCTGACGCTCGTCGTCGCCCTCCTCCGTGACTTCCAGAACATGATCCGTCCACCCCCACGTGATGAGGTTGTCGTCGGTCTCGGGCTCGAGGATGTAGTTGATGAGATTCGCCCGGGATTGGGCGCTGGGAACCCAGAACCACCCGGGCGCGACGTCGAGCGACTCGGTGACCTTCTCCACCTCAGCCGACTTCAGGTAGTGTCCCTGGAAGTACGAGTCCCGGTTCACATCCGTGGCGTAGAAGACCTCCGCCTCCAAGGTGGCCGGTGCTCGGAACCGATACACCGAAATGTCGTGGTCCTGGAGAAGCGGGACGACGGACGCCATGGCCGGCGGGAGCAGATAGCCGACGGGGCGCGGCGTGGTGCGGGTCGGCACCCACTCGAGGAAGACGGGCACGGTCTGGAGGGAGTAGCCACCGGGGACGTCTTCCTCGGGCATCCAGACTGGTTCGTCGCCCCGGTTGGTGAGCTCGTAGTCGAGAACGATGGGGTCGCCACCGTCGGCCCCTGCCTGGACGGCACGCATGCGGGACGCAGTGGTCAGGGCACGGATCTCGGCCCGGTTCTCCGCGGCCACTCGGAGGATCTCGCTGGTGGCAAGGAAGCCGCCACGGATCTGGTGATAGTAGCGCTCGTCATCGGGGGTCTCCTCCAGAGATCCGTTCCGGAAGAGAGTCCGTGCGTTCGGTGTCTCGAGAAGGATGCCGATGGAGTTGGTCAGCCCCGTGTAGACGTGGTGCTTCCTCGGCTCGACGGAGGTCGAGCCCCACCCGCGTTCACCATCCACGGTTCGCACCCCGGAGTAGTCGAAGGCGCGGTAGCCTTCGGCCGCAACGGCGTCACGGAGTCGGGGGAAGATGTTCTGGTACGGGTATCTCCGCAGCTCATCGTCCGCAGCGGGGTTCAGCGTCCCCTGATAGGTGATCACGTAGGGCGGTGAGCCACCGTGGTGACCGTCGACGTGGATGTCCGGTGTCCACTCGTTCATCACCTGCGTGACGAGACCGTGGATCTCCTGGGACTCGAGCTTCACGTAGTCCCGATTCATGTCGTAGCCCGCTTCGTTCGTGCGCCGCTGAACCTCGCCACCGTCGGGGTTGATGATGGGCACGACGACGACGATGACGTCGTCGAGGAGAGATCGGAGGTCGCCCGCTACGAGTTCCTTGGCCACCAATTGGACCGACTCCTTGGGCGATACCTCACCTCCGTGAACCGACGGCGCCAGAAGGACGATGGTCTTGCCGGAGCGCACCGCGTCTTCGGGGTTCGTGATGGGCGGATCCGCGATGGTGACCGTGTACATCTCCCGATCGAGGAGGGTGTGGGTCAGCGGACGCATGTTGACGATGGGACTGATGGCGTCGAGCTCGTACCAAAACGCCATGAGGGGATCGAAAGGGGTGGGACCCGACCGGAAGTTCTGCTCCTCCTGCCAGGTGAGCGGGAGTTCCTGGGCCGCGGATTCGGATGCCGCAAAGCTGGTCATGGCCAACGCGATCGCTGATACGAGGGCCGGGGTGAGGCGGGTGGTGGGGTGAGGCATGATGTCGCAGGGCTCGGGCGGGTCGATTCGAGCCGGTACGGTAGGGCGGTCAGGGCATCGCCGCTACGGGTCCGGCGTCGCCACCCCGGGGAGGGCGCCGAGTCGACGCAGCGACCTCAGTTCACGTTCGCGAACAGATGCGTCCAGTGCGTATCCACCAGTCCGACCCCGTGCTGCCTCAACGCGCAGTTCTCGATGTTCCCCCGGTGCCCCGGGCTGTCGAGCCACGCCTGAAGGACCGACGCCGCGTCGGGATAGCCGTATGCGATGTTCTCCGCAGCCATCCCGTAGTCGATTCCCGCACTCGTGAGACGATCGAACGGCGAGTGACCATCGGGATTCGAATGAGCGAAGAAGTCACGAGCGATCATGTCGACCGAATGCGCCTGAGCGACCTCGGCCGTGGGTTGGTGCCATTCGAGAGCGGGGCAGCCGATGTCGAGGCGGTGCTCGTTCATGAGCTCGACGAAGTCGGCCACACGAGGGTCAGAAAGATCGGGTCCGGTGAGGCTGTCGCCGCATCCCACGAGGGCGAAGGCGATGACGGCGACAAGAGCGCGCCCCGCCCTGAGACGCCGCATGGCAAGGGAGTTCGGAGTCATAAGGGTTCACCCGGTCGTCGCAGCTGGGGTCTTCTTCAATCCATCGGTCCAGAGGAATATCCGTGCCAGGCCGGCCGGAGGGCCCCGTCGAAGCCTCGCGACCATGAAGTGCAGGCCTGGGGAACACCGGAGCGACAGCCTTCCCTGGCTCATCTGACATTCGCGAGGTACCGTGAAACGGCGGTAGGCAAGCCGCCACCCGGCTGGTGCCGGACAGGCAAAGATTTCGTGGTGGAGGAAGCACGTTGCGTCTCGTCATCGAAGGTCTCTACAAGACGTATCCTGGTGGCGTCCAAGCCCTGGACGACGTCTCGCTGACCATCGAGCCGGGCATGTTCGGCCTGCTGGGTCCGAACGGCGCCGGGAAATCGACGTTGATGCGGACCGTGGCCACCCTGCAACGGCCCGATGCCGGTTCCATACGACTCGGTGACCTCGACGTTCTCGCCCAGCCCGACGAAGTCCGGAAGGTCCTGGGCTACCTCCCGCAGGAGTTCGGTCTATACCCCAACCTCTCGGCGAGGGTGGTCCTCGACCACTTCACCACCCTCAAGGGTGTTACGGGCCGAAGCGAGCGCAAGGAACTGGTGGATTCACTCCTGGTGAAGACCAACCTCTGGGAATCCAAGGACAAAGCCGTGGGAGGGTTCTCTGGCGGGATGAAGCAACGCCTCGGGATCGCCATCGCTCTGGCGGGTGACCCCAAGCTCCTCATCGTCGATGAGCCGACGGCGGGTCTCGACCCGACTGAGCGGCACCGCTTCCTGAATCTGCTCGCCGAACTCGGTCGGGACATCGTCGTCATTCTCTCCACCCACATCGTCGAGGACGTTCGTGAGCTCTGCAGCTCCATGGCCATAATCCACCGTGGGAGGGTGGTACTGGAGGGGGATCCGTCGTCGGTGCTGGAGAGCGCACGGGGCAAGGTGTGGCGCAGGAAGGTGAGCCGTGCGGAGCTGGATGCGTATCAGCGCGATCACGACGTGATTTCCGTCCGCCTCCAGGCGGGCGAGCCCCTTATCCATGTATGGAGCGAAGACACACCAGGAGCCGGATTTCACGGCGTCGAGCCGGCACTGGAAGACGTCTACTTCCACGAAGTGGGTGAAGCCGCCGCGAGGAGCGTCTGATGTTCTGGCCCATCCTCCGCTTCGAGCTGACGTACCACCTCCGGCGCCCGGTGACGTGGCTCTACTTCGGCGTCCTTTTCCTTCTCAGCCTGTTCCTCGTCTCGTCGGAGGCGGTCGCCGTCGTGGGCGCCGCCGGGCTCGTGAAGCGGAACTCGCCCTATGCCCTGGCCCAGGCCACGTCCATACTGACGGCCTTGGGAACGGTCATTACCGTGGCCATCGTGGGCACGTCCCTTCTTCGGGACTTCCGGGTGAAAACCCACGAACTCCTCTTCACGACGCACCTCACCCGACTGGGCTATCTGTCAGGGCGGTTCCTCGGCGGCTTCGCCGTCATGGTGGTGGTATACTCGGGCATTCCCCTCGGCACATTTCTCGGCACCATCGTCCCCTGGGCCGATCCCGAGACACTCCTCGAGTCGCCGAACCTCTGGTACCACGTCCAGCCGTTCCTGGTCTACAGCGTCACGACGCTGTTCCTCGTGAGCGCCATCTTCTACGCCATCGGGGCCCTGACACGAAGCCTGGTAGCCGTCTACACCAGCGGAATCGCACTCCTCGCCGCGTGGAGTATCGCCGGGAACTGGACCCAGAGCCTCGACAAGGACTGGCTCTCCAACGCCGTCGACATCTTCGGCCTCATCAGCCTCGACCTGACCACTCGCTACTGGACCGTGGCCGAGCGGAATGCCCAGGTGGTAGCCCTCGATGGCTTCACCCTCACAAATCGGGCCATCTGGGTCGGCGTCGGGGTCCTCATCGCCGTCGCCACCATCCTCACCTTCCGGCTGGAAGTGACGCCCAACAAGGCCACCAAGAGGGCGAGGAAGAAGCCCGAACCGGAGCCACCACTGCGAGACGTGGTGGCGCGGCCCACCTTCGGCGGAGCCACCGCTCGACGGCAGTTCCTCGACACGACGCTGGCGTCGTATCGACACATCCTGAAGGACAAGGCGTTCATCGCCATCCTCCTCATCGCCACCATCGATGCGGCCATGAGCTCTTGGTACGCGGACCAGCTCTACGGAGTGACGACGTGGCCCGTGACCTACCTGGTGGCCGAGGTCATCGCCCTGGAGTTCTTCCTCTTCATGATCATCCTGTCGACGATCTTCGCCGGCGAGGCGGTGTGGAGAGAGCGTAGCCAAGGCTCGGACCAGATCGTCGACGCGGCGCCGGTGGCAACCTCGACCCTGGTCACCGGGAAGATCGTCAGCGTCGTGGCGGCCATCACGACGGTCTTCTTCGCCATGGTCCCAGTGGGAATCGGCGTCCAGCTGGTCAAAGGCTTCACGGATATCGAGGTAGGCCTCTACTTCGTCTTCCTCTTCGGCACACTGTTGCCGTGGGCAGTGGCCATCATCCTCTTCTCCTTCGCCGCCCACGCTCTCGCGCAGAACAAGTTCGTCGGCCACCTGGTCCTCATTGGCTACTGGGTAGGCTCCATCGTCCTCGCGAACCTCGGATTCGAGCATCAGCTCTTCGGACCGGGGTGGCTCCCCGGCTTCACCTACTCCGACATGAACGGCTTCGGCCACTTCGTTGGAGAGCTGGCTCTACACGGGAGCTACTCCGTCTCCTTCGGTCTCATGGTCGTGGCGCTCGCCGGCCTGGCATGGGTCCGTGGGACGGACGCGCAGTGGCGGAACCGCGCACAGATGGTGCGCGCGAGGTGGACGCCCCGGACGGGCATCGCGTTGGGCGGGTGCGCCCTCCTCGTGATCGTCTTCGGGGGTGCCATCTTCTACAACACCAACGTCCTCAACAGCTACACCACCAGCGACGAGAGAGAGGAGCGGCTCGCCGAGTGGGAGACGACGTATCGACCCCTCATCCACCTGGTGCCACCTCGGGTGGTCGGCGTCGAAGCCACGGTCGAGCTCTGGCCGGAGCGGCGAGCGTACTCACTCGACGGTCGCTACACGATGGTGAACAAGAGCGGTGCCCCCATCGATTCGGTGCTGGTGAACTACGACCAGAGCCTCGAGGTGGAGCGGATGGAGTGGGAGGCCGGTGCCACCGCCCTCATTCTCGATACCATCAGCGGCACCCAACTCTGGGCCTTCAACGAGCCCCTGGCCCCCGGCGACTCGACGGTCCTGTCGTACCGCTACTCGTTCGAAGCCCTCGGGTACCCCAACTCGGGCCGGAACAACCGCATCGTCGCCAACGGCACGTTCCTCGCCGGCGTGGGTCCGTCCTTCGGCTACAACGAGGCCTTCGAGATGGGCGATCCGGCAGACCGCCGTAAGTACGACCTCCCGCCCAAGGATCGCCTCCCCGACCTCGACGACCCCGAGGCCCGCAGGAACTCCCAATTCAGCGTCGACTCGGATCTGGTGGACTTCGGCGTCACCGTCGCGACGGCTCCCGACCAGATCGCCGTGGCCCCCGGATACCTCCAGGACGAGTGGATGGAGGACGGCCGCCGCTGGTTCCGGTACGAAATGGACCGACCCATCGCCAACTTCTTCTCCATCGTATCGGCGGAATACGCCGTGGTCCGCGATCGGTGGAATGACGTCGACATCGCCATCTACCACCATGAGACCCACGACTTCAACGTCGAGCGGATGATCGCCGCGGTAAAGGCATCACTCGACTACTACACCGAGCACTTCGGACCCTATCAATACCGCGAAGTCCGGATTCTCGAGTTCCCACGGTACTCGTCCTTCGCGCAGGCGTTCTCAGCCACCATCCCGTACTCCGAGAGCATCGGCTTCATAACCCGTGTGAAGGACGACGACGACGACCTCGACATGCCCTTCTTCGTGACGGCCCACGAGGTCGCCCATCAATGGTGGGGCCACCAGGTCGTCGGCGCCCGGGCCCAGGGGTCGGCGATGATGGTGGAGTCCATGGCTGAATACGCGGCGCTTACCGTCATGGAGAAGCGCTACGGCGCGTCGCACGCCAAGAAATTCCTGCGCCACGAGTTGGATCGATACCTCCGCGGGCGCACCGCCGAACGGATTCGCGAGCAGCCCCTCATCCGCACGGAGAACCAGGCGTACATCCACTACAACAAGGGGGCTCTCGCCCTGTACGCCCTCCGGGACTACATCGGCGAGGAGGCCATGAACCGTGGGCTCCAGGCGTACATCGAGAACCACGCCTTCGAAGAGGCCCCGTACTCCACCTCGAGGGACTTCCTGGGCTACCTCAGAGCCGAGACACCCGACTCTCTCCAGTACCTCTTCACCGATCTCTTCGAGACCATCACGCTCTGGGACAACAAGGTTGAGGACGTAAGCGTCGTCGAGCAGGGGGACGGTCTCTGGGAGGTGACGATGGACTTCTCGTCACGGAAGGTCCGCGCGGACAGCGTCGGCAACGAAACCGTCATCCCCATGGACGACTATATCGAGGTCGGCGTCTTCGGCGAAGAGGAACCCGGAAACGAGCTCGGACGCCCGCTGTCGGTCTTCAAGATCCCCGTCACGGCGGACACGACCACGGTGGAATTCGTCGTGGACGGGCGCCCGCTGAAGGTCGGCGTGGACCCGTACAACAAGCTCATCGACCGGGTGCCGGGGGACAACGTGAGGGACGCGCCGAATCCGGGGTGACCATCGTCTCGTATCCCTATGGCTCGGAGTCCAAGCCTACGATTCTGAGCAGCTTCAGGGCATTTCGACTCGTCGCCAGCCCCGGCCTCAACACGTAGTCGAAGGAGAGGACCTGGTCTCCTTCCTCTTCGACCGTCTCACGGAAGTGCACTTTTCTCGAAGAATCGTCGAGTCGTGGCTCTTCGTGCAGAGCCAGGTCGTGGGTGGTGACCGCGCCGATGGCGTGTGAGTCCAGGAGGTGGGAAATGATGCGCCGCGCAGCCACCCGGCGCTCCTCGGAGTTGGTTCCCTGGAGCACCTCGTCGATGAGGTACAGGAGGGCTGGGGGAGCGTCGTACGCCTCGAATCCGTCCTGGTCGGCCCCGCGGGCATTGGCCGCATCGACGAGCGCCTTGAGGCGTAGCAACTCCGCCATGAAATGCGAAACTCCCTCGGTAAGGGAGTCGTGGATCCGCATGGAGGTGAACGTCCGAAGCGGCGTCATCTCCAGCCGCCGAGCGCACACGACCGAACCGGCCTGACCCAACACCGCCGCGAGACCGATGGAGCGGAGCAAAGTGCTCTTGCCCGACATGTTCGAGCCGGTCACCAGGAGGAATCCACCAGGCCCATCCAAGGTGACGTCGCTCGGGCGGCGTGTCGTGTCGGAGAGGAGGGGATGGCCCAGCGCCTCGGCAGCGAAACCCGGATCGCCGTCGTGAATGTCGGGAAAGCTCCACTCGGGCTGATCGTGGGCCAGGGTCGCGAGGGCTGATAGGGCCTCTAGCTGGCCCAAGGCCTCGAACCACGCCGGGACCGCGGCTCCCGCCCGGGCTCGCCACCGTTCGAGACCAGATGCCAGATGGACATCCCAAAGAAGAGCGATGGAGTAGACGTGATGCATCATCGAGCCGTGGCTGCTCGCCGCATCCAACCAGCGCTCCAAGGACCGGATCTCCTCCGAGGCCCGGAGCCCAGCGGTGGGGAGCAGCGGGGCGCGAAAATCGTCGAGTGCCGACCCCCGAGGTTCGTACGACTCCCAGGCCGCAAAGAGCGGGTGATGTCGACGTAGCCCGGGACTTCTCGCGCCCGCGGCGTCGAAGTACTCCCCCAGCGCTCCACCCCACCGAAGAGCCAGGATCGTCTGGAGCACCAGGGTGGCGAGCCACGCTCCGGCCGGAACGAGGTTGAAGCTCCACGCCACAAGGAGCCCCAGCGTCACCGCCGGAAGAGCCCACGCCACCTTTCGACTCCACCCCGGGACCTGATCGGGGAAGACCGACGGGCTGTCCAACCACACCTTGAACGTTCGCCACGCAGAGGTACCAACCCGATCGATGAGCAGCCCCTCGATTGCCAGTGTGTCTCGGCCGTCGGGATCGTCGGCCAGGACGCGGACGGCGGCCTGCCGCCGGTGGACTTCTGCTGCCGGAGCCGGTGCCGAGAGCCAGTCGCGGAGGGTCTCACTACCGGTCGCACTTGGCGTCAATCCGAGGAGAGCTCGCACGGACGCGGGACCGAACAGGTCGAGATCGGCCAGGTAGGGGTGCGACTCGTCGGACGCGGCCTGGGGCTCCAGAAGGGGGTCCTCGTAGCCGAACTCCTCGAGCGCCCCGTGAAGTGCGGGCCAGTCGCGAGCCACCCTGCGCAGACCCACCCGGGCCAGGGTGAAGGCCGCCCGCTCCCTTCGCAGGCGCCGTCGGAGCCGCCGATGGCGCACCACGAGTGCAACGAAAGCGGCGAGAGCGACGCTTCCCACGATGGTGGGGATCACCGGCGACACCGACAGGTCCGCCCTCAGCAACAGGAGGACCGATCCTACGACAAAGGTCCCGAGGCGAGCCGCTTCGAGGCGAGCCACGAGGCTCTCGAGCTTCGCCACGGCTTCCCCGTGTCGATGGGCAGCTTCCCCGTACGACCCTTCAGCCGGAGCGAAATCGGTGGTGGAGTTCAGAAGTGGTAGCCGTTAGGGGTGATGGGTGTGTCGACCGCGGGGGGTGACCTCGTGACGATACACGAATCCGGTGCCGTCGGTAGCTCCGGCCCCGCCGCCTTCGATGCTTCGGCCGCTCTCGCGATATTGGACCCATGAGCGACGAAGCCATCCGCGCACTCGTACGGGAGAACCCCGGTCAGGCGACGTACGACGAGTACAAGCTCGTCCACGACGTGCTCGAGCGTCGAGCGCCGTGCAATTTGCTCGTGTTCGGGGTGGGACGTGATACGTCTCTCTGGCTCGATGCCAACCGGGGTGGCCGAAGCGTGTTTCTGGAGGACGTAGCGGAGTGGGCCGCATTCGCCCGCGACGCGGTCCCGGGGGCCGAGGTCTACGATGTCCGTTATGGGACGCTGCGCGTGTTCTGGCCCATCTTCAAGCGCTTCGAGGAGCGTCTCTGGATGAGCGGGCTTCCTGCCGACGTCGACGACGTGGCATGGGACATGATTCTCGTCGACGCCCCGCGGGGAACCCGCTGGTACCGGCCTGGTCGCATGAAGAGCATCTACACTGCGTCGGTGCTGGGTCGCAGGAGGCGGGTCGTGGATCAGGACCGGGACGGGGCAGACGTCTTCGTGCACGACTGCCACCGCCGCGTGGAGCGGGAGGCCAGCGACCGCTTCCTCGGAGCCGAGCGGTTGGTGGCTCAAGCCGGCACCATGCGCCACTACCGTCTGGGCTGAGCTCGTGCGTATCGGAATCGACATCCGCGTCGCAGACCCCCGGGAACCAGGTCAGCAGCGCTACCTGTGGCGGCTGGGTGAGTGGCTCGCCGCCGCCGGTCACGACGTGCACTACCTCACCGTCAAGGCGCAACCCGAGGGGGTGACGGGACCGAAGGGCACCACCCTCCACCGCCTGCACGGCGTCTCACGGCGAGGACTTCACGCCACCGTGGCCGCACGCGAGCTCGACGCCCTGCTCCTCAACCCCGAGCGCTCCCGTCGCTACCGGGGCATTCAAGCCAACGTTCTCCGCTCGGCGTACGGCACGGAGCACTATCGCCAGAAGCTCCGGTCGTTTCGCCACCCCGCGGAGCGCCGCCTGAGAAAGATCTGGCGGAAGGCGCCCTGGATCCTGGCCGAGCAGCGATGGGAGCGAGCGTACTACGAGGGATCGACACCGCCGCCCCATATCGTGGCCCAATCGCGTTACATGCGCGAGGAAATCCTCGAGAGCTATCGCATTCCATCCGATCGCGTGCACGTGGTGCACAACGCCGTCGACACGTCGGAGTTCTCGCCCGAGGCCCGATGGGCTCGGCGGTCCGAGATGCGAGGGCGGTGGCACATCCCCGAGAGTGCCGTCTGCCTGCTCTTCCTGGGCCACAACTTCCGTCTCAAGGGGCTTTGGCAGCTGCTGCGCGTTCTGGGGAGCACTGATGGTCTGGTGAAGGGCGCGACCGGCGAGAGCCCACTCCACCTCGTCGTCGCCGGAAAGGGGACGGGCCGACGACAGCATAGGAAGGCGGAGCGCCTGATACGGCAGTGCGGCCTCGAGGGTCGGGTGACGCTGGCCGGGGCCGTCCACCCGAGCATGGAGGCCCTCGCAGCCGCCGATGCCCTGGTACACCTCTCGTGGCATGACTCCTTCGGATTCGCGGCGCTCGAGGCCATGGCGTGCGGACTACCCGTCATCACGACGCCCTGGGTCGGTGCCTCCGAGCTCATCACTCACGGCGAGTCGGGCCTTATTGTCGATCCTGCGGACGATGGCGCTGTTTCGAGAGCCGTCGAGGCGCTGCGGGACGAAAGCGAGCGAGGGCGCATTGGGAAGGCCGCGGCCGTGGTTGCTGCCGAGCAGACCGAGCCATCGAACTTCCTCCAGGTCCTCGGCATCATCGAGCAAGCGGCACGGGACCGGGGGCGGCCCGTGGGCCACTAGGCAGTCTGTTTCAGCGGAACTCGAGGTGGCAGCGGCCCAACCGTGCGCGACAATGGCGCCACGCGTATCCTATCGGCCACCCCGCCGATGACCGTCCGGCGGCTAGCCGTTTCCTTCGTTGAAGCGTCCGCCGGACTGACCCCATGGAGAAGATGATGTCGACGAATTCCGATGGACCCCGGCCCGAGCGTGCCCAGCCCGAATCCCTGCGCCTCAAGATGCTCTCGCCGAACCTGACCGTGGACGACGCCGAAGAGAGCCTGCGGTGGTATACCGAGGTCGTTGGCTTCACCATCGAAGAGCGATGGGAGCACGAGGGGAAACTCCATGGGGCCAACCTCGTCGCCGGATCGGCCAATCTCATGATCGGTCAAGACGACTGGAAGAAAGGACGGGACCGCGCAAAGGGCGAGGGGCTTCGCCTCTTCTTCATGACGGGCCAGGACATCGACGAACTCGCCGGAGGCATCAAGGAGCGCGGGGGAACGCTCGAGAGTGAGCCTCAGGAGACGCCGTGGGGTGGCCGCGCCTTCTCATTGGTGGACCCGACGGGGTTCAAGATCACCATCGCTGGGGAGTAGCTTCCGCTACCTCGTAGCCCACACGATCCAGTAGTCGTCGATGGAGTCGTCGTCGGTGGCGAGCTCGGCGTCACCGGCCGGTAGGTCGTTGAGTTGGAGAATGTAGGTCAGTACGTCGGTGACCTGTTGGCGCGTGAGGCTCCATGGATCGTCGTACGGCATCCGGTCGTTGATGTAGTACCAGAGCTGAAAGACGGACTGATCTTCCCACCGGTTCTTGAAGCCCGTCTCCGTCCAATCGGCCTCGTCGTGGCACTCCGAGCACACGGCACGAAAGAGCTCCTGCCCGCGTTCCGCCTGAGCCACCGTGAAGATCGCGTCGGCGGTAGACGGTTCGGCGTCCGGCTCGACCATCGGCGCCGATTCGGGCTCGGGCGCCGATTCGGGCTGGGGCGCCGGGGCGGCCGACGGAGCAGGCGCCGACGAGCACGCGCCGACGAAGGCGACGAGGGCGATACCGAGAAATGCGCGGGCGTTGGTGGTCATGGCAAATCTGTTGGGCAAGGTAGGGCGATCCATCGCATTCAGGGACCCCGATCAGGCCTCGAACGTTGAACTGAAACCAAGGTATATACGACGCTCATGGAGATCGGAATCTACTCATTCGTCGAGACGAGGATCGACCCCTCGACCGGGCGTCAGCTCGATGCCCCGGAGCGGACAGCACGCTTGCTGGAGGAGGTGGAGCTCGCCGACCGGGTCGGCCTCGACGTATTCGGCGTCGGCGAACACCATCGGCCGGACTACGTCTCCTCGACCCCCGCCACCATCCTGGCGGCCGCCGCCGCTCGAACGAAGCAGATCCGGCTGACCAGCGCAGTGACCGTTCTCAGCTCCGACGATCCCGTCCGTGTCTTCCAGGACTTCGCGACCCTGGACCTCATCTCTGGTGGACGCGCGGAGATCATGGTCGGCAGGGGTTCATTCACCGAGTCCTTCCCTCTTTTCGGACAGGACCTCTCGGACTACGACGAACTGTTCCAGGAGAAGCTCGAGCTACTCCTACGCATCAGGGAGAGCGACCGCGTCTCCTGGGCGGGGGCCCATCGCCCTCCCATCCACGACCGCCTCGTCCTTCCCCGCCCCGTACAGGATCCGCTTCCCATCTGGGTCGCCGTGGGAGGCAATCCGCCGTCGGTGGTGCGGGCAGCTTCCCTGGGCCTGCCCATGGCGTTGGCCATCATCGGCGGGATGCCCGAACGTTTCGCGCCCTTCGTCGAGCTGTATCGGCAAGCCGCCCAGAAGGCCGGCTACGACCCCGATGCCAAGCCCGTGTCGATCAACTCCCATGGCTTCCTTGCCGACGACACTGACGAGGCGGCGGAGCTGGCCTTCCCGCCCTTCGCCGCAACTATGGGCCGCATCGGGAAGGAGCGTGGCTGGCCACCACCCACCCGCGCCCAGTTCGACGCCGAGTCCCGGCTGCGAGGCGCTCTCTTCCTCGGCGAGCCCCAGGACTTCATCGACAAGATCCTCTTCCAGCACGAGATCTTCGGCCACGACCGGTTCCTCGTGCAGCTCACAGTCGGCCCCATGGAGCACGACCGCGTGCTCAGAGCCATCGAACTCCTGGGGACGCAGGTGGCGCCGACGGTGCGGGAAGAGATTGCCAAGCGGCGGGCTTCGGGCACGCCGGCTCGATAGCTCCCCGCGAATGTTCTCCCCTGGTCGTGGCCTCTCCAACGAGCGCGGTGAGATGGCTACTTCTGGAGCTCGAACGCCACCGAATACGGTCGGGCTCGGCTGCGCTCCAACTCACGATCCGACGTCGCCAGGTGATATCGGTCTGGCGTGATTCTCGGCTCCTCGAAACGGGTCACCGCGAAGCCCGCGGCGCTGAAGGCCTTCCAATAATCGGATAGCGGCCGGTGGAACCAGATGAAATCCGACGTGAAGTGGCCCCATGGCGGCTCGACGATCCGCAGGGGCTCGAAGTACGATCGAGTCCAAGTGAAGATCGCCTCCCCATCCGCTCCATCCGTCCGCTCACCCTGGGGGAAACAGGGGTGGGAGAAGACGACCACGGTCCTTCCGGCAGGCCGAAGCACGCGGTAGATGGCGTCGACCGCCTCCTGAAGATGAGGCACATCCATGAGGACATAGTTGGCGACCACGAGGTCGAACTCCTCGTCACCGACGCTGTGAAGCACGGTGATCGAGTCGACGCGGAAATCGATCTCCGGGCCGCGCGACCTGGCGATCTCGATCATCTCGTCGGACAGGTCGATACCCACGACCCGCGCCCCGCGCTCGGCTAGCTTCCGGGAGAGGTATCCGGTGCCGCACCCGGCATCCAACACGTCTCGTCCCTCGACGCTTCCGGCGAAGTCCCAGAGGACCGGGTCGGAGTTCAGGCGGCGATTCGCATCCCCGTCGTCACCCACCTGGATCTGCCAATCCGAGGCGATCCCGTTCCAGAAGTCGCGGACCTCTGCCAGTTGTTCGTCAGTCATGGTCCGTCGCCTCGCTGCGGGGTTCAGACAACCTGCGGACAATATCCCACCCCATGGGCACGTGCCGCGGCTCCGCCGAAGCTACCAGCCCGGACGCGAAGTTGACGGCCCAGCCGGCCGCCCTCACTCTCTCCTCATTGGAGGCTCCATACGTCCCTAGGAGAACCTTGCGTTCGGGTGCCTCGAAGAGCGTCCAGGCGCAAGCGAGATCCGTGGCCGGATCTCCCGCGCACAGGTCACCCCAGTCGATGATGCCCCTGAGACCCCCTTCGTGGCAGACGACATTCCGGGGATGCAGATCCCCGTGGAGCCACACCCGATCTCGCGACGCGGGCGAAGCGATGGCCCGGGCCCACGTTTCGGCGAGCTGTCCCAGGCCGTGTCGAGCCAGGCGAGGTTCGACCACCTCCCGGCGCTCGAGCAAAGGTATCCCGCGGAAGGGATTGGTCGGTGCATCCACGGGAGCGCTGCGGTGAAGGGATCGCAGCGCCGCGGCCAGCGTCCTCGCCGATGCACCATCCAGCGGTCGTCCCTCCACTGTCCTCCCCGGGACCCAGGTCACCACGCTCCAAGGCCAGCCGAAGAGATCGGAGGCCTGGCCGCGGAAGACGGGGGTTGGCACATCCAACTGAATCCAGCTTTGAAGCACGGGCAGCCACCTCTGCTCATTCTCCAACAGCTGGACAGCGGCGTGACGCCGCGGCAGTCGGATCGCGTGCTCTGTGCCGACTCGAAATGTGACGTTGTCCCATCCCTCGTCCACGAGTTCGGGAGCGCGCGTCATGAGATGAGGACATTGATCCTCGAGCAGGGCGGTCGCGAGAGCCGCATCGATATGGACCTCGGCTTCAGGATGCGTTTGATCCACAACGGCACTCAGATGACCTCTAGCACACCCACCGGCACCCACCCGACCTTCCCGTCTTCAAGCACCACTTCGAGCCACTCCGCTGTTCGCTGATCGACGCGCACCTTCGTGCCCTCGTGGATCTCGAAGAGCGTCAGGTCGTCCTCGGCGGACGGAGCCGACCGCACCTGGACGGCGCCGGCAAGGATGATCGCCTCTTCGGGCAAGCCCAAACCCGTCTCGCGGATCGTCATGACGGGGGCGAAGAGCAGAAGAATCAGACTCCCCACCGCGATGAGGCTCCTGCCGACGGTGGGCACCCACACGGCCCTGCCCAGCACCCTCAGGATGACGCCTCCGCTGACTGCGAGCCATCCGACAGCCACGATGCCCCGAAGCCAACCGGCCGGGAGAAGTCCGATCCACCAGTCCATCACCGAAAAGAGCCAGAAGCGCGGGAGTGGTTCCACCGCATCGACGGTGAGCGAACGAGCGAGATCCAGGTTCGCCTGAATGTCCTCGTCGCCGGGAGCCAGCTCCAGAGCCCGCTCCCAATGGAGAATGGCGCGTCCGAGTTCGCCGGTCTTGAAGTAGGCGTTGGCCAGGTTGTACTCGAGGCCGGCGCTTCGGTAGCCCGACTCGAGCACGGCCTCGTATGCCTCGACGGCCGCGGCGAAATCCCCCTCCTGATAGGCCGCGTTGCCGCGAGCGACGATCTCGTCCTGGGCCTGGACTGCTACCGACGAAGGGAGAAACAGGATCAGGGTGGCGATCGCCATGACTCCGCAGCGGGCCGCCGCGGCCGTGGGCCTCACCGGACCTCCCGGTCCAACCGGCTCATCACATCCCCAGCCCGCTGCAGGAAGCGTTCTCTCGCGACCGTGTCGGCGCCCGGGGGCGCGAATCGCTGGCGGTCGCACTCCTCGAGGCACTCCACGAGTTCCCGACGCAGATCGTCGACGATGCCCGTTCCCGCGAGGGCCTGGTCGAGCTCGGCTGTCTGCAGGCCCGCCTCGGCGAGGTTCATGCGGTCGGCAACGAGGCCTCGAAGCGCCCGGGACACCTCGGCGTAGAACGCTCGCACGTCTTCGGACTTCAGCAGCTCACGGGCCTGAGCGAGGCGTTTGCGGGCCACACGGCCGGCCCGACGACCCCGAGCGTACGCCCGATCTCCTTCCAGACGGTCGCGATGGCGACGGACGGCGGTCGCACCGACCATGGCCAGCAGAGGCAAGAGCAGGAAGAGCCAGAAGCCCGCGCTCCGACTGAGTGAGCCTCCCACGCGGCGGAGCTCGAGTGGGCCAAGGCGGATGAACCGAATGTCCTCGCGCAGCTGGGCGACCCCACCGCGACCCAAGGACCCGGGGCTCTCCAGGGCCATCCCCGTAACCGTGAGCCCGAGGGCCTCCGTCGCCGCGACCCGGTATTCGCCCACGGCGTCGTCGTAGTAGGGGAAACGAATGGAAGGGATCGACCTCGAGCCGGGAGCCCTGGGAATGAGGACGAACTCGAAGGTCTTGGACCCCGAAAGCCCGTCGCCGGAGATCCGGAAGGACTCGGACACCTCGGGCGGGAAGACCTCGAAATCACCGTCGAGCTCCAACTCCGGTGCCGGAATCGTCGGGATGTTGCCCGTACCGTCGACGCGAACGGTGAGCGTCACAGCGTCGTTGGATGCCACCGAATCGCGATCGAGATCGGCCGAGACCTCCAGCGTTCCCACGATACCGGTGAAGGGCTGCGGGGCACCGGGGGGCAGCGGCTGGACGTCGATCGTGACGGGGTTGGCCAGCACGGTCGTAGGAACCGTTCGTGAAGCAAAGGGTGATGCGCGGCCGAAGAAGTCCTCGAACGGGTCCAGAGTGCCGGAACGGACCCTGACCTGGGCCTCGACGCCGATGGGCTCGATGGCCCGTGCCCCCGTGCCTGATGGAACGAGAGCGATTCGCCGGATTACCGCCGTGGTGTACGTAACACCACCCCGAGTCCGCTGCTCCACACGCGGCTGGCCGGGCTCCGTCACATCCTCCACCCAGAACCCCTCTGGTTCCGGAATCCGGGTCATCCCGAAGCTCGCGACGTCGACCTGGGTCCAGATCCTGTACTCGAGAATGAGTGGCTCACCCAAGAAGACCGACCGCTTCGAAGGCTCCGCCGTAATGAAGAGGTCGTCGGGACCGACGGGGCTGCTTTCGGACCGCGCGGGAGCAGCATCTGGTGAAACGGTGATCTGAAGGGGCTCCGTGGACACGTTCCGTCCTCCGGCCTGGACCTCGAAGGACGGAATGTCGTGGGTCCCCTCGGCGAGGGCCTGATAACGGTACTGCAGGGTGATGGACACGCTCGTTTGACCGTTCACCATCTGGACCGAGGACTGGCTGCTGCTGCTCAGAAACTGGGCAAAGGACGCCAGGTCCGGCAGTTGGATGTCGCGCTGGACGTCCTGGGTGCCGGACACCTCGACGTTGAGCGTAAACGAGCCTCCTGGCGCTACGGTGGAGCCGGGCGTGAGGTAGGCGCGCACGTTCGGCTCCTGGGCCGATGCCGGCCCGGCCCAGGACATGGCCCCGAGCCAACTGAGCGCCCAAAGGGCCGCCACCCGGACGCCGACGACTCCCTTCCTCATCTTACCACGGCTTGGCGGGCCTTCGGCCTCGAGCCGAGGCCGGTCGTCGGTTCACGTCGCCCGGATCTTCGTCGAGAGCCTCGAGAAGGCGGCGAGCTTCCTCCTCGGTCATCTCGCCGTCTCTGGGCTGCGGCTGACCCTGCCCCTCCCCGCTTTCTCCCTCGGCGTCCCCCTGTTCGGGCTCCTGGTCCTGCGGCTCCTCTCCCGGAGGCTGCTGGCTTTCGCCCTCGGGCTGCTCCTCCTCGCCCGGTTCATCTTCAGGTGGCTGCTGACCCTGGGACCCGTCCTGGGGCTGGGGCTGGCCCTCCTGGGGAGGTTGCTCTCCGTCTTCGGACTCCTGTTCGTCGTCCTGGGGCTGCTGGTCCGGCTGCTGTTGCTGCTGCTGGAGCTCCTGTAGAACCCGCTCGAAGTTGTGCTTGGCGTCGACGTCTCGTGGGTCGAGGCGAAGCGCCTGCTTGTACGCTTCCAGGCTCGGCTGAAGCTGCTGCTGCCGGTACAGGGCGTTGCCCAGGTTGTACCAGGCGTCGCTGGCCAGTTCGGGATCTCCCGACGCGATGGCCTCCTCATATGCCTCCATGGCCCGTTGGTAGTCTGCGTCCTGGTACAGGGCATTGCCCGCATTGAACGGAATGACAGGAGAGTCAGGTGACTCGGCCATCGCCTCCATGTACCTCTCGTGAGCCTCCTGGAATCGGCCCTCCTGGTACAGGCGGTTGCCTTCTTGGACGAGGGCCCGCGCGGACTGGGCGGTCACCGGCGTGGGAGCACCGAGGGCGACAACAGCCGCGACCACCGCGAAGCCCCCGAGCGACCACGCCCCCGCGAAGGCGAGGCGGACGCAGCCAGCGGCTAGCCCGCCCGTGCGTACCGCTCCATGTCTCATTCGAACCTCCCTGCCCATGCTTCCTGGCGCCGCTTCCGCTCCGAGATCATCCCGTCGGCCACCAGGAGTAGGAGTGCCAGCGCCAGGAAGATCTGGTACTGCTCCTGGAACTGCGTCACCTGCATGGTATCGATCTCCTCTCCTTCGCCTCGAGCGATCTCGTCGATGAGATCGTCGAAGGCGGTCCCTCCGGCTCCAGCCCGCACATACGTAGCACCAGCCTCTCGCACGAAGCGCTGGAAGGTCTCCTCGGCGAGCCGTGTCGTGACCACGTTGCCTTCGTCGTCCCGCAAGAAGCCCTCCCTCCGGCCCTGGGCATCGTACAGCGGAATGGGTGCACCGTCGGTGGCGCCTACACCCACCAGATACACCTGTACGCCCGACTCCGCCGCCCGTACCAGCTCCTCGGCGAACGCATCCTCGTGATCTTCGCCGTCGGTCACCAGGACAGCGACGCGAGCATCGCGAGCGCCCTCCTCCAAAGCATCTAGAGAGACACGCAGAGCGGCTCCGAGATCCGTCCCCTGCACCGGCATGAGGTCCGGCTCCATGGCCGACAGGAACATGGCGGCCGCACCGTAGTCGATGGTGAGAGGGCTCTGGACGAAGGCGTCGGCCGCGAAAGCGACGAGTCCGATGCGGTCACCGTCGAGCTGCCGCATGAGGCGGAGAACGGCGAGCCGGGCCCGCTCGAGCCGGTTGGGCGCCACGTCCTCGGCAAGCATCGACTGGGAAAGGTCCAGGGCGACGACAATGTCCTGACCGACGCTCCGCACCGTCTCCACTCGGTTGCCGAACTGGGGGCGCGCCAGGGCGATAGCGAGCAAGCCCAAGGCAATGACCCGGAGCACGTTCTTCCACCGACGAGCCCGGAGATCGACAGACTCGGTGAGTTTTTCCACGAGTCCCGAATCGGCGAACCGCTCCAGCGCCCGGCTCCGACTGCGGGCGGCGGTCCACACGAGGGCCACGAAAACAGGGAGCAGACCGAGGGTCCAAAGCCAGTTCACGTCGGCGAAACGAAACATCAGCTTCTCGTCCTCATGGCAGCTCGCCCAGCGTCATGGCGCTCTCCCAGCGTCATGGAAGCTTCCTCAGCGCCGTCTGCACGAGAACGAGCTCGAGCATGAGGAGGACGAACCCGACACCGAGGGGCAGCGGGAACTGCTCCTCGAAGCGGGTGAAGTTCTGAACCTCGATCTCGGTGCGCTCCAGCTCGTCGATCTCCCCGTAGATCGCGGCGAGACTCGCGGCGTCGGTGGCCCGGAAGTAGCGGCCGCCCGTGAGCTCGGCCACTTCGGTCAGGGTCTGCTCATCGATGTCGACCCGCATGTTGGCATACCGCGTGCCACCAAAGGGGTCCGGAACCGGAACCCTCGCCGTTCCCTGGGATCCGGCACCGATGGTGTAGACCCGCACGCCCAACGCCTGGGCCATCTGCGCGGCGGTGACGGGCCCGATCTCTCCGCGGTTGCTCCGGCCGTCAGTCAGGAGCACGACGACCTTGGACTCGGCTTCGGATGCTTCGAGCCGCTTCACCGCGGTCGCCAACCCCATACCCACGGCGGTGCCGTCCTCGATCATGCCGACGTCCAGCTCGGCGATGAGCCGCTGGACGACGCCGTAGTCGAAGGTCAGCGGCGCCTGCGTGAAGGCCTGTCCGGCGAAGGCCACCAGGCCGAGACGATCGTTGCGCCGGCCGCCAACGAAGTCCGACGCGACCAACTTTGCCGCATCGATGCGGTTGGGCTCCAGATCCTCCGCCAGCATGGAGCTGGAGACGTCCAGGACGAGAACGATGTCGATGCCCTCGGTGAGAACGTTCTCCGTGGCGATGGAGGTCTGGGGACGGGCGAGGGCCACGACGAAAGCCGCGAGAGCGAGGCCGCGCAGCATCGTCGGCACCCAGCGGACGAGCCACCCCTCGCCCGTCGCTGCCGCCCGCGCCTGGTCGACGCGCGAGTACACGATGGACGCCGACCCGCGCCCCCAGCGTCGGCGAAGCCAGAAGCCCACGGGAATGACCAGAAGGAGGGCCAGGACAGCGGGATCGTCGAAGCGGAACATCAGCCGGCCGCCCCTCCCGAGTCGGGACTGAGGGTGGAGGCCTGCCCGGCGGCCTCGGGTGGCCCTGCACGTGCCGGTGGATCCGACTCCTCCGAGCCCGTGTCAGCCTCCGGACCCTTCGTCCGCTCCACGAGCGCCCGCCCGAGTTCGAGGAGTCGGCGCGACGCCGCCTCGTCGGGCTCTGCCTTGGCGAACTTCACCAGGTCACACTGGTCGAGGAAGCGCCGGAGATCGACTCGAGTACCCTCGTCTACGCCCGCGGACTGGAGGCCACCGATCACTTCCCATGTCGTCATCTCCAGGGCTGGAACATGGAAGCGGGCCTCCACGTACCGCCGGAGGATCTCGGACACACGGATGTGATACTGCTTGATCTGCCCGTCAGCCAATAGCGTCGATGCCTCCAGGCGCTGGAGATCTTCCAGGGCGATCTCGTGGGCTGGCCGCGGCGACGGTCCGGGAAGGAAGCCCTCGTCCCCCTCGCCCTTCCGGCGCCGCGCCCACGCTGCATAGACCGCCGCTCCTAGAAGCATCAGGAAGAGGGCCACCGCGAGCAGGCTGAGGATGCCCACGGGAATCGCGAGGGGCCCCCGGATCTCGCGAATGTCGCTGCCTTCTTCCACGCCCACCGAGACGACCTCGACCCCGTAACGGTCGGTAGTGAGCACCTCCTCCCTCTCATCGGGGTGGAGAACCCGGACGTTGAAGCCCGCCAGCTCCACCTCCCCGAGCTCGAAGGTGGTGAGGAAGAACACGGCCGACGAAACAGAGGACTCGCCCCGGGCTCGCGTCGGCGTGACCCGGGCCTCGAGGACCTCGAAGGGATCGGCATCCAGCGAGTCAGGCCAGGAGACCAGCGCGTCGGCCGGGTGCTCGACCCGCACCTCCAATGAGATGCGGTCACCCACGGTGATGAGCGTCGTGTCGAGCGTGGTGGTGAGACGGGACTGGGCGAGGGTGGACTTCGGAGTCGATGCCAGGATGCCCAGGAGGACGCACACCCCCAGGGCCATGCTGCCGTGGGTACGCCCGCGCCTCATCCTCACTGCCTCCGAGCCCGCTCTTCGAAGAAGCGCATGAGAGGCCGGACATACGGCCGTCCGGTGACGACGTCGACGACGTCGACCTTGCTCCTCCGGAGGGCCCGATCGAGCTCTGCCCTTCTCCGCCGCACCCCCTGCGTGAAGCGCTCCCGGAAGTCGGGATCCGAGGTGTTCACCACGGCGACCTCGCCGCTCTCAGGGTCTTCCAGCTCCATATAGCCAAGGTCGGGGAGAGCTTCCTCCCGCTCGTCGCCGATCCGGATGGCGATGAGGTCGTGACGCTTGCCGGCCACGGAGAGAGCCTTCTCGAAACCTACGTCCTGGAAGTCCGAGACGACGAAGGCCACGGCCCGTTTTCGCTGGACATGGGTCAGGTACTCCAGCGCCGTGCGGAGTTCGGTGCCGCGGCCCTCGGGCTTGTGGTACAGGAGCTCACGGAGCACCCGAAGGACGTGGCGCCGACCTTTCCGCGGGGGCACGAACTTCTCGACACGGTCGGAGAAGATGATGAGGCCGACCTTGTCGTTGTTCTTTATGGCGCTGAAGGCGAGGAGTCCACAGATCTCCACGGCCAGTTCGCCCTTCCGACGCTCACGAGAGCCGAACTCCCCGGAGGCGCTCACGTCCACGACAAGCATGACGGTGAGCTCCCGCTCCTCTTCGTAGACCTTTACGAAGGGCGCCCCGCTTCGGGCCGTGACGTTCCAGTCGATGTTGCGGATATCGTCACCGTATTGATACTCACGGACTTCGGCGAAGCTCATGCCCCGTCCCTTGAATACGGAATGGTACTCCCCCGAGAAGACCTCGTTGACGAGGCCTCGGGTCCGGATCTCGATGCGGCGGACCTGCTTCAGGATCTCCCGAGGGATCACCGGTGCCCCTTGCTTGCCGGCACGGCTCAGGGGACCTCGACGTGATCGAGGATCCTCCGGACGACATCCTCGGAGGTGACTTCCTCTGCCTCGGCCTCGTAGGTGACGAGCACCCGGTGGCGCAGCACGTCCATCCCCATGGCCCGCACGTCGTCTGGAGTGACGAATCCACGGTGCTGGAGGAAGGCATGGGCCCGGGCGGTTTTGGCCAGGTAGATGGTTGCACGTGGCGACGCACCGAAGGAGATGAGCTCTCTCAGGTCGTCCATGCCGTAGGCGCCCGGATCCCTCGTGGCCAGAATAAGGTCGACGATGTACCGCTCCACCTGGGGATCCATGTAGATCATCTCTACGGCGGAGCGCGCGCGGACGATCTCGTCGGGAGTGACCACCGGCTGGACCACCGGAACCGATCCGGCCGACATCCGCCGCATGATCTCCAGCTCCTCGTCGCCCGTTGGGTACTCGACGTCGAGCTTGAGCATGAAGCGGTCGACCTGGGCTTCGGGGAGCGGGTAGGTGCCTTCCTGCTCGATGGGGTTCTGGGTGGCCAGCACCAGGAAGGGGTCCTCCAGGACGAAGGTGTGCTCGCCGATGGTCACGGTTTGCTCCTGCATGGCCTCCAGGAGCGCCGATTGGACCTTTGCCGGTGACCGGTTGATCTCGTCGGCCAGGATGATATTGGCGAAGATGGGGCCCTTCTTGGTCTTGAACTCCTGGTCTTTGGGATCGTAGATGAGCGTGCCGATGAGATCGGCTGGGAGCAGATCAGGCGTGAACTGGAGGCGCTGGAACTTCGTATCGATGGCCCGAGCCAGCGTCCGCACTGTCAGCGTCTTCGCCAGGCCAGGAACACCCTCCATGAGGACGTGGCCGTCGGCGAGGAGGCCGATGAGGAGTCGCTGGACCATCGTCTTCTGTCCGACGATGACCCTCGCGACCTCCGTTTGCAGGCGCTCCACGAACGCGCTTTCCTGCTGGATCTTCTGCTGGATGGCCTCGATATCGAGGCTCCTGGTCTCGGTCATGGGCGAAGCTCTTTGGTGCGTTTGGATGTGCGCTCACAGGGCCGCGGTATGGTAATGGATGCGTTGACGGCTCCAAGGGTTGGCCACGGATGGCTCGTGGCCTCCCGCTCGTGAAAAAGTGTCCTCTCAAGAGGACATTCCGGCACTCCGTCAAGATATCTCAACTCCCTACGCATCATCAAGTTACGAGGCTATCTCGATTCCGGCATGCTCGGTGCACCCTACACCCGTCACGTGGTCGGCCCGGTCCTCGGACTGGCAGACGGACGGGACGGTCCCTCCGACCGACCACTTCAACGACGGACAAGGTCCGTCCATAAGAAGGGGGAGTACCATGAAACGCGAACTCATGTCGGTTCTCTTCGGAGCCGCTCTACTCGTTCCCATGGATACCGAGGCCCAGCGCGGCCGCGGTCGCGCCGACAACGACAACCCTCGGGTCCAGAAGCTCGAGCCCATTACTACCGGCGGCCGGATCGCGCCCCGGGGCCGGGTCTCCGCGCGAGCTCCCTACGCACACGACCGCGTGGTCTATAGCAGCAACACCAGGTACCGGGTTCCACGGGCCTACCGTTCCGGTCGCTGGAACGTCGGCTACCGGGATGCCCGGATCCGCGTCCGCTTCGACTACGGCCGGGTTCCCATCTTCGCGCGTCATCGGCCGCGGTCGGGTGGTCAGCTCAACCCGGCCGAGCTACGGCGCGTGCTGGGCCACGAGACGGTCCGCCGAATCCGTGACTCCGGCCGACGCGCCGGGCTGAGGGGTGCGGTTCGGGGTCACTGGGTGGACGGGCGCCGGCACGGGCTGGTCCTGGTAGTGACCATGGAGCGGGTGGACGTTGCCGAGTTCATCGACTACGACCGCGACGGCTGGATCGACGACTCGTACTTCTTCCGCCACGACCGCGGTCGACGATGGATCGGACGCTAGCGCCTGGCCAGTAGGTGCGGCGCCCGCCGGGTGGAACTCCAACCGTCCCCCCGGAGGCCGACACCCGACGGGCACGCACCAGCCCCGCGGACCGACTCTGGTCCGCGGGGCCTTCGTGCACCTGGAGCGTTCGATACCCCGGATGGCGACCCGGCCCTCAGAACCGAGCCCTGAAGAGATCGATGGCCAGGCCCGGCTTCCAATACGTCCGCGCGTTGGGCATCTCCATGGGAAGGAGCGCCGGTCTCGGTAGCGGGGTGTTCAGGGACACGACGCCGTCGCGGTAGTCCACGAGAGCCACGTCCATGTCCGGGACCTCACCGGAGTCATCGCCGCTTCGGCCGGTGCGCGAAGCGGCAATGCCCAAGCCCAGAACGCTGGTGGCCAAAGGGATGGCCAGGGCCACTTCGGTGTCGTCGGGCTGGATGAGGAGATCCAGCCCAAGGCCCCCGAGCCCACCCACCAGAGCACCGAGACTGATCATCCGGATGTCGCGACGGGTCAGATCGTACGAACCGGCCAGAGCCGCACCAGCAACGAGTCCTCCGTTGCCCGCGAGCAGCGTGGCCAGGAGAAGTCCGTCGTCTGCGATGTCCTCGTTGATGATCCCGGTAGCCATGAGCCCGTAGATCGAAGCCCAGGTCGCGCCACCCTGCGCGCCGCTGGCCACTCCGGAACGAATGGGATTTCGCGCCAGCAGAGCGCCGGTGGTGATACCGGCCAGGCCGCCGATCACCATGGCGCCGACGAGCTCCTCACCGTTGTCGTTGGTGTCGAAGCAACCGAACTCGTTGCAGAACTGACCCTCACCGATGTCGAGGACCTCGGCCCAGCCGAAGCCCTGCCAGGTGCCCCAGATCCCGCCCCAACTGATGGCGCGGGCCTGACCTTCACTCACGGGGTTCGCGTTCATGTAGGCTCGTGCGGCCAGGATACCCAACGGGGCGCCCGCGAGGAGTCCGGCGCCATACGCCTCCGGTTCGTTGGAGCCGAGAGCGAGGGGCACGGCGATTCCCAACCAGGCCCCGTAGGTGGCCCCGAAGACCTGGAGTTCGACCCGGCTCTCGCGCTGAGGTCGACCGGAGACAGACACGCTCAGGCGCTCTCGAGCCGTCGCCGCGGCCGGCGTCCCACCAAAACGTTCGGTGATTCGCTCGTAGAGGGCCTCGGCGATCTCCCAGCGGCCCTCCTGGGCGAAGGCGTCGGCAGCCTGGAGGAGTACGGAGGCGGAGTCGGCGGGGGTCAGCTGGGCATCGACGTGCCGCGGTATCGCGAGGGCGAGGACGGCGACCAGAAGCAGAACCGCTCCATGACCGAAGGCCGCGGCGCGAAAGCGCGGGGGTAGGCGATGAAAAGAGGTGGTTCGAGGTAAGAAGGGCGAGCGAGATCCCGAGCGCCGTGGGCGCGACCTGCCAGGCATGAGTGCCTCCGAGGGGACGTGAGCCGCCGGGACGTGGCGACGTGTGCACTGTAGTACGCAACCGGGTTCCCCGTTGTTGCTTACCTTCTTGCCTATGACCACATACACCACCGACGTCGTCGTCATCGGCGCGGGCATCAACGGCGCGTCGTGCGCCTACCATCTGGCTTCCCGGGGGCTGAGGGTAGCGGTCCTCGAACGGGAGGCCGCGCCAGCCATGGGCTCCACGGGCAAGAGCGCCGCCGGTGTTCGCGTGCAGTTCACCACGGCGGCCAACATCCGCCTGTCCCTGCATTCGCTGCCCGTCTACCGTGAGTTCGCCCAACGGCACGACCGCGAGATCGGGTATCAGGACATCGGGTATCTCCTGCTGGTGCCCGAGGAGAGGTGGGAGCGCCATCTGGAGTCGGTTGAGCTCCAGAAACGCCTCGGAGCTCCAGTGGAGGTTCTTGATCCCGAAGAGGCCCAACGCTACGTCGACTTCGACCCCACCGGCCTCGCAGGAGCCACCTACGGCCCCTGGGACGGCGTGGTGGACCCTCACATGGCAACGCTGGCCTGGGTGGAGATGGCACGGGAGCTCGGCACCGTGTTCCACATGCGAACGCCTGTCACGGCCATTGCCCCCGATTCGCCAGGATGGAGGGTCACGAGTGGAGACACCCGTTGGTCCTGCGGTCATGTGGTGAACACCGCGGGCGCCTGGTCGGGGGAGATCGGGCGGCTGGCCGGGCTGAACGTTCCCGTGGGTCCAAAACGGATCCAGATCTTCCTGAGCGGCCCTGTCACCGACACGCGGACCTATCCGCTGACCATCGACCTCGCCACGGGCGTCTATCTAAGAAGCGAGGGCGACCGCGTGCTCTTCGGGTTGGACAACCTGGCTCAGGACTTCGGCTTCACCGAGGGCCTCGACGACGATTGGCTCGAGCATGTGCTCCTCACCGGTGTCGGTCGCTTCCCCTGGTGGGAGGAGATGGGCGTCGACCTCAAGGGGAGCTGGTGGGGCTACTACGGTGTGAGCCCGGACAACAGCCCGATCATCGGGCCGCATCCGGATGCCCAGGGGTGGATCGACGCCTGCGGCTTTTCGGGTCATGGCATCATGCACGCGCCGTCCACTGGGGTGGCGGTAGCCGAACTCATAGCCGATGGTGCGACGACGACGGTGGACGTAGAGCACTTCGCCCACACCCGCTTCGGGCAGGACGTGCCCGTCGAGGCGAACATCTTCTAGCATCCGCCCCACGGGCTCTTCGAGGAACGCACGAGCAGCATGGACGGAATCCTCCTCTTCTTCGAGCAGATGCCGGCGTGGCAGAAGCTGGCCTGGGTCATGGCGTGCCTCGCCGTGAGTTGGGCTCTGGAAGGAAGCTTCCCATTGGTCCAGCTCGGGTACCGGAAGTGGCGCCATGCGGGTGCCAATTTCGCCTTCCTGGCTACGTCCCTCGTCATCAACACGAGCTTCTCCGTGGCGGCCGTGGCGATCGTAGCGTGGACGTCGACGAACGAGTTCGGGCTCCTTCATCTCCTCGATCTGCCCCTCTGGGTCGAGCTGGTCCTGGCCCTCGTGGTCCTCGACCTCCTTGCCCAGTACTGGGCCCACTACCTCCTGCACAAGGTCCGCTGGATGTGGCGGCTACACGCCGTCCACCACACCGATACGAAGGTGGACGCCACCACCGGCACTCGACTGCATCCCGGCGACTTCGCCGTCCGCGAGTTCTTCGCCCTGGGAGCTCTCCTCCTGACCGGCGCAGCTCTGGCCTACTACGTCATCTACCGGGTGACGACCATCTTCTTCACGCTTGTTACCCACGCCAACGTCGCGCCACCGGTATGGCTGGACGCGACGCTGAGCTGGGTCTTCGTGACGCCGAACATGCACAAGTTCCACCACCACTTCGAGCGTCCCTGGACGGACACGAACTTCGGCGGCATCCTCTCCATCTGGGACCGGATCTTCGGGACCTTCGTCTACGGCGATCCCCGGCAGGTGGAGTACGGGGTGGACGTCGCCGATCCCGATCTAGACGAGGACGTGTGGCATCAGTTCATGCTCCCGTTTCGCAGAGGCGAGACGCTGGATCGGGACTAGGCGGCGAGCGCCCCTACATCTTCTCGTCTGCCGTCGGCCCGTAGTGGCCAGGGACGGGCACGTCCAGAAGCCGCAGGTAGACGCCGAGCTGAGCCCGGTGGTGCACGTTGTGGCTGAAGATGAAGCTCCGAACCACGGCGGCTTTGGGCATGCTCATGGTGATCTCCCCGCCCCACTTCATCGACCAGGTCTCCATCATGGTGTCCGCCGACGTGTCGGCGAGGATCTCCCGCGCCTCGGCGACGCTCTTGTCGAAGGCTGCAAGGAGTTCGTCCCGGGACGATGCCACGAAAGGCTCGTAGCCCATCTCGTCGAGGTCCAGGAGATCCATCTGCAGGGTCGGCCCCATCCAGCCCGGAACCTCAGCCAGATGCGACGCCAGCCGGCCCAGCGTGAACGACTTCTCGTGAGGCTGGAAGTCGAACTTGTCCTCGGGCACACGCTCCAGCGCCTTTCGGGTCTCGGCAAACTCGTGGTCGTACTCGGGCAGCATCATCGATCCGTCCATCGTCATCCTCCTCACGGGTGAAGACATGCGCGTTGGGCGGCCCCACCGACGGCCGACGGGGCGAGCCCTATGGAAAGGGCGCCGAACATAAACCGAAGAAACGGAAGGTGCAAGTCGTCCGGGACACCCCGTCTGGACACGCAGGAGCTCACCTGCCACCAACGCCTTTTCGAGCTGGATACGATGCGGCACGTAGCACCCTCGCTTCAGGCCCCCGCCTGAGCGACTGCCTGCCCGGAGAGGAACCGTGACCGTGGTGGGGGGTGCTCAAGCCCGTCATGGCACGCGTTCTCATCCTCTTCGCCCACCCCGCCCTCGAACGGTCCCGCGTACACCAGAGGTTGATCCGACGGATTCCGGACTCGCCGGACCTCACCTTCCATGACCTGTACGAGGCGTACCCGCGGCTCGACATCGACGTGGAGCGTGAACAGCAGCTTCTCCTCGACCACGACGTCGTCGCGTTCCAGCATCCGTTCTACTGGTATTCGACGCCGCCCATCCTGAAGCAGTGGCAGGATCTCGTGCTGGAGCACGGCTGGGCGTACGGCTCGGAGGGCGAGGCTCTGCAGGGCAAATCACTCATTCCCCTCATCAGTGCCGGCGGAGGCGAAGAGGCCTATTGCACGGCCGGCTACAACCGCTTCAGCGTCCGACAGCTGCTGGCGCCAATCGAGCAGACCGCCGCGTTGTGCGGCATGGAGTTTCTGCCCCCCTTCGTGGTCTTCGGTACCCACCGTCTGGACCCGGCAGGGATCGTCGCTCAGGAGGAGAGATACCATGCCCTCCTCGAGGCACTCCTGGCCGGAGAGCCCGACGCCTCAGAACGACAGCGGCTCACCGGCGCCATCACGATCAACGGGTTCGTGTCGCGACTCGTCTCATGACTACGCAGACCTTCTTCACCCAAGCGTTCGTCTATCTCACGGCTGCAGTCGTGGCGGTGCCGCTGGCGAAGCGCTTCGGCCTGGGCTCGGTGCTGGGCTATCTCCTGGCCGGTGTTGTCATCGGACCGTTCGTCTTCGGCTTCGTAGGCGCCGAAGGCGAGGACGTCATGCACTTCGCCGAGTTCGGCGTGGTGATGATGCTCTTCGTCATCGGTCTGGAACTCGAGCCCTCTCTGCTCTGGCGACTTCGCGCGCCCATCCTCGGTCTCGGCGGACTGCAGGTGGGAATCACCACCGCTCTGGTCACCGGAATCTGTCTAGCCGTCGGTCTGCCGTGGCAACAGGCGCTGGCGGTGGGCATGATCATCGCTCTCTCGTCGACGGCCATCGTCCTCCAGACCCTCGCCGAGAAGGGGCTCCTGAAGAGTTCGGGAGGGCAGAGTGCGTTCTCGGTGCTCCTCTTCCAGGACATCGCCGTCATTCCAATGCTGGCGCTCATGCCGCTCCTGGCCACCCAGCACATGGAGCTCAGTGGCGAGGAGCATCACGCCGCCGAGACCTGGATCTCGACGCTGCCTGGCTGGGGTCGGGCGCTGGCCGTCCTCGGCGCCGTAGCGGCCATCATCGTCGGCGGACGGTACCTGCTGCGACCGTTCTTCCGGATCCTCGGCCAAGTCCGGATGCGCGAGGTATTCACCGCCGCCTCCCTTCTCCTGGTCATCGGCATCGCCCTCCTCATGACGCAGGTGGGCCTGAGTCCCGCCCTTGGCACCTTCCTCGCCGGCGTCGTCCTGGCCAACAGCGAGTACCGGCACGAGCTGGAGGCCGACATCGAGCCGTTCAAAGGGCTCCTTCTCGGGCTCTTCTTCATCTCCGTCGGTGCATCCATCGACTTCGGGCTCATCGGGAACGAACCGGGTCTCATTGCCAGCCTCACTGCCGGAATGATCGGACTGAAGTTCGCCGTCCTCATCGGTCTCGCCCGGGCGTTCAAGCTCGGGACGGATCAGGCCTTCCTCTTCGCCTTCGCCCTCCCGCAGGTGGGTGAGTTCGCCTTTGTGCTTCTTTCCTTCGCGAGCCAGGAAGGCGTCCTGGGGAGTCAGATCACCGACCCTCTCGTCGCTTCCGTTGCCCTCTCCATGGCCGTCACTCCCCTTCTGCTGGTCTTCAACGATCGGGTGCTGCAGCCACGGGTGGGGACCCGCCCCGCGGCAGAACGTGAAGCGGACGTCATCGCCGAGAACCACCCGGTGCTCATCGCCGGCTTCGGGAGCTTCGGCTCCACCGTGGGTCGCCTCCTCAAGGCTCAGGGCATCGGCACGACGGTGCTGGACGTCGACTCCGACCAGGTGGAGCTTCTGCGACGGATGGGGCTGAAGGTCTACTACGGCGATGCCACCCGACACGATCTGCTGGAGACGGCCGGTGCCGCCGAGGCCAGGATGCTCGTGGTCGCCCTGGACTCCCCGGCGACCACACTCGATGTGGTGAAGACCGCGAGAAAGCACTTCCCCAACCTCCAGATCTTCGCTCGTGCCTTCGAGTGGAGGGACTCGTTCGACCTCTACGAAGCCGGGGTGACCTACGTGTACCGCGAGGCCCTCGACTCGTCTCTACGGCTGGGAACGGACGTCATGAGAGCGATGGGATTCCGTGCCTACCACGCTGAACGCGCGACGCAGAAGTTCCTGCGGCACGACCAGGAATCCCTCGCCCTTCTCGCGACGATGAAAGGCGAGGAGGAATCGGTCTACATAACCGCGGCGCGCCGTCGCATCGAGGACCTGGAACAGTTGCTCGCCGCGGACCTGCAAGACGACGGCCTGGACCGGGATGCGGGGTGGGACCCCGAGGCACTCAGAGCGGACTTCGGGCAGCGACCCGACCGCGCTGAGTAGGCCTCGAAGCCCCCGGCCAGCGCGAGTGCTCCGACGGGCGGGCTGCGATCAGTGACCCGCGGTTTCGGCCGTCTGCACGACGAGGGTGCCGGCATCGTGGAGCGGCGTCGGCACCCCAGCCCCGCGACCGAGCCGCGATATCGCGCCGCCGAGATCGTCCATCTCGGTTCGCCGACCCTGGTTCAGATCGTGGATGACGCTGGGAAAGAAGTCGTCGGGAAAATCATCGAGAATTGCGTCGATCCGATCCTCGGCGTCGGGCGGCAGAAGTACTCCGTGGGCACGGCCGACACTCATGACCTCGGCGATGGCCATTCGCTGCAACTCGGCTCCGAAGATGTGACCCCGAACGGAGCCCATGTTGTGGTCGCCCAGGGCGCAGAGCACCGAAAGGGAGCAAACAACCGCCATCTTCTGCCAGAGCTCCACCTTAACTTCGGCGGTCACCTCGATATCGACGAGGGTGCCGTCGAAGGCCTCCGCCGCGATGTCGGCCGCTCGACCCTCCCCAAGGACGATGCGCTGATGGGCCGCCTTCCGCTCCACCACACCTGGCTGGACCCTGAATGACGTCATGTACGCGACGCCATCGGCCAGCCGGTCGGCAGGCACACCGCGCTCAACGAGGCGATCGATGGCGGTGACGCCGTTGAGGAGTGACACCACGTGCGCCCCCAAATCCGCGAGGTGGGCGAGCTGCGGCGCTACGTCGTCCACGGAGAAGGTCTTCGTGGTGAGAAACGCCAGATCCGCCGACTCGATTTCGAGAGCCGAGCCCACGCACCTGGGGTTAGCGACGAAGTCTCCCGCATGGCTCCGTACGCGAAGTCCGTCGGACTCGATGGTGGTCCGATGGTCGCCCCGGGTAACGAGGACGACGTCGTGCCCCGCTTGGGAAAGGACGGCCCCTACGTAGCTGCCAAGGCCCCCCGCGCCGACGACGACGATCTTCACGGTTTCGGCTCCTTCATCGGTCGGTAACACAGCCCAGGGACGCCGAAGATACGGCCCGAACGTACTTGAGCAGCACGCCGCCATCGGTGGGGAGAGGCGGCTGCACCCACCTCTCCGACCGACGCGCGGCCTCGTCCGCGTCGACCTCCCACTCGATGCGATTCTCCTCGGCGTCGATGGTGAGCGTGTCCCCGTCGCGAACGAGGGCGATAGGTCCGCCGGACTGGGCCTCGGGGGCCACGTGTCCGATGACGAAGCCATGGCTGCCACCGGAAAAGCGGCCATCGGTGACCAGTGCGACCGACGAACCGAGGCCCGCCCCGACGATGGCCGAGGTGATCGTGAGCATCTCCGGCATGCCCGGCCCCCCCTTCGGCCCCTCGTAGCGGATGACGACGACATCACCCACCTGGATGCGTCCCTCCTCCAACGCGGTGAGCGCAGCCTCTTCTCGGTCGAAGACACGAGCAGGCCCCGTAAACCGCAAGCCCTCCTTTCCGGTGATCTTCGCAACGGCACCCTCCGGCGCCAGCGACCCTCGCAGAATGCTCAGGTGGCCCTTGGCCTTGATGGGCTTCGATACCGGCCGCACCACGTCCTGCCCCTCGGCCAAGGGTGCGACCTCCGCCAGGTTCTCAGCGAGGGTACGACCGGTCACGGTCAGACACGAGCCGTCGAGAAGTCCCTCATCGAGCATCAGCCGCATGACCGCCGGCACACCACCCACACGGTTGAGATCCTCCATGAGGTACCGCCCGCTCGGACGCAGATCGGCGAGGTAGGGGGTCCGGTCGCTGACCGCCTGGACGTCGGCGAGGCTGAGATCGATGCCTACCGAATGAGCCACGGCGATCAGGTGGAGCACCGCGTTGGTCGAGCCGCCGAGGACGGTGACCAGGGCGAGCGCGTTGTCCAAGGCCTGGCGGGTCATGATGTCGCGGGGGCGCAGGTCCTGCTCCAGGAGCAGGAGGATCGCCTCTCCGGCGGCGCGGCACTCCGTTCTCTTCGCCTTCGCCGCCGCCGGCGTCGACGAGCTGTGCGGGAGGGTCATCCCCAACGCCTCCGCAGCAGCCGCCATGGTGTTGGCGGTATACATCCCGCCACAGGCTCCTGGCCCCGGGCAGGCGTTGGCTACCACCGCATCGAAGCGCTCCCGGTCGACGGAGCCGGAAATGAGTTGGCCGTAGCTCTCGAATGCGCTGACGATGTCCAAGTCGTCGCCCTCGAGGCGGCCGGGCGCGATGGTGCCTCCGTAGACCATGAGCCCCGGCCGGTTCAGGCGGCCCATGGCCATGAGGGAGCCCGGCATGTTCTTGTCGCATCCCGGCACGGTGACCACCGCATCGTACCATTGGGCCGACACCACCGTCTCGATGGAGTCGGCGATGAGATCACGCGATGGGAGCGAGTAGCTCATTCCGGACGTCCCCATGGAGATGCCGTCACTCACGCCCACGGTGTTGAAGCGCATGGGTACCAGGCCGGCGCCCCGGGCGCCTTCGGCGACTTCGGCGGCGAGTTCGAGCAGGTGCATGTTGCACGGGTTGCCCTCCCACCACATCGAAGCGATCCCGACCTGCGGCCTGTCCATGTCATCGCCCGTCAGTCCAGTGGCGTGGAGCATGGCCCGGGCGGCAGCGTGGGACGGATCCTGCGTGATGCGCGCGCTGT
>JABDLS010000019.1 GCA_013002885.1 Gemmatimonadota bacterium | reverse complement strand
CGAGGGTGCGGAGGTCGTTGGCGAAGCCTGTCGTGAAGTAGACGTGGCTCGTCGCCAGGAAGAGGGTCCGCTCATCGACGGCTTCGGCGAACTGGTCGGGACGGACGCCGACGCCGTCGCGGCTGGGCAGGACCACCAGCTCGAACTCGGGCTTTACCGCCCACTGGTAGGCGAGCGTCGGGAAGTCTAGGTCGCTGCAGACGATCTTGTTGCGACCTCCCGTGGGCACGGCCCCGCCACTAATGGACTCGGTGACGACGGCGAGCGCCGTGGACGTCGACGGCAAGAGCGCCAGCTCTCGAGGCGTCGTCCCGAGGAAGGCGGCCACCCGCTGGCGGAGTTCCTCGATGCGGCCGAGCCAGTGACCGTACCAGGCCGACGCGCCCATGTCGTGCCACCGCTGGGTGAAGTCACCCAGGTAAGCCTCAGACCGGGTGGACAGCGCTCCGAGAGAGCAGGAATTGAGGTACGTCTTCTTGCTGAGGATGGGGAACTCGGAGCGGATCGCGTCGAGGTCGAAGTCGGCTTGGTCGGCGATGGGCACGGCTCGGGTCCCGCGGTCGGAGTGGAGCGATGAGGCCTCGGACGTTATCTCCAACGCGCCCGTCTGCAAATCGGGCTCCTGAAGCCGCCGGGCGTGTAAGGAGGTCGTCGACGTCCACGTCTCCTTCCCCGGAGACACGCTTCCAACTTCCGAGCATCGATGAAGAAACGCGTCCTCCTTTCTGCCTTCGTCGGCCTATTGGGCCTTCCTCTCGCGGCTTTCTCGCAGGAGCCCAACTTCGGGCGGGCAGTCGTCCTCGATGACGACGATCTCCTTGTCGGGCAGCCGGTGAACTGGTATGGCCCGGGGGTGGTGTACACCTACCGTCCACGTCCTGAAGGAGGCTGGTCGGAGGATGCGCTGCTGACCGCGCCGGACTCGTCGCGAAAGGATGACTTCGGTCGGGCCCTGGCCCTCGACGGGAACACGCTGGTGGTGGGGGCGCCCAGGAAGCGCGACGGTTCGGGCGTGGCGTACGTGTTCACTCGCTCGGAGCCGGGCGGCGCGTGGCGGTCGGCGGCGGTCGTGGAGCCGCCCAGGCCGGGCAATCATGCGGAGTACGCCGCGGCGTTGGCGCTGCGGGGTGAAGACCTCCTCATAGGGTCGCCTGCGACAGCCTCGACTGGTGTGGTGTACCACTTCACTCGCGAGGGAGACGGGTGGGGTCTGGCATCGGTCATCGAGCCCCCGAGCGAGGACGGGGTCGCCGGCTTCGGCGCTTCCATGGCCTGGGACGGAGAGCGCGTCCTGGTCGGTGCCCCCCTCGCGGACTCCGCGCGGGGTCGGGTTTACGCCATGGTGAGGGAGTCCGGAACGTGGCGCACGCCGGCGAGGGTCGAGCTGCCCGCGGATGCCCTGGACACCGGAGCTGGAGCCGGTGCTGCCGTGGCTATGAGCGACGGCCGCGCCGCCGTGGGCGCACCGGGCGCGGGCGTCGTCTTCGTGGTCGAGCCCTCCGCGACGGGTGCTTGGTCCGCGACGGGGACGCTCGGGCCTTTCGACGATCTCCGAGGATCCAGCTTCGGTTCCTCCCTTTCGGTGGCCGGCGACGAGATCTGGGTCGGGGCACCGGGAGCCCGGGGCCGGGACGGACGGGTCTATCGGTTCACCGCCGATGGCACGGGAGCGTGGGGGAGCCGGGCCGTCGTCGAGCCCGACCAGCTGGACGGCAACTCATGGCCACTCGGCTTCGGCTACTCGGTAGCCCTGGCCGATGACCGAGCGGTGGTAGGGATGCCGACCCGTGACTTCGGAGAGGGACGCGTCATGGCCCTGAGCCGGAGTGGGTCCGGATGGAGTTCGGAGCAGATCCTCGAGGGCCGGATCTTCAGGATCGGCGACGGGCTTACCTCGGGCGATCGCTGCGCGCAGGGTCAGATGGCCGACTTCCCGTGCACGAACATGGAGCTGGTGGCCCATATGCCCGTCAGCGACCTGGGCGGAGAGCGGGGTGTCTGGGTGAACGATGTCTGGGGTTGGACCGACCCGGATGCGGGTCGTAACTACGCGTTGGTCGCACGGCGTGACGGGGCCTCGTTCATCGACGTTACCGACCCGACGGCACCGCGACTGGTGGGCAATCTTCCCCGGACCGAAGGGTCACGGCCCTCCGTGTGGCGGGACATCAAGGTCATCGGGACCCACGCCTACATCGTCTCCGACGGCGCAGGCGCCCACGGCATGCAGGTCTTCGACCTGACCCGTCTCCGAGACGTCACCACCGGACATCGCGACTTCGAGCCGGACACCACCTACCGGGAGATCTTCAGCGCACACAACGTCGTCGCCGATACGGCGTCGAAGTTCCTCTATGTAGTGGCCGCAAACAGTGGTGGACGCACGTGCGGCGGTGGGCTCCACATGGTGGACGTCTCGGAGCCCGATCGGCCGGCCTTCGCCGGCTGCTACCACGACGCCTCCACACCAGGGAGCCGAGGGTACACACACGACGCGCAGTGCCTCGTCTACGATGGCCCCGACGAGGACTACCGGGGACGCCAGCTCTGCATCGGCTCCAACGAGTCGGAGCTCAACATCGCCGACGTCACCGACAAGTCGAATCCGCGGACGGTGGCACGGGTGAGCTACCCCAACGTCGCCTACGCTCATCAGGGGTGGTTCGACGAGGACCGTCGCTACTTCTACATGAACGACGAGGGCGACGAGACGGCCGGCAACGTCGACCGAACCCGCACGCTCGTGTGGGATCTGACCGACCTCGACGACCCGGTTCTCGCCAACGAGTACTTCGGCCCCGTGCCCGCCTCCGATCACAACCTCTACGTGGTGGGGGACCGGATGTACCAGTCCAATTACGGCAGTGGTCTGCGGGTCCTGGACATCAGCGACCGGGAACAACCAAGAGAGATTGCCTTCTTCGACAGCGCGCCGTACAACGACAACGGGCCGGGGTTCAGCGCAACGGAGAGTGGGGCGTGGAGCAACTACCCCTTCTTCCCCAACGGCGTGGTGATCTTCACCAGCGTGCGAGAGGGCCTTTTCATCATGAGGGTGTCGCCGCCGGTCAGTTGAGGCACGGGTGGTCTCGGGTCGGGTAGGCAACATCGGATCTGTGCCCGACCCGAGACGACCATGACCCTGCTGCCCGTCCTCCTCGCCCTTCCCTGGTTGGGTCTGATCTTCTTCGAGGCGTGGTGGGCCCGCTTCCCCAGCGAGCTTCCGCCGGCCGCGGGTCGAGAGCCCGGCTCGCGAAGCGAAGAGGGGGCCACCCGGGATGGGGCAACGTTGGCCCATTCCGATCCCGACCTTCCGTCCGTGTCCGTCGTCGTACCGGCGCGCAACGAAGCGCCCAACATCGTGGCATGCGTGAGCTCCATCGCGGGGTCCGCGTACGTCGACTTCGAAATCATCGTCGTGGACGACCGGAGCGATGACGGAACTGGGGACCTCGCTCGCTCCGTACCCACCGGCAACGCTCGAAGGGTCGTCGTCCTCGATGGAGAGGCGTTGCCCGGCGGCTGGCTGGGAAAGCCATGGGCGTGTCATCAAGGATCGGAGGTGGCAACGGGAGATCTTCTCCTGTTCACCGACGCCGACACCGTCCACCGCCCGGATCTCGTCGGTCGAGCGGTGGCGGGTCTGCGCCAAGAGCGAGCCGACCTCCTGACGGTCCTCGGGAGGCAGATCATGGCCACCTTCTGGGAGTGGGTCGTCCAGCCCCACGTCTTCTTCCTCATGCTTCTTCGCTTTCCGGATTTCGAGCGGGTGGCGAAGAATGACAACTGGCGTGACGCCATCGCCAACGGCCAGTTCCTCCTCTTCCCGCGCTCGTCGTATGACGCCATCGGCGGACACACCTCGGTCCAGGACGAGGTGGTCGAAGACCTCGTCCTCGCTCAGGTGGTGAAACGAGCCGGCCTCCGCCTTCGGATCCGAAGCGCCGAGGACAGCCTGGCGACCCGCATGTACCGGTCGTTGGGTCACCTGGTTGAGGGATGGTCCAAGAACATGTTCATGGGCGGGCTCCAGAGCGTGCCGAGGCAACTTCGCTGGGTGCTACCGCCCATCTCGTTCCTCGGAGGAATCGCCCTGTGGCTCGCTGCTCCGAGCGTGCTGCTTCTCGAGGTGGGGCATCAGGTGGTATCGGCCATGATGGGGGCGGTGTCAGCCACCGGACCGGCGACGATCATGGCCGCCGCGCCGATGATCTCGCCACCGCTCCTGCTGTGGGCCATGCTGGTCTACGCACTGACCCTGGTGATGTGGTTTCGCTGGTACGGCCGCATGCGAGCACCACGGCTTTACGCCTTCCTCTACCCGCTGGGGGCGGTGGTCTTCGCGTTCATTTTCCTGCGCTCGTGGATGCGGGGCAGGGACGTGGAATGGAAGGGCCGGCGATACCATCTGCGTTCGGTCTCGGAGCGCGCGTGAAGTCTCGACGATTCAGGCAGGCTCTGGAGGAGCATGCCGAGGCCCTCGGGTTCTCCATGGTGGGCGTCGCTCCCCCGGTCAGCGAGCACGCGGTGTTCTACCGGGAATGGTTGGATGAGGGGTACCACGGCGAGATGTCGTATCTGGCCCGGCCCGGCGCGGTGTCCCGCCGGGGTGCTCTCGAGGAGACGCTGGCCGGCGTTCGCTCGGCGATCGTCGTGGCCCACGAGTACTACCAGGAGGACGCCCCCGAAGCGGTTGGGGACCCGTCCCTCGGGGTCATCGCTCGGTACGCCCGGGGTGCAGACTACCACAGGGTGGTGAAGAAGAAGCTCCTCGCTCTGGCCCGGTGGCTGGACACCGAGTTGGGCGGCGTCGGCGCAAGGGCGTACGTCGACACCGGACCCATACTCGAGCGAGAGCTCGCCCGTCGTGCCGGACTCGGATGGTTCGGTCGCAACACCATGCTGATCCACCCGCGTCGGGGGTCGTACTTCTTCCTGGGCG
>JABDLS010000156.1 GCA_013002885.1 Gemmatimonadota bacterium | reverse complement strand
CGAGGTAGTCGTAGACGGCCTGCGCGTAGTTGAACTCGCTTTGCCGTAGGGCGACTTCCGCATCCGTGAGCTCGAGCTGGCTGCTGAGCCCTTCGGAGTACTGGGCGCTGGCGATATCGAAGCCTCGTCGCGCCTGCACTACCGCCAGTTCCTGACCCTGAGCCCGCTCACGAGCTTCCTGGGCTTGCTCGACGAGCGTCCGCACCTGACTCGCTGCGACGTCGACTCCGAGAGAGGTGTTCGCCTGCGCCTGGCGTACCTGCGCCCGTTTCTGATCGATTCGGGCGTCTCGGCTGAAGCCCTGAAAGATCGGGACCGAAATCCGGAGTCCGACCAACGTCGAGGTCGCCCGCTGTCCGTCACCGATACCGAAGAAGTTCGGCGACCCGTTGTCCTGAGCCGAGATGACATAGCTTCCGAAAAGAGATAGCTCGGGCAAGTACGTCGCCTGCTCGGCCCGCATTTCCGTTTGCCGCAGTTCCTCGGTGAGTTCGAGCTGCCGGACGTCCGAGCGCATCTCCCCGGCACGGGAGATGGCTTCTGGAAGCACCTCGTCGAGAGCGTCGGCGGACGGGACCTCGAGGCCCATGAAGGAGAGGATCTCGCGGTTGGCCGGGGTGTTGGCCGACAGGTCGCCGAGATTCATCTCCGCCAGTGTTCCTCGCACCTCCAAGCCCTCATGGTCCGGGAGGTTGGCCTGGATGGCGAGTTCACGACGTGCCTGGGCCACCGCGTTGCGAGCCCGGCGGAGGTTGGGCTCCAGGTTGGCCAACTCGACTTCGAGGCGGAGGACGTCGTAGTCGGACGTCAGCCCCGCCCGGTTCAAGGCCCTGGTCTCCTTCAGTGATTCCCTGACCCGTCGAACCGAGTTCTCGGTCAGGCGGACCTGCTCCTGAGCGAGAAGGAGATTGTAGTAGCGGGTCCGCAACTGCGTGACCACGGATTGCGAAGCTCCCCGTACGACCTCGCTCTGCAACATCTCGAAGCGTTTGGCCGCGCCCAGGGCGACGATGACGTTGGGACGAAAGAGGGGCTGCTCGACGTTGATGGTCGAGTTCCACGTGTTGTCTGCCCCGAACTGCACGGCAAGGTAGTCGTCGGGCCCTGCGCTGGGATCGAAGATCTGCGCGGGCAGGAAGTTGACCGTGGGAGACACGTTTCGGGTGTACGACCCCGAGAAGTCGATGGACGGCATGACGTTCGACCACGCCTCCGAGACCTGCTCCTGGGCCGACACGTATCCCTCCCGGGCACCGCGGAGCTCACGGTTCCGGTCCAGGGCCGACCGGGCCAGCTGCGTGAGGCCCATGGTCTCCGGCGCCGTTTGGGCCGACAGCACTGCGTGCTGGTCAGCCAGCGGCGCCCCGGCGAGCGCGGCGAGCGCGGCGAGCGCGGCGGCGAGGGCCACCAGCCGCGACACAGCGGCGGAGCACGTGAAATTCTTCAGCCACCCAATGTGGCCCGGATCTGTCGTCATCCCTTCCTCGTTCCCGTTCGGAGCAGGCAGAACGCCTGCGTCTTGAGTGTGCGCTCGGTGCATCTCTTCCGCGCGTGTGCTTGCGACCATCCTCACCCCGCCCCCGTGGCCGCGAGATCCGGGCGGCGGACCCCTTCGGATTCTTCGGCCATCATCCGCGCCAGCTCCTCAGCGAACTCGCGGGTAGCGACGCCCATCATGAGGCGTCGGCCGGAGGCCTTGAACAGAGCGCGGAAGTCGTCGGCCTCGACGAGAAGGCAGCCCTGTTGGTAGAGCTGCACCATTCCGTGGGCGTGCGCCCACATCGTCATCGACGCCTCTTCGGGATCTCCCTTCCGGAGAACCCCCGTGTCCATGCACTCCCGGACGCGATCGAGCCAGAACTGACTCGTCGCCTGCTGCAGGGCCTCGATGTCATCGGGCACCTCATCCATCCCCAGGTGCTCGGGCGCCGTGTGCATCATGCTGTACCAACGCGGATGCTCGATGACGAAGTTCAGATATTGCTCGCCGGCAGCCATGAAGCGCTCCAACGGAGACGGAGCGCCGAGGGCGGCGTAGAGGTATCGGGAGAAGGTGCGGTGGGCCTCGCGCAACACGTCGGCGAGGACGGCCTCGCGACCATCATAGTGGCGATAGATGGCAGGCGCCGTGACCCCCACCTCCTTCGCCAGCTTTCTCATGGAGAATCCGTCGAGGCCGTCCGACAGGTACAGTCCGCACGCGCAGTCGAGGATACGATTTCTTTGTTCTGACATGTGAACACTGTAAACAAGCCTTCTCAGAACGTCAATCTTCCTCGCTCTACGTAAGCGAACGCCGTTTAGTGTCAAATAGTGCGAAATGGACGCCTCGTCATTGATTGACGAGGGATCGTCATCAAGACGACCCCCCCGGAAGGGCGTTCAGTTCAGGAGGTGGGGACCTGAACCCTGATCCAGCCGCTACCCGGATGGGAGCTGGCGTAGAAGCCGCCGACGAGGACTCCGCTCACCAATCCGATGCCGGCGAAGGTGATGGCGTCCGTCACGATCTCGGCAGGGGGCGCCGTCGGGTCGTCGATGACGCCTCCGGCGTGGAGGAGCAGGCCCGTCACCGCGCCGATGAAGATGCCGGCGGTACCGCCAAGGAGGGCCCCGTGGCGGAAGGACTCACTGGGCGTACGCGCCATATATACATCGAGCCGCTCCAGATTCTCGAGGTCGACCTGATAGGGATCGACGAAGCCCGCCACGTCGAGGAGAATCCCTCCTGC
Source organism: Gemmatimonadota bacterium (assembly GCA_013002885.1). Taxonomy (GTDB): domain Bacteria; phylum Gemmatimonadota; class Gemmatimonadetes; order Longimicrobiales; family Gaopeijiaceae; genus UBA2589. The sequence goes on along the minus strand of JABDLS010000156.1, from coordinate 50,774 downwards.
CCGCCACTGACTGAAGACCGCGGAGACCGTCATCCGGCCGGAGAGCCGAACGCGCACGCTGTCTCCTACGGCCATCCGGTTCCGGTCAGCTCCCTGAGCCGCGACCTCTGCGGTCGGCCATGCGAGAACAGCCACCAGCAGCGCCCCGGCAAGACGCTCCAGCCAGCTGCGCCTCCAACGCGTGGGGAGGGATAGGACGGAGGCTGAGTTGGGCACGGAGCGCGTTCGGCTCGAGGAGGAAATCGCTGCGGTAGCGGCGGTCATTGTGCGTCCCGCCCTCGAGCGCTGGCAAGCGCCGGCCACCACGGGGCCCCGGTGTTGGAAGTCCCTCAGAGCGGCGCGTCGAGGTAGAAGTCGATGCGCAACCGCTTCGGCGCTTTGAGGCCGTACCCGGCGTCGAATCGAATCAGCCCGTCCACCAGCGAGAGCCCCGAGCCGATGGAGTAGAAGCCCTGACCGACCTCGAATTCGCCGAAGGTCCCCGCCCACGCGTAGTCGGAGAAGAAGGACAGTGCTCCAGAGGGGAAGATTCTCGCCAGTTCGGCCCGGCCACGAACCATGTCTTCTCCCCCCATTCGCAGAGGGGCGTACCCACGGAGGGTACGGGGGCCACCCACATACCACAGGCGCTGGATCGAGGGGCTGCCGGCGACGGTGCCGGCTCCCGCCTCCACGGCCAGACGCAGATCCGCCGGTAGCGGCAGGACGACCGTACCCACCAGGGAGCCACGGGCGAACTCGTGGTCACCCGTCGCCCCCAGGAGCGTCACCTGAAGACCGCCCTGCGCCATCCGAGGGTCCGACCCCCACCACGGTGCGAGCTCGACCACCCCACCGTACTCCCACCCCTCCTCGGCCCGAAGGTTGGGCCGGAATGACCAATCGTCCTTCCAGAACTTGAAGAGAGCGAAGTCGGTCTCCACGTCCACCGGCTGGTGGAAGTCGGCATAGGCACGAACGAGCCAGGACCCGCGCTGGGCTACCGGGGGCGTCCACTCGAGTGCGGCCCCGGAGCGGCGATAGTAGTCGCCGTCATCTCGCCCGAAGAAAGCAGCCATCAGGGAATTTCCCAGGCCCAGGTGACGGGCATCGGGCTCCAGGGAGGCCAGCTCGTGATAGCCGGACAGGGTGATCCGCCGCCGGAGCGTCTCGCGGGTGAGGTCCAACCGTCCATCCGGCTCCGGATCCGCGTGGCCGATCCGGGCGGTGGCGGTCACCGACAGGGGCCCCAGGAACGTCTGAGGGCGAATCTGCACCCGGGCACCAAGCGAGAGTCCCTCCACCCGGTTGTATCGGATCAGGTCGGGGCGCTGCCATCCCCAGCGGAACGTGGTGGGCGTCTGCGGGAGCGGTGCCAGCGGGAGGTCCGCGAGAACGTCGAAGCTCTCGCGAAGCTCGTACTCGGAGGCAAACCCCGGGGCAGCCTCCCATATCGGCGGGGGCAGCTCAGGGCTCTCCATGAGGAAAGCCCGGTCCTGGGGGTAGATGAGGCGGACGCGGTCCGACTCCCCATTCATCGACACGCGGCTGTCGAAGGGGACATCCGCTCCGAAAGCCCGTTCGTTGAGGTACGCCATGGCCTCGCTCCGGGTGGCGAAGCGGAGCTCGGGCAGGTCACCTGTAGTGCCGGCCGCGAGGCTTTGCTCCGTCGTCACCGATTCGAGTTCATAAGCGTAGTCGAAGCTGATCGGCGCCTTGATGATTCCGGCGGCGACGACGCCCTCCATGCGCATGGACCGAGGCATCCAGACCTCGAAGTCCCATAGGGCGTACTCCACGGAAATCATGGAAATCTCGGCGGTCCACGGCTTCAGGAGGCCGGGGACGAAGCTCAGGTCCTCTTCTTCCTCCTCCTGGAGGTCGGGAATGTCTCGGAAAGCATCGAAGGTGTCGGAGAGGCGATACACGGCACGGACGAGGGAGCCGGTTTCGGGCTCGATCCAGAGGGCTCCCGTCATCCGGTGGACGTCGGCGACCTTCGGCACCACCTGGAGCTCGATGGCGCGGATCGTCCTGCCGTCGGGAAGTGCGAGCGTGATGGTGTCGCCCGAGATGAAACGATAGGCGTCGACATACTCCGGGTAGAGCGGGTGCTCGAACCAGAAGTCGCCGCCGTCCGGCTCACCCATGTCCTCCTCGTTCGATGCGAAACCGAAGAAGAGGCGATCGTTCATGGGGTCGAACGCCGTATTGAACCGATCGAAGTCCACATGATCCGGGTCGACGCCGACGGGAGTCTGCTCGCGGAAGGCGAGGATCTGCACCAGATTCTCGGCGTCTCGATTCCACCAGAGCCGGTGCGAAGCCTCGGAGCGGTAGAGAGTCCGGTCTTTGAGGGGCATACGGATGGCGGCGGCGATCCGCTGGCGTACGACGGCCGTGTAGCTCACCACGGACTGGTCGACCCGCTCCCGGGCGGCCATGGCGGCTTCGTGGAGCACTCGAGCGGTGGGGTCGACGTAGGAGGAATCCTCTTCCTGGGCCAGGGCGGCGGGGGTCGCGACGGCATCGGCCATGGTCAGGCCGACGGCCATCGTGACGGCACCTACGAGCGTCAGCGGTGCAGCGTTCATCGGTGGAAGATCACCCGATCAACGTCGCCCCAACGGACGAGGCGGGCAGAGCCCCCGTCCGGGCTGACGAAGACACCGCGGTGCCCCTCTCCGACGTCGTCGGTGTCCTCGAGTCGCAGGACACGTCCGTCGGCCAGCACCACGACCGCCGCCTCCGGGCCGTCGGGCCGGATCTGTTCGATGGTCCCGAACTCCACATCCACCTCCGTGTCGCCGTGCCATCCATCCAGGACCTCCCAACCGTACTCTTCGTCATGTCCCCAGCGGAGGGCCCCGGTGAGGACTCTCCCGTCACGCGCATACACAGTACCGTGCAAGCGGCCTATGGGAAGCGCCGCGGGCAGCGCCTCGGCCTGGGGTTGAAAGCGCACCGACTCGAGTTCACCCCACGGAACCAGGATCCGGCCCAGCCCCGGCACGGACAGGTCGAGGCCCCGGTTGCCCCGGTCGACGTCGTTCGTGCCGCGCATGGAGAGAATCGCACCCGTGGTCAGTGTCACTTCGGCGCTCCTTCGGCCCTCGGGAGCGATGGCGACGATCTCGCGGAAGGGAATCTCCAGGTCCTCAGAGCCCTCTCGTCCGTCCAGGACGTCCGAGAGGAACACCTCGTCACGGTCCCAGGCGACCTGTCCCGTGAGCTCCAACTCACTCCACGTGCGCACCGTGCCGACGAGGGCCGTGTCCCGCGCAGCGTGCACCCCCGGCGGTGGACGCAGGAAGTCCACGCGCCGGACGTCCTGCCAGTCGATCTCCACCAGGCCCTCGCCGGTGTCCACGAGGAGATCTCTCATGGACGGCCCGAGGTCCGTGGTGGTCCCGACGAGCTCGAAGGTCGAGCCATCCACGAGCCCGACATGCACCCCTGCCCCTTCCTGAGGCTCGATGAACGCCACGTGTTCGAAGCGCACCGAGGCAGGGACCCGCGGCGGGCCCTCGAGATCGTCTTCATCCCACCGGATACGGAAACCGAACGCCACGATGCTGCGGCGCTGGAGCATCTCCTCGGCGAAGGCAGGATCCAGGCGTTCGGCCTCCTCGAGGACTTCCTCCCGGAGCTCCTTCGCCGCATCGAGGAAGTCCCAGCGGCTGGCCTCGTTCCGGTCCCAACGGAAGTACCCCTCCACGGTCCTCCCGTCGTCCGTCGTGACCCGCCCATACAGACGCGTATCATCGCCCCCCTCCAGGGAAAGGACAGAGGCCAGGAGCAGGAGGCCGAATCGAGTGCCGATCATTCCTCTCCGAGTGTGGGGCTGGGTACCTTCTCGACTGTACGGGGCCCATCGGACGAACGTTTCATCGGGTTCGGCCGGGAGGGATCCCCCGAGAAGGTACGTCCCTCCACTCTGTCAGTCCGCGACGCACCCATCCATGAACACCCTTCCTGAAGCCAGCTATTGCCGGGCTGCCCATGGCCATCCGTTTCACGGGCCCTATCACGATGCCGAGTACGGATTCCCGGTGCGGGACGACGACGTTCTCTTCGAACGCCTGTGTCTCGAGATCAATCAGGCCGGCCTTAGTTGGCTTACCATCCTGAAGAAGCGGGAGGGCATGCGAGAGGCCTACGACGGCTTCTCCGTCGAGCGGGTTGCGGGGTACGGTGAGGCCGACCGGGAACGGCTCCTCGCCGACCCCCGAATCATCCGGAATCGACTCAAGGTGAACGCCGCTATCCACAATGCCCAAAACATCTTGGATCTTCGGGCCTCCCATGGCGGCTTCGCGAGCTGGCTCGACGCACACCATCCGAGGGACAAGGCCGAGTGGGTGCGGCTGTTCAAGAAGGTCTTCCGCTTCACCGGGGGCGAGATCACGGGCGAGTTCCTCATGAGCATCGGCTACCTGCCGGGTGCCCACCACGAGGCTTGTCCCGTGCATCAGCGGATTCTGGCCCTCGACCCTCCCTGGTCCCAGGCGGACTGACCGTGGGACACGGAGCCTCGTCGGAGGCGAACGGGACGTCGTCGTGGCGCCCGAGGCCCTTCCAGGCGCCGCGCTGGGCATCGGGCCCCCATGCCCAGACCCTTCTCGCGAGGTGGCTGCGACCCCGTGTCGACGCCTCGTACCGGCGCGAACGATTCGCAACGCTCGACGATGACTTTCTCGACGTCGACTGGGGTCCCGAGCCCCCGGGCGGCGATGCTCCCATCGTGCTCATCCTCCATGGACTCGAAGGGTCATCGGAACGGAAGTACGTCCGGAATCTGGGCAGGGAGCTGTCGCTGCGAGGCATCCGTCCGGTGGCGATGAACTTCCGCGGATGCAGCGGCGAGACGAACCGGGCCCTCCGGTTCTATCACTCCGGAGAAACGAGCGACCCCAGCTGGCTGCTGGAGAGGATACGAGACCGCCATCCCGGACGTCGACTCGGGGTGATCGGTTTCTCACTGGGCGGCAACATTGCCCTGAAGATGCTGGGGGAGCGAGCCGACGGCGGTGCCGGGCTCGTTGACGCGGCGGCGGTGATGTCGGTTCCGTACGACCTCGAGGCCGGGTGCGCCCTCCTGGAAGAGAGCCTCATGGGACGCGTGTATTCCGAGTACTTCCTTCGCTCCCTTCGACGGAAGATCCAGGGGAAGAACGACGCATTGGCACCCCATATCGACCTCGACGCGGCCAGGAGCGCCTCCACCATCCGCGCCTTCGACGACCTGGTGACCGCCCCGATCAACGGGTTCGCCGACGCCTCAGAGTACTACGCCCGCTGCTCCAGCAATCAGTTTCTCGAGGGCATCAAGGTGCCGGCCCTGCTGCTGCATGCCCTCGACGACCCCTTCCTACCATCTCGGTCTGTCCCCCGCCTCGAGATCGAGGCCAATCCACACCTCGAGTTGCTCCTGCACGAGCGCGGAGGGCACGTCGGCTTCCTCGAGGGCTCCCCCGGAGCACCACGGTTCTGGGGTGAAGAAACGTGCGCCTCGTTTCTGGAGGTCGCTTTCTCGTCTCCCTAGACGTTTCCGCCGTGTGCCGAGTTGGGTGCCGTGCGGAAGAAGGCTCTCGCGTGCCAGCTGTCTGAGACCGGTTTCTCGAGCTCTTCGTCGCGCAACTGCGAGACCGTGGTGAGGCTTGTGTCGAATACGACGCTCTCCAGAGAAACCTCGTCCGACTCGGCCAGGGCCCTGAAGGCTGGCCGGGGGGTGGTGCGGATGGTCTCGCCATCGCGGAACCAGATCGGCGAGTGGTCGATGAAGGTCACGCCCAACTCCTCGCCCAGGATCCGGAGTCGATTCACCAGGGCGTCGATGGAGCAGCCCGAGGGCGCTTCGGCGTCGACGTCGACACCCACGAGCAGGAACTGGGCGTGCCGAACCTGCCTGGCCGATCGGAGCGGTACGCCGTGAGCCGCCCACTCACCCAGGAAGGCGTCCACCACGTCGGTCGTGCGCCGGACCTCGTCCGGCGAGAGCGTGCGGCTCGCGGGAAACACCCATAGCCGGCCATGGTCCGGTAGCGCGTCGAAGTCGATGCGAGGCATGTCTGGTCAGTCTCCTGTTCCGGGCTCGGCACCGGCCGGCGCCAGAGCCGGCGGCTCCTTGTCGAGGAGGATAGCTACCCATCGCAGGTCGGTGGTGTTCTCCAACCAGATCTTCACGATGACCGTCAGGGGCACGGACAGTAGGGCGCCGAGTGGTCCCCACGCCCACCCCCAGAAGAGCAGCGAAAGGATGACGACGAGCGTGGAGAGTCCCAGACGTCGCCCCATGAGATTTGGCTCGATGATATTGCCGAAGAGGGTGTTGACCACGACGTACCCGAGGGACACGACGACGGCGTGCCCCACGGTGCCCACCAAGATGATGCTCAGCAGAAGCGCCGGGATCGCGGCGAGAATGGAACCCACCGTCGGCACATAGTTGAGAAGGAAGGCCACCAAGCCGAGGAGGATCGGGAAATCCAACCCCATGAGGTAGGCCCAGGCCCCCAGGATGGCTCCGGTGAGGAGGGAAATCATCGTCTTGATGCCCAGGTACGTCTGGACTTCGGTCACCACTTTCGTCAGGCGATCCTCGTCCGACGCCGCGTTCCCGATGATGTATTGAAACTTGTCCGGGAAGACCGTCGCTTCACTCAGCATGAAGGCCATGATGAGAAAGACGATGAACGTCATGGATACGAACTGCGCGATCCGTCCCACAGCTCCCCGGGCCAGGCCGATGATGGCCCCGGGATCGATGACCTCCATCGTCATGTACTCGGTAAGGACGATCCCGGTGCGCCCCTCGAGGGACTCGAACCACGAAGCCTGGAGTTGCGTGAGGGTGTTGAGGTAGCGCGGGAGCTCACGCTGAAGCTCTGAAAGGGACTGGCTGAAGAGAGTAATCAGGAGCCCCACCACCGCTACGTTGACCAGCACCGGGATCACGATGGCCGAGGCCTTCGGCACCCGGTGGTTGCGGAGCCAGACCATGATGGGCAGGCTCAGAACCGTGAGAAAGAGCGCGAGTGCCGAGGGCAAGAGAATGGGCGCCGCCAGCCTGAGGCCGAAGACGATGACCACCACGCACGCCAGGCTGAAAAGGACCTTCAGGCCCGGGCTCTGGTCGGTGCCTTCGAGTATCATCATCGCGGGTAGGATCAATCGGCAGGATGGCGCCGTAGAGTAGCGAGAACGCCCGACCATTACCATGCCCGGCTACCCCCGCCCCGCAGTCCATGACCGAGTCGAAAGAGAGCTCATGACCGAGTCGAACGAGAGCGCAGGAGAGGACGCCGCCGAGGCTCCTGTCGTCATCCCCGAAGACGACGAGGCACTCCTCGCCGAATGCCGGATGGAGACCTTTCGATCGGGGGGACCGGGCGGTCAACATCAGAACACGACGGAGAGCGGAGTACGCCTCGTCCACCTGCCGACCGGGGAGCGTGTGGAGGCCCGCGACGAGCGGAGTCAGTACAGAAACCGGCGCCTGGCCCTCGCTCGCCTACGAGCACGCCTCGAGGCACGCAACGAGGTGCCTGCGGAGCGGATTCCGACCAAGGTGCCCAAGAGCCAGAAGCGGAAGCGCCTCGAGAAGAAGAGGCGGCGGAGTCGGAAGAAGAAGCTGAGGAAGCCGCCGGACGTCGATGAATAGGAGGTTCGCCGAGACCATCGACCGAACACTTCCGAGTGGGCCCGCCAGGACTTGAACCTGGGACCTACCGATTATGAGTCGGCTGCTCTAACCAACTGAGCTACGGGCCCGAAGGGAAGAAGATAGCCCGCCTCGCCTCGACCGTCAGCGGCCAGCGGTCCGCTTCTCTCGCGCACACTCGCTTTCTCTACGGCGTACTCGCCTTCTCCAGCGCGTACTGCCTTCTCTCGCGCGTACTCATCACGGCGCACAAGCGCTATTTTTGATCACGGCGCCGGCCGTGCGGGTCGGCGTCCTCCGACAAAGGTTCGGCACAGCGTGATCATTGCACCCGATTCAGGCCGGAATCGGTCATGAGGGTCCTCGTGGTGGGCGCCGGAGAAGTCGGGTTCCACCTGGCTCAGCGGCTCTCCGAAGAGCACCAGGACGTGGTTCTCATCGAGTCGGACCCCGATCAAGCGGAGCACGCGGCACAGCTCCTCGACATCCAGACCGTCGTAGGCAACGGAGCGGCCCTCTCGGTCCTCGAGCGGGCCAACGTCAAGAAGGCCAGTATGCTCCTGGCCGTCACGAGCCGCGACGAGGTGAATCTCATCGCCTGCCTCGCCGCCAAACGGATGGGGGTGGAGTACACCGTCGCCCGGATCTCGAATCCCGACTACTACCAGACGGACTCGGTGCTGTCCCGGGAGCAGATGGGTATCGACCTGATGGTGAATCCCGAGCGCGAGTGTGCCCGGGATACGTTCCAGCTCCTGCAGAACGCCGCCTTCACCGAGGTATCGGACTTCGCCGGAGGTCGGGTACAACTCATCGGCCTCACCGTCCGCGAGGGCGCGCCGGTCGCCGGCCGGACCATCCGCGAACTGAGGGCCACCTTTTCCCCTGGCGGCTACCACTACGTGACAGCCGCCATCGTGAGGGACGGTGAGACGGTCATCCCCAAAGCGGATTCCACGATCGAGGCCGGTGACAAGATCTACCTTCTCGCGCCCCACACGGAATTGGAGGACGTGCCCCCCCTGGCGGGCTACGACAAGTTCGACCTCAAACGGGTCATGATCGCCGGTGGCAGCCCCGAGGGGCAGTACCTGGCAGAGATCCTCGAGCAAAACGGAGTCCAGTGCACGATTCTGGACCGGGACAAGCGACGGTGTGTCGAACTGGCGGAGGCTCTGCCCAGGTCCCTGGTCCTCCACGCCGATGCCACGGATCTGGAACTCCTCGAAATGGAGGGCGTGAGCGGAAGCGACGGCTTCGTCGCAGCCACCGGCAACGACGAGACCAACCTCCTCTCGAGCCTGCTGGCCAAGGAGGCAGGAGCTCGGAAGGTCCTCGCCCTCGTCCACAAGTTCGAATACCTCAAGCTCGTCCCCGCGGTGGGAGTGGACGCCAGCATCTCACCCCGCATCTCGGCGGTGAACGCGATCCTGCGACGGGTGCGGAGAGGCCGCGTCATGACCGTCGCCTCGCTCTCGGGAATCGAAGCGGAAGCAATCGAATTCGAAGTGCAGCGGGGGTCGCGGATCGCGGGGACCGCCCTCAGGGAGGTCGGCTTTCCCAAGCAGGGTGTTATCGGGACGATCATCAGGGGTGACGACATCATTCTTCCGAGGGGCGAGGACGTGCTCCTACCCGGCGACGATGTCATCGTCTTTGCCATGCCGGACGCCATCCCCCAGATCGAAGCGCTGTTCGCCTGATGGCACTGGCGCTCGCGGGGGGACCACTGACGACGATCAGGGTCGGCTGATGGCGCAGGTCGTCTGATGTCGCTCTGGAAGGTCCTCAACGTCGTCGGACTCCTGCAGGTGTTCCTCGCCCTTTCCATGGCGCTGACGGGCGTCGTGGCCCTCGGGTATGGCGACGGCGACGCGTTGGGGTTCTTCCTCGCTGCCCTGGTGACCTTCACCGCAGGTGGCGCGGTGTACGCCCGCACACGATTCGAGGAAGACGTCACCGCCCGTGAAGGATACGCCATCGTCACCTTCGCCTGGGCAGCCACCGCGATCTTCGGGAGTCTCCCCTTCCTCTTCACCGGGGTACTCGCGTCGCCCATGGCGGCCTTCTTCGAAGCGATGTCGGGGTTCACCACCACGGGAGCCACCGTTTTCGGCGACATCGAAGGCCTGCCTCACGGCATCCTCCTCTGGCGGTCCATGACCCATTGGATCGGCGGTATGGGCATCATCGTGCTCGTCATCGCCGTCCTCCCCTATCTCGGCGTCGGCGGCATGCAGCTCTTCCGAGCCGAGGTGCCCGGCCCGACTCCGGAGCGCCTGCGCCCGCGGATTGCCCAGACGGCCAAGCTCCTCTGGTTCGTCTACTTCGGCCTGACCGCAGTTCTCGCCGGGCTCTACCTCATCGGCGGCATGGGTCCCTTCGACGCCGTCAACCACAGTTTTTCCACCCTGGCGACCGGAGGTTTCAGCACGAAGAACGCTTCGATGGCGGCAATGTCACCCTTCATCCAGTGGGTGACCATCGTCTTCATGTACCTCGCCGGCGTGAACTACGCCCTCCACTTCCGGGCCGCCACCGGCCGCTTCCAGTACTTCAAGGACCAGGAATGGCGCTTCTTCACCCTTGTGCTCCTGGGCGCGGCGGCGGTGATCATCGCCCTGAACCTCTGGGCGGGCACGCATGGGGACGTGGAGTCCGCCATCCGAGACGGGCTCTTCCAGGTTCTCGCCATTACGACCACGACCGGCTATGTGAGCGCCGACTACGAACTCTGGGTCCCCGGAGCGCGAATGGTCCTTTTCGCCCTCTTCTTCGTCGGCGGCATGGCCGGCAGCACGAGCGGCGGCATCAAGGCGCTCCGGGTCATGCTCCTCCTCAAGCAGACCCGAAACGAGTTGCGGAAGCACCTGCACCCGCGAGCAGTCTTCGTCACGCGGATCGGGGCCAAACCGGTCAAAGACGAAGTGGGCGCCAGGGTCGTCGGCTTCGTCATGTTGTACCTGCTGCTCTGCCTCGCCGGTGCCCTGGCGCTGGCCCTCACGGGGATCGAGCCCCTCACGGCCATCGGAGGGAGCATCGCTTCGGTGGGTAACGTGGGGCCATCCTTCGCCGACCTGGGCCCCACCGACAACTACGGATGGATGTCGAGCCCGGGGTTGGGCGTCCTGACCTTTCTCATGCTCGTGGGGCGCCTCGAGATCTACACCGTCGTACTTCTATTCCATCCCGAGATGTGGCGGGACAGGAGCGCGTACCACTAGGGCTGGGTGCCAGCCCGCCGCAAAGCGTCGACCTCCCCCTCTGTGAGGTCACGCCAGGCCCCCCTCTCCAGGTCGCCTAACTTCACCGGGCCGTAGCGTTGGCGCCTGAGTCGCATGACGGCGTGGCCAACCTCGGACAGCATCCGCCGAACCTCCCGCTTGCGCCCTTCCGTGATGACGAGGGACAGCGTCGACGTCACCGGTCCGGGATCGACACCGAACACCCGCTTCGCCTCCGCGACCCCGTCGTCGAGCTCGACCCCCGAGGTCAACGCCCGACCGGCGCTCTTCGAAAAGGTGCCCGCCACCTCCAGCCAGTACTCCCGCTCGACCTCCCGGCTGGGATGCTGAATCCCGTGCGCGGTGTCGCCGTCGTTGGTGAAGAGGAGGAGGCCTTCGGCGTCCAGATCCAGCCGACCGACGTACGTGAGCCCGTGAAGCGCCTCGGGCAGGAGGTCGTAGACGGTCCGCCCTCCGTGAGGGTCCGAACGGGTGGTGAGGACGCCTGACGGCTTGTGGAGCATGATCCAACGCTCCGCGGCGACCCGCACCGACTCACCGTCCACAGCGACTTCGTCACGGTCGGGTACGACGCGGCTGCCCAACTCGGTGACGACCTCCCCGTTCACAGTGACCCTCCCGGCTTCCATGAGTCGCTCCGCCTCCCGGCGAGATGCCCGACCGGCCTGAGACAGGTACTTCTGGATACGGACAGACTCGTCGGGCATCTCCGGCGTCAGTCCTGAGCGACCGGGCCGGTTTCCTCGGCGTCATCTCCTGCGCTCTCGTCCCCAGCGTCCTCCGCGCTCCACCCGTCAGGAAGCTCGGCGATGGGCGCGGCTCCTTCGTCGCCTTCGTCCTCACCCCCCGAAGCCGAATCGTCCGTACTTTCGGCCTCCAGCGGGATGCGCTCGCGAAGCACGATCGGCAGCTCATCCGGACGGGGCAGGTCCTCCATGGACTTGAAGCCGAAATGCGCCAGGAAGTGGCTGGTGGTTCCGTACAGCAGCGGCCGTCCGAGTCCTTCCCCACGCCCCACGACGTCGATGAGCCGACGGTCCTGGAGCGTTCGGATGACCCCCGACGAGCCTACGCCCCGGATGTACTCGATCTCGACACGACCGATGGGCTGCCGATACGCGATGATGGCCAGAGTCTCGAGGGCCGGGCCCGAGAGACGAGACGGTCGCGGAACGTTGTCGAAACGTTCGAGATAGGGTGCGAACTCGGGTCGGGTGAGGACCTGGTATCCCTCTGCCACCTCCACGAGCTGGAAGGCCCGTCCGGCATCGTCGTACTCGGCCCGAAGGAACTGGAGGGCGTCCTCGATTTCGTCCTCGTCGAGCATCTCGTCCGCCCTGGCGATCTCGTCCGCCGTCAGAGGGGCGTCAGAGGCGAAGAGGACGGCTTCAACGATCTGATGCGTGTTCACGCGTCGACTCCTTCGTCGTCGCTGGTGTCGGTGTCGTTCTCGTCACCCTCGTCGCCATCGTCCTCCCGACGATAGATCCAGAGGTCGGCGAAGGGCCGGGTCTGGCGAAGGAAAAGCATCCGTCGTCGCGTGAGCTCGAGTCCGGCGAGGAAGGTCATCACCCCGTGAGAGCGCTCCTTGAAGCCGTGCAGGAGCCGGTTGAACTCCACTCGCGAGCTCTGCTTGAGGTGGTCCAGGATGAGGACTGCCTTCTCCTCCATGGTGACCGTGCGCGTCGTCACACGATGGGTGCGATCCCGCGGGATGGGCATCTCGACCTGCATCGCCGCTTCGAAGACCTCGTCCCACGTGGTTTCCAGCGGTGCATCTTCGAGGAGCTTCTTCGGGCGCGGCGGAACGTAGCCCTTCCCGAAGCGGCGGCTTCGGTCGGCCTCGGCCGACCGCAACCGCTGCGAGATCTCCCGGATCTGCTCGTATTCCAGGAGGCGGCGGACGAGTTCGGCGCGGGGATCCTCGTCCTCGTCCTGCCCTGGCCGCGGCAGGAGCATCTGCGACTTGATGTGGATGAGGGTGGCGGCCATCTCCAGGAACTCACCGGCGCCATCGAGATCGGTGGCTTCCAGGCCTCGGATGGCCTGGAGGAACTGTTCGGTGATCGTCGCGATGGGAATGTCGAAGATCTCGATGTCCTGCGTCCGGATGAGGTGCAGGAGCAGGTCGAGGGGGCCCTGGAACCGCTCGATCTCGACGAGGAGGAAGTCGTCGCGTCCTGCCGCGATCCGCTCGCTGACCGTCAGATCCACAGGCGCACGAACCAGTCTGCGAGGCCGCGAAGCTCGTAGACCGGCCAGAGGACGACGGAGAAAGCCCCGGGTACCAGATACATGATCCCGATGAGGACGAGGATCCCCCATTCGCTGACCCGCTCGTACGGCCGGCGGAGGTTGGCCGGGAGCAGGTGAGCCATGACGTGGGACCCGTCGAGGGGAGGAATCGGCAGGAGGTTGAAGAATGCCAGGATGAGGTTGATGAGGATGCCGTAGTTGAGGGCATCGTACACCGTGTCGCCAACGCTCCCGAGGGGTCCGACGACGGCGTCCGCCTTCACGAGGACCGCCATGAACAACGTGCAGATGACCGCCAGGATCAGGTTGGAGACGATTCCCGCCAGCGAGACGCGGATGTCTCCAGCAACCGGCTCACGGTAGTTCGCCTTGTTCACCGGTACCGGTCGAGCCCACCCGAAGAGGAAGCCGGAACCCGAGAAGTAGAGCACCGCCGGCACGATGAACGAACCCACGGGGTCCAGGTGCGGGAGGGGGTTCAGCGTGATGCGACCGAGCCTGTCGGCGGTGTCGTCCCCCTCCCTCCGGGCCTGCCACGCATGGGCGACCTCGTGGACGACGATGGAGAAGATCAGGACGGCAACGATGAGAACGACATTCATGTGATCAAGCTACCTCACCCATTTCCGCGCCCGTACCCGTTGATCCGAACCACGGTCTCATCTAGCTTTCTGTGCTCGTCAATTTTGTGGAAACCGCTCTAGAGAGCAGCATGCCGAATATCAAGAGTGCCAAAAAGCGGATGGAGCTCAGCAGGGCCGCCCGATTCAAGAACCGGGCGGAGCGCTCCAAAATCCGTACGGCCGTGAAGAGAGTCGAAACCGCCGGCAACGCCGATGACGGCCGCGCTCGCCTCGAGGAGGCCGTCGCCCTCCTCGATCGGGCCGCCACCCGTCGGCTTATCCACCCCAACCGGGTGGGCCACCTCAAGAGCCGCCTGACCCGGCACGTCAACGGCCTCAGCTGAACTCCTCCGGCGCCTGACACCAGGCGCCCTCGAGGAAGAAAGACCCGGGAGCCTCCACGGCCCCGGGTCTTTTTGCGTGCCCGCCACCACCCCGCTCAAGCCGACCACACGGTCCGCCCACCTACGATGGTCCGGCGCGGACGCCCCCGGAGCTCCCACCCGTCGAAGGGGGTGTTGCGGCTCTTCGATGCGAAGGCCGCCGCGTCTACCGTCCACTTCTCGTCAGGGTCGAATACGGTGATGTCAGCCACGGCCCCTTCGGTCAGCGTGCCGCCAGGAAGGTTGAAGGCCCGCGCCGGCTGACAGCTCATCCGCTCGACCATGGTGGGCAGGTCGATGACGCCCTCGCCGACGACGCGGGTCAACACGACCCCGAGAGCGGTCTCCAGACCGACGATGCCGTTCGGCGCGTCTGCGAACGCCGCTTCCTTCTCGTCGTAGTGGTGCGGTGCATGGTCGGTGGCGATGGTATCGAGGGTGCCGTCGGCGACACCCTGTCGCACGGCGTCGACGTCTGCCTGAGTCCGGAGCGGCGGGTTCATCTTGGCTTCGGTTCGGTAGCCATCCACCGCCTCGTGCGTGAGCACCAGATGGTGGGGTGACGCCTCGGCCGTGACCCGAACACCCCGAGCCTTGGCCTGGCGGATGGACTCGACACCGAAGCGCGTAGAGACGTGCTGCAAGTGGATGTGTCCGCCGGTCAGTTCTGCCAGAAGAAGGTCCCGGACGATGTGGATGTCTTCGCTGGCGTTGGGCTTGCCTGCCAGGCCCAGACGGGCCGAGACGATCCCCTCATTCATGTGGCCTTTGGCCGAGAGCCCCACGTCTTCCGGGTGATCCGCGACAGGAACGTCGAAGGCCTGAGCGTACTCCAGGGCGAGGCGCATCAGACCCGAGTTCATGACGGGACTGCCGTCGTCGGTAATGGCCACGGCCCCGGCGTCGACCATCTCCCCCACAAGCGTCAGGCGTCGACCCTCACGGCCCACCGAGATGCACCCCACGGGGTAGACACGCGAAAGGCCAGCCGCGCGTCCCGCCGCCACGACGAAGCCCACGGCCGCGGGGTCGTCGATGGGGGGGTCGGTGTTGGGCATCGCGCACACCGCCGTGAATCCCCCGGCGGCGGCTGACGCGGCACCGGTTGCGATGGTCTCCTTGTGCTCCTCGCCGGGTTCCCGCAGATGCACGTGGACGTCGATGAGCCCCGGTGCGACGACAAGCCCCGAACAGTCGACGACCTCCGTGTCCTCACCGGCGACGACGTCGGATCCCACCTTTGCGACGGCCCCGTCCACCAACAGGACGTCCAACGAATCGTCCACAGCTTGGCTCGGGTCGACGACACGCCCCCCTTTCAGCAACGTCTTCGCGGTCATGACTCTGCTCCCTGCTTGGCGGCCTCGGCCTTCTCGGGCTGTCCCCCGGCAAGGAGGTACAGGACGGCCATCCGCACGGCGACCCCGTTCGTGACCTGGTTGAGGATGACGGAGTGGTCGCCGTCGGCGACGTCCGAGTCGATCTCCACGCCACGGTTCATGGGGCCGGGATGAAGGACCAGGATGTCCCGGGGCGCCGCCTCCAGACGGCGACTCGAGACGCCCCAGATCCGGTTGTACTCCCTGAGACTGGGGACGTACCCGCCCTCCATCCGCTCCAGCTGGAGTCTGAGGACGTTGAGCACGTCCGCCCACTCGATGGCCTCCTCCACATGGGTGAAGACCGTGCACCCCATCTCTTCCGGAGACGGCGGCATGAGGGTTCTGGGTCCGCACACTGCTACCTCGGCTCCCAGCGTCCTGAGTCCGTAGATGTTGGACCGCGCCACCCGCGAGTGGAGGATGTCCCCGACGATGCAGACCTTGAGTCCCTGCAACGGGCCTCTGTGATCCCGGATGGTGAGGAGATCGAGCAGCCCCTGCGTCGGGTGCTCGTGCCACCCGTCACCCGCGTTGATCACGTTGGACGGGATCCTCTCGGCCAGGAAGCGTGCCGCCCCCGATGCTCCATGCCGGATGACCACCATGTCGATGCGCATGGCTTCGAGGTTCCGGGCGGTATCGACCAGCGTCTCGCCCTTCACCACCGAGGACCCCGACGACGAGATGTTGACGGTGTCGGCGCTGAGACGCTTCTCGGCGAACTCGAAGGAGATCCGGGTTCGGGTCGACGCCTCGAAGAACAGGTTGACGATGGTCTTGCCCCGAAGCACCGGGACCTTCTTGATCCTCCGTTCCGAGATCTCCTTAAAGGGCTCTGCCGTGTCCAGGATCATCTGAAGCTGCTCGGCGGAGAGATGCTCCAGTCCGACCAGATCCTTGCCGAGGGAGAGCCGCTCCTCGCTCACGACTCACCTCCGTCCGCCTGCAGAAGCTCCACTCCCAGCCGACCGTCCACTTCGGGCACCAGGACCTCGACGCGTTGACGGTCCAGGACCTGGACGGCCCGGCCCGTGACGTCGGGCTGAATGGGAAGCTCGCGTCCACCCCGGTCCACCAACACGCAGAGCAGGATCCGGCGTGGCCGTCCCCAATCGCTCAGTTCATTGAGAGCAGCCCGGGCCGTCCGTCCCGTGTAGGCGACATCATCGACGATGACGACGCACCGGTCGTCGACGCCGTGCGTTGGAAGCTCGGATCCCCCGATGATCGGGATGGGACCCACCACTTCCAGGTCGTCCCGATAGAGGGTGATGTCGAGGGAGCCAGCGTCGAGTTCGACGCCTTCGGCTTCTTCGATCTCCTGGCGGATGAGGGCGGCGATCTGAGTCCCGCGGCGATGGATGCCCATCAGCACGAGCCCGTCGGTGCCCCCGTTCATCTCCACGATCTCTCGAGCCATCCGGGCGACGGCCAGTCGCACCTCGGATTCACTCATCACGTGGATGCGGGTCGGAGCGGTCATGAAAGCGGGTTGGAGGGGCATTTCCGGACCCCGACGGAGACGGGGCCGCTCGCGGCGGCGGAAAGTTCGGAGGAAGGCCGGTTCGGGTCAACGTGATACCGGACTGTCACGAGGACGTACGATTCCCCATAGTGGGCACGCCCGATGCCGTGCGATGCGGTCCGGCGCGGGCCTGAGCAAGAAGAACCGTCATCCGACAACCCTGCCCATGAGCCTTCGATCCGTCCTTCTCGCCGCCGCCGCTCTCGCCGCGCTGATGGCACCTGCTCACGCACAGGAGCTCTCGGAGCCGCCCGGCGTTCTCCTGCGGGGCGTCCCTTTCGAGATCGTGGTGTTCGGCGCCGACGATGTTCCCTCCGCCTGGCTCGAGGTCAGGGCGGCCGATGGACGGCTGTTGGGCACAGGCGTTGCCGTGGCCCACGACTCGATCATTGTGAGGGACCTCGTCGTCACCTCATCAGAGGATGTCCCTCTCTCCGTCATCGTGGGAGACGCCGAACTGGAGCACGATGCCACGGTGACGTCGGGGTGGTACTCCATCGTCCCTCCCGTCGTCGCCATTCTCCTGGCCCTGATCTTCCGCGAGGTGCTCACCGCCCTCTTTGTCGGCGTCTGGCTCGGCGCCCTGGCGTTGGCCGGCTTCAACCCCATCTCGGCCACCGGTCGGATGGTCGACACCTTCATCGTTCCCGCCCTCGCAGACGGTGACCACGCGGCCATCGTCGTCTTCTCCCTTCTCCTGGGAGGCATGGTCGGGCTCATCTCCAGGAATGGAGGCACTCTGGGCATCGTCGAAGCCGTCGCCCCCCTCGCCAGTACGCCCCGACGGGGCAAGCTGGCCACCTGGGCCGCCGGCATGGCCATCTTCTTCGACGACTACGCCAACACGCTCATCGTGGGCAACACGATGCGCCCGATCACGGATCGGCTGAAGATCTCGCGGGAGAAGCTCGCCTACCTCGTCGACTCCACGGCTGCCCCCGTCGCCGCAATCATCCCCGTCTCGACGTGGGTCGGGTACGAGATCAGTCTTATCGACGACGGCCTGGGCATCGCGGCCCAGCAGAATCCCGCCGGAGCCGACGCACTCCTCGCCTTGAGCCCCTTCGGTATCTTCGTCGAGACGATCCCGTACCTGTTCTATCCCCTCTTGGCCCTCTTCTTCGTGGT
The DNA here is from genome assembly GCA_013002885.1 of Gemmatimonadota bacterium. Taxonomy (GTDB): domain Bacteria; phylum Gemmatimonadota; class Gemmatimonadetes; order Longimicrobiales; family Gaopeijiaceae; genus UBA2589. Next base: position 32,590 of record JABDLS010000156.1, on the reverse strand, counting down.
CCTGACCTCGGCCATGGACCGGGACTTCGGACCCATGCTCGGGGCCGAGCGCCGCGCTTCGGCGGGTGGCGGCCTCCACAGGCCCGACGCCACGCTGGCCGTCGACACCTCCAGCGAGATCATGGAGCCCCGGGAAGGGGCGCCAAGACGGTGGTACAACGCGGGGATCCCGGTGCTCAGCGTGGTCCTGGTCGTCCTGGTAGGTCTGTATTTGTCGGGTCGCTCCGTCGTCGGCCCCGACGCGGGCCTCAGGGACGTCTTCGGTGAAGCGGACCCCTTCGCCACTCTCCTCTGGGGATCCCTGACCGGCGTCCTCGTGGCCATCGTGCTCTCCATGGGGCAGCGGCTCCTGAGCCTCACAGAGGCCATCGATGCCCTCGTAGGGGGCATGCGGGCCATGATGATCGCCATGCTCATCCTCACCCTGGCCTGGTCGTTGGGCTCAGTCACGGAGGTCATCGGGACATCCGACTTCCTGGCCCTTCTCCTGTCCGATCGCTTCCCCATCGAGCTCATGCCCGCCGTGGTCTTCGTGACGTCGGCGGCCATGGCCTTTGCCACGGGCACGTCGTGGGGCACCATGGCCATCATGCTCCCGGTGGTCATCCCCCTCACGGTCACGCTGGGCGGACCCGACGTGTATCCAGGCGGGCCAGCCGATGCCGTGCTCCTCGGTGGCATCGCGTCCGTCCTCGCGGGGGCCATCTTCGGCGACCACTGCTCGCCCATCTCGGACACGACCGTGCTCTCCTCGACGGCGTCGGCGTGTGATCACGTGGACCACGTGCGCACCCAGCTTCCCTACGCCCTGGCTGTCGGCGTCGTCGGAATCGTCCTGGGCAACATCGGTACGGCGTACGGTCTGCCGCCCTGGATCGCCCTTCTCGCTGGCGCGGGTGTCCTCTTCGTGTTCCTGAGGGTCGTCGGGAAGTCCGACTCGGAGGCGGCGCCCGCCGGCTGAACCGGGCTGAGCCCCGCCCTCGGCTACCGCCCGAAGCGGGCTCGACCGATGCGCTCCAGGAGTGGATTGGAGGGGTCACCCGCCCCTTCGCCGACGACCCAGTCGTAGGAGAAGAGGACGACGCCCCCGGTATTCTCGGCACGAGCGATGTCGATCATCTCCAAGGTGCCTTCGGGACTGTTCATGTACGCCCCGATGCCCGCCCAGACCCTGCGTCGGTCCCCGGCGGCGTCGCGAGCGGTCTCCACGAGGTCCACGAAACGGGACGCGTCCGGTGTGTAGGCCATGGGCACGGCGATATCGAGGACGCCGTCCCTCAGCCAGGCGACCCAATCCTGGAAGCGATCCGAGTACGCGACCTCCCGGTCGGCGATCACCGCCGCAGAGACGACGAGGCGCGGATTCAGGGCCTTGACGTCCCGATAGATGCGCTCGACCAAGGTCGTCACCTGCTCCCGACGAAAGCTGTCCCACAGCTCGCTTTCGCCCTCTACGAAGGCGTAGAGATCTCGAGCGTATGCGGCATCGAGCGCGGCGAACCGATCCGGCTCCAGAGCTGCCCGGACCCAAAGCCTGAAGCGCTCGAGAGCTCCCAGGGAATAGTCGTAATCCGCAGATGGAAAGCGGATATAATCGAAGTGGAGTCCATCGAGATCGTACCGGCGGGCGACGTCGAGCCAGACCGCATGGACCCGGTCCTGGACTTCGGGATGCGACGGACTCGAGTAGATCCCCTCCACCGCATGCTCGTTGGCGGCGGCGTGCTCCACAAGCCGATCCAGGTACGACCGGTCAAAGGGGTCGACAGCCAGGAGCTCACGACCGAGCGCCTTGGGCAACGCCAGCCAGTCGGGGTGGGTGTTGACCAGGTGAGCCGCACTCGTCGGTGGGGCCGTGGGCCCCCAGACGAGGTGCGTGTTGATCCAGGCGTGCACGGCCATCCCCCGCGCGTGGGCCTCGCGGACCACCAGCGCCAGGGGGTCGAAGGGCTCGGGCTCCTGCACCGACTCGCCCCGGGGCTCGAGCGCCGAGGCGTAAAAGGCGTCCGCACGCCCGCGCACCTGCACGATGAGGGTGTTGAAGCCGGCGGCGTCCGCCCGCTCCACCATCTCCATGACCGCCTCTTCGCTGGTGAGGGTGAAGCGGACGACCCAGAGCGCTCGTATCTCGTCGAAGGGGCGAACGGGGTCGAGGGTCACCGGCACCGTCGGACCTGTTTCGAAAGGAGGTGTCGGGTCGCCCGAGTCGGCGGGCACAGGCCGGTCCGGGGGCGCCGCTACCGGCCCCGGAGGCTCGGCGGGTACGGTGATGACGGTGCACCCGCCGAGGACGACGAGACACAAGACCGTGAGGCCACCTCGCCCGCGTCTCGTCTTCAGCCTCGACGACCTGTCCGACCGCACCCTCATTCTCCAGCCCTCCGGGCGCGAAAGAAGGCCTTGAGCATGACCGACGACTCCTCGGCCTCCACGCCCGCTGTGACGTCGCAACGATGGTTGAGTCGTTCGTCGCGCAAGAGGTCGTCCAGGGACCCGCCCATTCCCGCCTTGGGATCCGAGGCTCCGAACACCACCCGCGGGATGCGAGCGAGGACGATGGCGCCGGCGCACATGGCGCACGGTTCCAGAGTCACGTAGAGCGTGCTGCCGGTGAGCCGCCAATCGCCCTGCCTCGAGGCCGCTTCACGAATCGCCACGACTTCGGCGTGGGCCGTGGGGTCGGCGTCGGAGATGGTGCGGTTGAAACCACTTCCGATGATCTCGTCGTCACGGACCACGACGGCGCCAACAGGAACCTCGCCCAGAGCCTGGGCTTCCCGGGCGAGCTCGAGCGCCCGCCGCATCCACGCGACGTCGCCCAACGGATCGACCCGCTAGTGAGGCGTGAGATTCGCCGACGCCGCTTCGTCCATGCGTCGGTAGAAGCCGGCCACGCGGCCCAGGATATGGAGCGCATCCAGGTCCTCCACGAGGGTGCGCTCACCTCCGGGCTGGAGGGCCTCGAGGTAGGTCCCCCGGCCATTGGACGTGTAGCGGTGGAAGGTCGACGAATCACCGACCTCGGCCACCACGATGGTCCCGTCTTCGATCTCGTCACCGTGCACGGGAGAGACGAGGACAAGGTCGCCCTCGGCGACACCGAGGACCGCGAGGTCACCGGCGCCTGCTCGGACCATGAATGATCCGTCTTCGCTCCCCATCTGACGATCGACGGACACGAAGGCGTCGGGCTTTGTCGACATGCCCTGGGCAGGGACCTCCGAAAAGCACGGCACGGCTACGGTGTCGGCGCTGAGGTCGACACCCAGAATGCGGACACCGCGGGAACGTGAAGGATCGCGCTCGAGACACCCCTTGTCGGCTAGAGCCTGGAGGTGCTCGGACACCGTCTTCGTGCTCTTGATGCCGAACCGTTGCCCGATCTCGCGAATGGAAGGTTGATACGTGTTCTCACGCAGATACTGAACCATGAAGTCCAGGATCTTCCGCTCGATCTCGGTGAGCGGTTCACCCTGGAGGGCGGTCGTCGGGGCTTCACGTGGAGTGATTGCGTCGGATCTAGCCAACGATGATGCACCTCGAGGGGGGGGCGAGGGAAGCGCCCGAGACGTGTCGGAAGCTATCCTAATGTGCGGCTCGGAAAGGTGTCAAGAAAGCCTTTTGTCTACCCTGCGCGTATTCGGTCCAGACCCGCGTCGATTCTCTGGAAGACCCGTTCGGGTCCCAGAAGCACGAGGACGTCGAATATGCCCGGGCTCGCCATGTTGCCCGTGAGGGCCACACGAAGGGGGTGTATGAGCTTGCCGGCCCCCACTTCCATCTCCTCGGCAAGCGCACGGAGTCGCGCCTCCAAGTCCTCCTTCGTCCACTCAGCGTCCCGGTATGCCGCAGCCACACGCTCCAGGCGCTCGACGGCTGTGGTCGGGTCCTTGAGCCAGTTCTTCTGCACGGCCTTCTCATCGTAGCTGAGCTCGTCGCACACGAACGGGCGCGCCTGATCGGCGAGCTCGTCCAGGGTCCGGGCCCGGACCTTGATGGCTTCCAGCAGAGCCCCGGCCCACTCGCCGTCGTCCAGGAGCGCGTCGCGGTACCCACCTTGGCCCACGAAGGCGGCGCGTAGGTGACCCACCAACTCCACATCGGCCATCGCCGCCAGGTGCTTTCCGTTCAGCCACGCGAGCTTGTCGGAATCGAAGACCGAGCTCTTCTTGAGGATCCGGTTCGGGTCGAAGGCCTCGATGAGTTCGTCGATGGTCATGAACTCCCGATCGTCGCCGGGGCTCCATCCCAGAAGTGACAGGAAGTTCACCATGGCTTCGGGTAGAATCCCCTCTTCGGCATAGTCACCCACCGCCGTCGCACCGTGGCGCTTGGACAGGCGCTTTCCGTCGGGTCCAAGAATGAGCGGCACGTGAGCGAAGATCGGCTCGGCCAGACCCAGGGCGCGGTACAAGAGCACCTGCTTCGGTGTGTTGGAGAGGTGATCGTCGCCCCGGATCACGTGGGTGATGCCCATCTCGGCGTCGTCGGACACCACGGCCAGGTTGTAGACCGGCGTTCCGTCGCTCCGGAGGACCACCAGGTCGTCGATGTCGTCGTTGCCGAAACGCATCTCGCCGTGCACCATGTCCTCGAAGACCGTCTCACCGTCGGGGACCCGGAAGCGGACGGCGTGGGGCTCCCCGTCGGCAGCCCGCTCATCGGCTCCGGCTTGGCCAAGAGCCTCGGCCTTCTCACGGGCCACCCGACTGGGGTGCATGCCCCGCTCCTTGGCCTCCGCACGAACCGCTTCAGGGTCGGAGAAATCCCGGTACGCCCTGTCCTCCTCCAGAAGGCGGAGGGCCGCAGCCCGGTGCCGCTCCACCCCCTCCGATTGGAAGTACGGACCTTCGTCCCAGTCCAGACCAAGCCACGTCATGCCGTCCAGGATGGCCTGCGTGTGCTCGTCCTTCGATCGGTCCCGGTCCGTGTCTTCGATGCGGAGCACGAAGATGCCGCGCTGCTTCCGAGCCAGCAGCCAGTTGAAGATGGCCGTGCGGGCGCCCCCGACGTGGAGATAGCCGGTGGGGGACGGGGCGAAGCGGAGTCTCATGGTCACGAGTCGAGCCTTTCGGTCAGCATCTGGCGGGCGAGCTTGGGGTCGGCCGCGCCACGGGTCTTCTTCATCACCTCGCCGACGAAGAGCCCGATGAGGTTGGAATTGCCTCCACGGTACTCCTCGACCTTCGCCGGCCACTCGGCGAGGACAGCGTCAACCACTGCCTCCAGCTCGGAGGCGTCCGAGACGGCCTCCAGGCCCATGGCCTGTACCAGCTCTCGTGGCTCCCCGCCCTCATCGACCATCCGCGCCAGAACATCTTTGGCTGCGCGGCGGGTCACGGTCCCCACATCGACGAGGGCGGCCAGCCGGCCCAGCTCGGCGCCTCCGAAGGGCAAGTCGAGGAGCGTGCGGCCCTCCAGGAGTCCCCGGACGTCCGTGACGATCCACGCCGCCACGGAAGCAGCGTCGTCGTGCTCGGCCAGAGCCGCTTCGAAGAAGTCGCCGGCCGCCTCGGAGCCCGTGAGGAGATCGGCGTCCTCCTGGCTCAGACCGAGGTCGGCCTGGTAGCGCTCGAAGCGGGCCGCGAGGGTGGCGTTGTTCGAGCGCGCGGCGGCACGCTCATCGCTTACCTGAGGCTTCACCGACGGAGCGGGCCCTGAGGCGTTCCCGCCGCCAGCCTTGCCACCTGTTTCGGCTCTGCCGCTCGCCCCGCGCTCCGTGTCGGTCACCCCCGGCCGATACGTGCTCTTCAGCGCCACGATGCGGTTGAAGACCAGTGAATCACCCTGGCCGTCGACGGGATCGCGCCAGAAGTAACCGGTGCGCTCGAATTGATACCGGGTCTCGGGAGGGTCGTCGGTCACCGACGGCTCGATCTTGGCACCTTCGATGACGACCAGGGATGCCGGGTCGACGCGCTCGGTGATGTCCGGCGCCTCGACCTCGGCGAGGGGATCGGTCCCGGTGGCGGGGTCGACGGAGCGCGCGTCGTCGGGCTCAGGATTCAGCAGCGGCCCGAACAACCGCACCTCGGCGTCCAGAGCGTGGGGGACGGAAACCCAGTGGATCGTCCCCTTCACCTTCCGGCCGTCGGGTGTCTTGCCGCCCCTGGTCTCCGGGTCGTAGGTGCAACGGAGCTCCACCACGTTGCCGTCATCGTCCTCCACCACGTCGTCGCAACGGATGACGTAGGCGTTCCGGAGACGCACCTCGCCCCCCGGCACAAGCCTGCGGAAGCCCTTGGGTGGGTCCGCGGCGAAGTCGGCCCGCTCGATCCAGAGCTCGGCTGAGAAGGGCACGATACGGGAGCCCTCTCGCCCCACATCCGGCGGGTAGGAGGGCGCGTCGATCTCCTCGACACCCTCGTCCTTGTTCGTCACAACCACCTTCAGCGGGTCCAGCACGGCCATCACTCGCGGAGCCCGCTCGTTGAGCACTTCGCGGATCGCGAAGTCGAACTTCGTCTCCTCCGTCCTTGCACCGGAACGAGACACGCCGACCATGTCGGCGAGAAGGTGGATGGCCTCCGGGGGCACGCCACGCCGGCGGAACGCCGCGATCGTGGCCAACCGGGGATCGTCCCAACCCGAGACGAGGCCAGCCTTCACAAGGGGAGCGATGCTCCGCTTGGAGAGGACTGCGTTCTCCAGGTCCAGGCCCGCCCACTCGTACTGGTGGGGCCGAGGCTCCTCGAAGCCCGTGTTCTCCAACACCCAATCGTAGATGGCTCGGTTGTTCTCGAACTCGATGGTGCAGATGGAGTGGGTGACGCCCTCGAAGGCGTCCTCCAGGCAGTGGGCGTAGTCGTAAAGCGGGTAGATGCACCACGCGTCGCCCTGCCGATAGTGCTCGGCGTGGCGGATGCGGTACAGGATCGGGTCCCGCATGAGAAGATTGGTGGCGGCCATGTCGATTCTGGCCCGGAGCACGTGGGCTCCGTCCTGAAACTCTCCTTCGCGCATCCGTCGGAAGAGGTCGAGGTTCTCTTCCACCGAGCGATCCCGATACGGCGACGGCGTGCCCGGCTGGGTGAGGGAGCCACGGCCCTCACGGATGGCCTCCAGGGGCTGGGAGTCGACGTAGGCCAGTCCGTTCTCGATGAGGTGGACGGCACACTCGTACATCCTCTCGAAGTAGTCCGAGGCGAAATAGAGGTGGTCGCCCCAGTCGGCTCCGAGCCACCGGACGTCGGCCTTGATGGCCTCGACGAATTCGGGATCCTCCTTCTCCGGGTTCGTGTCATCGAAGCGGAGATGAAAGCGGCCGCCGAAGTCCTCGGCGATCCCGTAGTTGAGATGAATCGCAGTCGCGTGGCCGACGTGCAGGTACCCGTTGGGCTCGGGTGGGAACCGCGTCACCACGCGCCCATCGTACCGGCCCGAGGCCAGATCGGCCCGGACCTGCTGGCGAATGAAATCGGTCCCTTCCCTTCTCTCGCTCATAGCGGAACAAGGTAGCACAAGCGCCCGGACACCCTAAGGCATCCGGGCGCCGATGGAGCCCGCTGACGATCGGCTCTCAGGACCTCGCGTCAGCCTCCGCTACGCCGACGCTTGGCACCACGAGGCTTGGCCGTCCGCGTGGCTCCACGGGACGGGGCCGCGGACCCGGTCCTCGATCCACCCCGACCGAAGGAGGGGCTGGCCGATCCCCGAGGCCTGGCACTCCGACCACTCGGTGAAGCGCTACCTCGCGGCCGGTACCCCTGGCCGCTGTACAGTCGGCCACCACTGTCCGAAGGCCGGCGGTTGATGATGACCACGCCCGGCCTGGAGCCCCAGTAGCCGTAGCCGTAGCCGTACCCGTAGCCGCCGGGATATCCGAAGGCAGAGTATCCGTAGCGAGAATACGGCGAGTACCGGTAGCTATGGAAGGGCGAGTATCCAAAGCCGTCGTAGCCGACACCGAAGCTCCGCCCGAACCAGGGGTTGTAGCCCATGTAGCCGCGGTAGTGGGTCGGACGAGGCGCTCCCTCCATCTGCTCTGCAGGGGAACCGGCCTCGACCATGAAGCGATCGGGGTACGAAACGGCCACCAGCGCATCGATGACACGGTCGGAGACGCCGGCGTCGTCCAGACGAACCAGGGCCTCGGCGTCGAGGTCGAAGCCGTTGCGGTGGGCCACGATCCACGTTTCGATGGCGCGGTCACCCATGACTCGAGTGGCTTCCTCGACATCCGACAGATCCAGATCGGCCGCCGCGGCAAGGCGGGCCGAACGAACGGCCATTCGCGACTCCGCGGCGGGGTCCGCGACGCCGGCCTCGGCAAGAGCCTCGGCGTCGGCCAGCAAATACTCCTGCACCCACGCCACCTTCTCGCCGTCGACGTCGAGCTCGCGGACGTCCACCCAGAAGTTGGGCGCCGTGAACGCCATCACGCCGGTACCGGAGCGGGCCTCACCCTCCGCGCACGTGAACTCGGTGCGGGTGAAGGCGCGGCGGCCGTCCTCGGAGAACTGGACGCTCTCCCACCCGTCGCACCCTTCGGCATTGATGGGCCGCTGTTCGCCATCCGCCACGAGCCGCTCGGTGGAGGCGACTTCGCCGTCGACGACGTTCGTGAGGACGACGCCTCCGTCGGAGGGAGCGAAGCACAAGAGGCCGATTTCGTCCTCGGCACCGACGGCTTCCCAGCAACCCACGAAGGGCTGCCAGCGGGAGTCGGTCTGCTGGGCCTGGGCCGGAGCAGCGACGAAGGCGAGTGCGGCGACGACTGCGAGTCGATGAATCATGGTCCTGCCCTCCTAGAAGCGTACCGCGACACCGGCGACGAACTGGAACCCGTCGAGGTCGATGTCGCCGAAGCCCGAGAAATCGTTATCCAGCGAGCCCCGTGCATAATTGTAGCGGGCCTCGCCGTTCAGGACGAACTGACTGCCGAGGGCCAGGTCCAGACCCAGGGCGCCCCGCGCCATGAACGTGTTGCGTGAGGTGCTGAGGCGGTCCGAGTAGATGGGGAACTCCGGGTCGCTCTCGTCCACGAACTCACCCGACACCTCGAGGGAGTAGGACATGAGCCCCAGCCCGGCCCCCAGGTACGGTACGACCTTCTCCGGGACCCAGGCGAAACGGCCGATGGACCGGCCTCTCGGCTTGAGGAAGAAGCGGCCGCTGACGACCACGGGCACCAAGGTCAAGTCGTTGACCTGCTCGATGGGCAGATCGTCGGTCCCGACCCAGTCCCACAGCTCCGACACCGTGGACGAGCTCTGGTAGCCGACTCCGAGGGCGACGTCGGCCCGGTCGTTGACCCTGACGGCGACTTCTCCACCGAGATAGGGGCTGTCGAACGACCTGCGATCGAGCGTCTGCCGCTCCAGGAGGTCGTCGAAGATCGCCCCCTGAGCGCGCTGGAAGCCGTAGCCGGTTTCGAACTTGAGCGTCACCCGCGGCTCTCGAAAGAGAAAACCGTCCCCGGCCTGGGCATCTACCAAGCCCGGGGCCGCGACGGCCAGGAGAGCGACGATGGTCGCCCGTGTCAGTGCGCTGCGCAGCATTCGTGTGTCCCCCTTCGTGGCCTTGATTCCACGCATTCCTACTACACGTGAAAAGCAAGGGACGTGCCATCGAGACGCAGCGCGGCGAACCCCTTCAGATGGCGCTTTCCGTCATGGCGGACACGCCCGGGAGTCCCGTCGCCGGGACAGGTGCGTCCCTCCTGGAGGACACTCCCCTTTCCACGACGTGATACGCCGCCGGCGTGATGGTCAGAACGAAGATCGTCGACGAAAGGAGGCCACCGATGAGGACCAGCGCCAGGGCGTCCCAGATGTTCGTGCCTGTCGTATCGCCGAACAGCACCAGCGGAAGAAGGCCCAACACCGTCGTGGTCGTCGTCATGAGGATCGGCCGCACCCGCTCCAGCGTCCCCCGAACGATGGCTTCGGGAAGCGGTAGATCCGGCCGTCGCCGACGGATGCCGTTGACGTGGTCCACGAGGAGAATCGCGTTGTTCACGACGATGCCCAGCATCATGATGACGCCGACGTACGCCTCGCGGGTGAACGAGGCGTCCGTGAGGAAGAATGCCAGATAGACGCCGATGAGGGCCATCGGCACCGTCAGGATCACACAGAGCGGCTGCCTGAAAGACTCGAAGAGGGCGGCTGTGACCATGTAGACCAGCAGGAGCGCCACGGCGAGGACCATGACGATCTGGGTCCGCTCCTCGTCGTCGATGAAGAAGCCCCGATCGCCGGCCTTCACCGTGTATCCCGGAGGGACATCGGTCGTGGCGATGATCTGATCATGGATCACGTCGCCGAGCCGAGCCGGACCGCGGAACTCGTAGGCCACCGTTCGCTCGTACTGCTGGTTCTCCCGCCGGATGCGGGCCAGTACGTCTTGTTGATCGACGGTGATGACCTCAGCGAGGCGGATCCGTCGACCATCGGGCGTATCGATGAGCGTCTCCCGGAGCTCCAGGATGTCGGTCTCCAGGTTGTCCGCCAGCTTCACCTGGAACTGGACTTCCTCGCCCCCGATCTTCAGCCGGCTCAATCCTGCGGTGCCCGCCACGGCCGCATTCAAGCGCCCTACGAGATCATCGACCGTAAGTCCATACGTGGAAAGACGATCGCGGTCTACTGTGACGACGAACTCCCACGCCTTGTCGCGCCGGAATCGGTTCGAGTTGGCGTTGGTGTCGACGTCCACGACCCGGCTCAGGCGCTGGAGGCGGGCACCCAGGCCTTCGGCGATGTCCCGGACCCGCTCGTAGTTGTAGCCCAGCACCTGGATGCCGTAGTTCGGTGCCGAGCCGCCTCCGCCATAGAACGACGGTCCGTAGCCGTACACGCGGACCTCGGCACCCGTGAAGGTGTGACTGTAGGCCATCATCTGTTCCTTGATGACCACCGGGATCTGGGTGTTCTCGATGGAGTCGGGAAAGGTGATCCGCATGGAGCCGAAGGTCTCGCGGATGTCCGAGCGATAGCGGCCCACCTCCGGGATCTGCGCCACCCGCTCCTCGAAGAAGCGCATGAGTTGGTCGGTGCGCTCGAGGTTGGACCCGCGGGGCAGCGTGATCTGGACCTGGATATAGGTGTCCTGCCCTTGCCCTCCTCCCCACATGGCCCAGGTGCTCACGTAGCGGTCGAACAGATAGTACGAGCTCCCGAAGGCCACGGCGGTGATGAAGATGGCGGTCCAGGGGAACCGGACGGTGAGGCCGACCAGATCGGCATAGAAGCGGATGTAGAAGGGAGCGCCGACCGTAGGGTCGGTGGGCTTGGCCGACCCGCCTTCTCCCGCGGTCTCCCATCTGGCTCTCGGTCGCCCACCCGCGGCCAATAACCGCGCCGAAAGCGACGGAATGAAGGTGAAGGCCACGAAGAGGGACGCCACCAGCGTCAGTCCGACGACCACGGCCAGGGGCACGTAGTAGACCCTGAGATCGCCCTGGAGATAGACGAACGGCACGAAGACGATGAGCGTCGTCGCGGTGGACGCGAAGATGGGAAGCACCACCTCCTTGGCGCCGGCCTCGGCGGCCTCCGCCGCCGACTCGCCTCCCTGCCATCGGCGATAGACGTTCTCCAGCACCACGATCGCGTTGTCTACGATGAGCCCGAAGCCCATGGCCAAGCCCATGAGCGTCAACAGGTTGAGCGTCAGACCTCCGAAGTAGATGAGGTTGAGGGCGATGAGCACGCTGAAGGCGATGGTGGTGAAGATCAACGCCGCCGACCGGAACGACCGGAGGAAGGCCAGCAGAACGAAGAAGATCACCAAGGCACTGAAGAGGGCCCGGGTCCTGAGATCGGTAAGCTGACGCTCGATGTCCTCGCTCATGTCGTCTTCGAGGATGAGTCGACTCCCGAAGGGGTGGAGCGTTTCGAGCTCGGCGATCCGGTCGCGCACGGCCTCGGCCGTCCGGACCGTGTTCACGCCGATGCCCTTGAACACCTGGAAGCCTACGGCCGCCTGCCCGTCGATACGCGCCAGCGCTCGGGCTTCCTCGTACGTGTCCCGGACGGTGGCGATGTCCCTCACCCGGATCGGCGTGCCACCGGCGGACGTGATGACCGCGTTGCGGACGTCATCGGCGCTCGCCGGGCGGTTCATGATGGTGATGGTCCGCTCCGACGATCCTTGACGCACCACGCCGGCTTCACGCACCAGGTCCAGATCGGCAATGGATTGCTGCACCGTGAGGGGATCCAGGCCGAGAGCGCCGATCTCCTCTTCGTCGAGCTCGATCTCCAGGCGCCGTTCCCGCCCGCCGAACACCTGGACCAGGGAGACTCCGTCCACCTGCGTGACCTCGGGTGCCACGATCTCGTCGAGGTGCCGGCGAAGCGCCTCCAGCGTGTAGGGCCCGGTAAAGGTGTAGAGGAGGAACGGGCTGTTCTGGTCCTGGAACTCGTCGGGCACGTACTGACTCACCGCCACCCGGCCGACACCGGCAGGCAGCGACTCCTCGAGCGTCGCGATGCGCTCCGAGAGGTCGAGCCGCGCGAAGTCCATGTCCACATCGCGCTGGAACTCGACGGTGATCTGCGCCGTCCCCATGCCCTGCTCTTCGAAGGACTCTGAAACGATGCGCTCCACGCCCCGGACCTGCTGAATCGCAGACTCGAGAGGAGCGGTCAGGAAGGCCTCCACGGTCTCGGGTGAAGCGCCGCGCCACGAGCCCGTCACGTTGAGGCGCGGAAGCTCTGTGTCGGGAAGGAGCTCGATGGGGATGTTCTGCCAGGCCGCGACCCCGAGGAGCGCCACCGCCGCGTACGTCATGGCTACCGCCACCGGGCGACGAAGACTCATCCGGATCATGCTCGCACCCGCTCCACTGTCTGGTAGACCACCGGTACGATGATGAGGGTCAACGCCGTAGCCACCAGAAGTCCTCCTATGACGGCGATGGCAAGAGGAGCCCGGAGATCGGATCCACGCCCGATGCCCAGGGCCATGGGCAGCAGCCCCAGGACCGTGGTGACCGTGGTCATGACGATGGGCCGCAACCGGACGCGACCGGCTTCCAGAATGGCTTCGCGAAGCTCCCGGCCCTGACGTCTCGCCTGGTTGATGAAGTCGACCTTCACGATGGCGTCGTTGACCACGATGCCCACCAGGATCACCGCCCCTATGAGGCTCATGGTGTTGAGTCCCTGGCCCGTGAGAAGGAGCGCGAGCACGGCGCCCACCAGAGCCAGGGGCACGGACATGAGGATGGTGAACGGATGGACGAAGGACTCGAACTGGGCAGCCAGGATCATGTAGACCAGAATCAGCGCCAACCCGAAGGCGAAGGCCAGGTCGCGGAAGGAGCGCCGCATCTCCTCGTTTTCGCCGCCGACCTCCCACCGTACGTCGGCCGTCGGAGGCAGCGTAGCCAACGTCGTCTCGATTTCCTCGATGGCCTGGGCCAACCCGCCCGACACCACATCGGCGTACACCGGCACCATCCGCGACTGATCTTCCCGACGGACCTCGGCCGGGGCCAGGGCGTCGCGGACCACTACGAGCTCGCGGATAGGGATCCCCTGGACCCGGAGCCCCTCCAGCGTCGCCCTCGAGTAGCGCATGTTGTCGGGGTAGCGCACCACCACGTCGATCTTGCGGTCGAAGTCGACGAACTCGGTGGCCACATCTCCTCGCATGGCCCGATCCACCGTCTCGGCGACGACCCGGGGATCGACGCCGTACGCCGCACACGCGGCACGGTCGATCTCGATCTGGATCTGGGGCTGCCCCTGCTCCGTCCCGATGCGGACGTTCGCCGCCGATTCCACCGCCGCGACCCGCTCAGAGACCTGCTGAGCGTATCGGTAGACGGCCTCCAGGTCCTCACCCCTCACCCGCACCGAGACGTCGGCTTCGGCTCCACCGAGCATGGCACCGAGGGCGGTCGCCTGTCCCGTCTCGACAGCCAGCGCACCAGCCGGGAAGCGCGAAGCCAGCTCGCGAACCCGCCCCGCCACCAGGTCCGTGGACGCGCCCGACCGGACGCGTACCTGAAAGGTGGCCGTGTGGAGTCCCGACGCGTCCTCGCCCTGGGAATAGGCCCGCACGTCTCGACCGACACTCGCGAATACCGTCTCCACATCGGGATCATCGAGGACCGCCCGTTCAATGGCCCGTGCCGCGTCGTCGGTAGCGGCCAGCGACGTGCCCTCTTCCAATTCGAGGGAGATGGTGAACGCGCCCTGATCGACGTCGGGGAGAAGATCCCTCGGGAGAGCGACCCCGAGGAGTACCGTCGCCGCCAGAGCCACGGCCGAGACCGCCAACACCATCGCCGAGCGGTCCAGAGCCCACTCCAAAGCCGAGTGATACTGGCGTGCGAAGACCGCGAACCTCCGATCGAAGGCGTCGAGGCCCGGGCGCGCCATCCTTCCGATGGCCCCGCCGACCTCACGTCCCCAGAACCGCACGAGCTCTCCACCCAGGCGGCCAGCGGCGGTAACGCCCCGGAGAGGAGCTGTAGCGACCCACCTCACACGCCACGCCAGGCGCCGCCACCCACCCTCCGGGCCCTCCACACGTTCCTCCCCGCGCTGCGCCCGGGCCACCCCGTCGGCGCCAAAGCGCGCCGCCAACGACGGCAGGAGCGTCAACGCCACCAGAAGGGACGCGAGCAACGAGAACGCCACCGCCAGCGAGAGGTCCTTGAAGAGCTCCCCGGCCACACCCTCCACGTAGATTATGGGACCGAAGACGGAGATCGTGGTCAGTGTCGACGCGGTGATGGCCGACTGGACCTCCTCGGCGCCGGCCGCCGCAGCCGACAGAGGGTCGGCTCCCAGTTCTTCCCGGTGCCGGAAGATGTTCTCCAGTACGACGATGGAGTTGTCCACCAGCATGCCCACACCCAGGGCAAGGCCCCCCAGGCTCATGATGTTGAGACTGACCCCAGCAGCCTCCATGAGCGCGAACGTTCCTACCACCGAGATGGGGATGGCCAGTGCGATGGCGAACGGGTAGCGGGTGTCGCGAAGGAAGAGGAAGAGGACCAGAAACGCGAGAAGACCCCCGAAGACCAGAGCCTGGACCACGTTGGAGATGGAGTCGGCGATGAAGCCCGCCTGATCGTCGGCGACGTCGATAGTCATGGCCGGGTACTCGGCCATGAGCTGGTCGAGGACTTCCTGCACGGCGTCGGAGACCCGGACGGTGTTGGCACCGGACTCCTTGAAGACCAGGATCCCCACCGATTCCTCGCCGGCGTAGCGAGCGACCGTCTCCCGCTCAGCGAAGCCATCCACCACGCGCCCGACGTCCCGGAGCCGGATCACCGTGACCCCGCCCGACGCGCCGCCCCCGCTTGCTTCACTCCCCGACCCCGACCCACCCGACCCGCCACCGCCGGCTCCACCCGAGCCCGGCGTGCGTCGGGCTACCACCACCTCCCCGATCTCCTCCACCGTCGTGAACTCACCCAGGGTCCGCAGCGGATAGCGGTAGCGGCCTTGAAGAATGGTGCCGCCAGGGGCGCTCACGTTCGCCCGGTCCAGCGCCTCAGAGATCTCCTCGATGGTCAGGTCATAGGCCTCGAGGCGCGTCGGGTCCACCTCGACGCGGATCTCCCGGTCGAGTCCCCCGGTAACGGCCGCCTGGGCCACGCCATCGAGTTGCTCGAGGCGGCGCCGGAAGACCGTCTCGGACAGCTCCTTCGTCTGCCAGAGGTCCCCGCCACCCGATACCGAGAGGGTCATGACCGGCTCGGACTCGGGGTCCACCCTCAGGATCGTCGGCCGCGCCACGGTCTCGGGGAGAGCGTCGCGGGCGTTGTCCATGCGTTCCCGCACGTTGAGCATGGCGAAGTCCATGTCCGTGCCCCACGCGAACCTCAGGGTCACCAGGCTCACGCCGTAACGGGAAACCGACGTCACGCGTTCGACACCCGGGACCGCAGCGGCTTCGGCCTCGATGGGCTCGGTGATCCGGCGCTCGACCTCCTCCGGCGCCACCTCCTCGTAGATCGTGTAGATGACCAGACGCGGATAACTGACGTCCGGCAGGAGGTCGATGGGCAGGCGGACGTACGAGATCACGCCCAGAAGCACGATGGCGAAAAAGAGCATCCAGACGGCGACAGGCCGTCGGGTGGAAAGCGCCGGAATCGACATGCGTCAGCGCACCGGCGCCCCTACCGCCGCCTCCAGCGTCAGCAGGGCGTCGACGAAACGGTGGCGGGTGGTGATCACCCCGCGTCGTGTGTCGGCCTCCTGTTGGAAGCTGTCGCGCAGATCCGAAAACGTGCGCGTGCCGAGGCGGTACTCTTCTCGGGCGAGGCGGAGGGCCTCTTCGGCGATGACCAGCGACCGCTCCGAGAGCTGGAGGGACGCCCACTCGTTCTCGAGGTCGAGGAGAGCGCCACGTATGGCCTCTTCGAGCTCCAGACGAGCCTGACGATCGAGCTCTCGGTCGTTCTGGAGCTCCACCGCCGCCCGATCGCGCTCGACCTGAGACTGGAAGTAGCCGTTGAGGATGGGAAACGAGAGCTGCACGTAGAACTGGCTCTCGAGCTCCGACGTCCCAGGGGGCTCGAAGAGAGCCTCTCCGAACGGCTCGTACGCCACCTTGAAGACGCTCATGCCGAGGTCGATCTGCGGCCACCAGTCGGCTCTTCGACGGGCCAGGGCGACTTCACTGGATCGCATGGCGACGTCCGAGCGGAGGAGGCCCGGATTCACCTCCGATGCCCTGGCAAGCAGAACGTCCGCGTTCAAACCGACAGGATCGAAGAGGGGCAACGGCTCGTCCTCCAACTCGAGAGGCCGGGCCTCGGACAGACCCATGGCCGTCCGGAGCGCCAGGAGAGCCCTCTGGTAGGCAGATTCCTGCTGCTGATGTGCGAGCCGTTGTTGCTCCAGCTGAAGCTCCGCCGAGAGGACGTCGACTCGTGTACGCAGAGCGAGCTGAAAAAGCCGTTGGGCCACATCGAGGTCGATCCGTCGTGCCTCGATGAGCGCTTCTTCGGCCTGCATGAGCGCCCGCTGCTCGAGGGCGTCCATGTACAGCCGCTGGACCTCTGCCTGCACATCGCTCAACGCCCCCCGCACCGCCAACTCACGGTCCCGATTGGTGAGTCCCTGAGTCCGATGGGCCTGAAGGAGCGACGGACCCTGCAAGGTCCAGTTCAGGCCGAAGCGGTGGGATGTGCTCGAGAAGTAGTTCCACTCGGCGCCGGGGTTTGGGATGGGGTTGCCGAAGTTGTCCAGCGCCCGGCGACGGAGATTCCCCGTGAAACCGGTCTCGAAGAGGGTCAGGCTCGCCGAGGGGAGGAGTTGGGTGAACCACAGCGAACGGGACTCGGCCGCGTTGAGGGTCGCCGTGTTCGTGGCCTGGCGGAGCGTCGGGTTCGCTCCTGCGGCATAGTCGAGGGCCTCGTCGAGGGTCAAGGTCAGGGGATCGGTGGGGTCGGCCCTCGAGGGCACGCGGTCCTCCGGTCGTTCCTGACCGGTCACCGGCCCGGCGAAGGCCCCGGCTACGAGGAGGGCGCACAACAGTGCCTTCATCGACTCGGCCTCCCACCCTCCGCCGCTACATCTTCCACCAGGCGGATGGGTGTGTCGTGTGCCAGGTAGTGGTGTCCGTCCACGAGGACGATCTCGCCCGGTTCAACCATCCCCTGCTCCGGGCCCTCCGGGAGGATCTCGACGTGGGTCTCGTTCTCCCGCCCGGGATTCACGTAGCGCCACTTGGCCAGGCCGCCTCGAGGCCCCTCCTCGTAGACGAACACCACCGGACGTCGCGCTCGCTCCACCAGCGCAGCCCGGGGGATGACCACACGGTCGGCAAGTGCTTCCGCATCGAGGGAGACCTCGGCGTACATGCCGGGCTTGATGCGGCCGTCGCCGTTGGGCAGCACAACGGTGACCCGCCCCGTGCTCGTCTCGGGGTCCACCACCGGATTGATGGTCTCGATCCGCCCGACGAAGTCCTCCCCGGGGTAGGCGTTGAATGCGAGCGTCGCCTGACGCCCCTCGGAGAGGAAGCGCAACTCCGACTCCAGGACCTGGACCTCGACCTTGATGGGGTCGAGGTCGACGACCGTCAGGAGTTCCTGACCGACGGTGACGTTCTGGCCTTCCACCACCTCCAGATTCGCCACCCGACCGCCGAAGGGCGCCGATATCGCCGTTCTTTCGAGTTGGATCTCGGCCTGGCGTAGAGCGACCTGCGCCTGGTCGAGTCCGCTCGTGGAGCGCGCGATCCGTTCCCGCTCGGCTCGCACGGCGGGGTCATCGATCTCGTCGTCGAAGAGGGTGCGCTGGCGATAGTCGGCCTCGGCGGCCAGGAGGTTCGCCCGTGCCTGAGCCACAGCCAGGGCCGCCTCGGAGGTGTCGACTTGCACGAGGAGGCCCCCCGCTTGCACGCCCTGGTTTTCCCGGACCGGGAGGCGCGTCACGAAGCCTTCGGCCTGTGCCGCCAGCGTCGCGCGACGGTACGCTTCAGCCTGGCCAGCCGCTGTCACCCGGATCCAGAGGGTATCCCGTTGCACCTCGGCTCCCGTGACGGGAGAAGCGGCGGCAGCGGAGAACTGGGAGGGCCCGGCATCGGGCACCAGAAGCTCTTCTCCGGAGGCGGTGTCGGCTTCGGCGGCGTCGTCGGCACCCAGGTCCAGGAGACGCCATGTCACGGCGCCGCCGACGGCGCCCAGAATGAGAAGGAGGGTGACCAGACTCAGCGTACGTCTGGAGTGGCTCATGAAACGACCTCGACCAGGGTGCGAAGGCGGGCTACGCGCGGGCCCCGAGGAGCGCGGACGTTCATGAGACGACGGGGCCCACGCGCAGCGTTGCCGTGGTGCGACATGGTAGGATACGCAACCCCCTTCTGGCGAGCGCGGCCGCGAGCGGCCGCGGCTCCGGCGGAGTCTACTCCGCTGCGGCCCCTGCCGGCTCCTTCGCACCGTACGTCCGTCGGACGTAGTCGTCGAGAATGGTCTTGAATTCGTCGACCAGGCCCTCGCCCTTGAGCGTCACCGTGTGCTCGCCGTCGACGTAGACCGGGGCCTTCGGCTCCTCGAAGGTGCCAGGCAGCGAGATCCCGATGTTGGCGTGCTTCGACTCCCCCGGGCCGTTCACAACGCATCCCATCACAGCGACGTCCATCTCCTCGACGCCAGGGTACGATGCTCGCCACTCGGGCATCATCTCCCGGATGTACCCGGTGATGTCCTCGGCCATCTCCTGGAAGAACGTGCTCGTCGTGCGTCCGCACCCCGGGCATGACGTGACCTGAGGCTCGAAGTGGCGGATCCCCAGGGACTGGAGGACCTGCTGGGCGACACGGACCTCTTCGGCCCGATCCCCACCGGGCTTCGGTGTGAGGGAGACGCGGATGGTGTCGCCGATGCCGTCGAGGAGGAGCGGAGCGAGCCCAGCCGTGGTGGCTACGATGCCTTTGGCGCCGAGCCCGGCCTCTGTCAGGCCCAGGTGGAGCGGGTAGGTGCAGCGCTCGGCCAGCATCCGGTACACCTGATGGAGTTCGCGAACCGACGAGACCTTCGTCGAGATGACGATGCGGTCGTTGGCCATCCCGAGTTCTTCGGCAAGAGAAGCCGAACGCAGGGCGCTCTCAACCAGCGCCTCGTGGAGGACGGCCTGAGCTTCCAGCGGCTCGTCGCGAGCCGCATTCTCATCCATGAGCTCGGTGAGGAGCCGCTGGTCCAGTGAGCCCCAATTCACACCGATGCGGATGGGTTTGTCGTACTCGAGGGCCACCTCGATGATCTTCGTGAAGTTGGCGTCTCGATGCTTGGTCCCGACGTTGCCAGGATTGATACGCAGCTTGGCCAGAGCGCGAGCCGCCTCCGGGTGCCGAGTCAGCAGGAGATGACCGTTGTAGTGGAAGTCCCCGACGATGGGCGTCGTGTAGCCGTGGGCTCGGAGCCGCGACACGATCTCCGGAAGCGCCTGGGCGGCCTCGTCGTTGTTGACCGTGACTCTGACGAGCTCACTCCCGGCGTCGGCGAGAAGGCGCACCTGGTCGAAGGTCGACTGCACGTCGGCGGTGTCCGTATTCGTCATGGACTGGACGACCACCGGTGCGTCGCCGCCGATGACGACGCCGTCGACGTTCACGGCCAAAGACCTTCTGCGCTGAACAGGCTTCACGAGAAACCCCGAGGTTGTTGCGGCGATCTGGAAGAAAAATCTACCCGGGCCGCGGGCGCGGACCAAGGCGACGACCAACGGGTACGTGGCCCCAAAAGGAGCTCAATCAATGAATGACGAGAAGTTCACCATAACGATCTCGAAGACGGGGCCGTACAAGGTCGAAGGGCCGACGAAGCTCGTGGACGACAGCGGGCAGCCCATCGAGACCCGGGAAGGCAAGCCGTTCTTTCTTTGCCGGTGCGGCCATTCGAGCAACAAGCCCTTCTGCGACGGAACCCACAACCGCCAGGAGTGGGACGCCGAGCTGACAAGCTGATACCCACCCGAGGGCTGCCCTACCGCCCCCGACTGGACTTCGGCCCGGCCAGAAAACATTTGTTTACACGTAGGATTCTCCTTACCTTCCGCGCAGCTTATCCCCGTACCCGACGCACCATGCACGTACGATCCGGCCCACCGACTCTCCGCACCCTTCTGGCCCTCTTTGCACTGCTCTCGGTCGCGGCTGCGTGTGAGCGAACGGAAGAGCGACCGGTGGACGACCTCGTGCGTCAGGGCAATGTCTTCCTGGATCCGGAGACCAAAGAGCCCTATTCGGGGCTGGCCATTGCGACGTTCGACGACCAACCCGGTGTCCTCGCCAAGCGACTGACGCTCCGCGAAGGAACCTACGACGGCCCGTACGAAGCGTTCTTCGAGAACCGGCGACTGAGTTCCAGAGAGATCTATCGCGACGGTGTCCGTGATGGCCGCTATGAGTGGTACTTCGAGAACGGCCAGCTCTTCGAGGAAGGCACCTACGTACAGGGGACCCTGGAGGGACCGTACCGGGCCTACTGGGAGAACGGCGACCTATATGAAGAGGGATCGTACCGTAGCGGTCGTTTCGATGGCCCCCGCCGTTGGTACATCGATGGTCGACTCGTGGAGTTGGTGACGTACCGCGACGGAACCATCGACGGGTTGTACGAACGCTACCTGGAAGACGGGACTCTC
This sequence comes from Gemmatimonadota bacterium, assembly GCA_013002885.1. Taxonomy (GTDB): domain Bacteria; phylum Gemmatimonadota; class Gemmatimonadetes; order Longimicrobiales; family Gaopeijiaceae; genus UBA2589. The sequence goes on along the minus strand of JABDLS010000156.1, from coordinate 11,522 downwards.
GACCTCAAAGGCATGCTGCGGGAGGGCACGCCTTGCGGCATGTGGATCGAGGGCGACCAGGCCATCCCCTACCCCGACTGCTCCACACGCATCGTCGACTGAAGGAACGCGGGCGCGTCTACCGCCGCACCCCCACGTCGGTAGCCTGCCACGCCTGATCCGCGGGCTCGTCAGGATTCGACCGCAGGAAGCGGATGAGCTCGGCGTGATACTCCTCCGGATTGTCGAGATGGGGAGAGTGTCCCACTTCGGGGAAGATCAGCAGCTCGGCATTCTGTAGCTCCTCGGCCACGTGCCGAGCCGCCGCCGGGAAATCCGACACGAGACGGTCGTCGGCTCCACCGATGACCAGGGCCTTCGTGTCGATGTGCTGCCACTCGTAGACCACGGGATCCTCGTACAGGATCCGCCTTTGCCCGGCCCGTACCTTGGCCATCCGGGGCCAGTCTCCGCTCAGGGTCAGCCCGTATTGAACGCCCACCCACTGCAGGTACTCGGGCTTCCATCCGCGTGGGTAGTAGCGCACGTGCCCCCTGAGGATCGAGGCGTACGTCGTCCCTTCATACGTGCTCGTGTAGGCATCCGCAGGATCCTGCCATGGCCGTCCGGGCCGGGGATCCGTCAAGCCGATCTGATTCACCATGACCACGTGGGACGTCGCTTCCGGATAGGTGAAGGCGAAGCGCGTGGCCACCATGCCACCCATGGAGTGCCCCACGATGGCCGCCTCCTCGATACCCAGCGCGTCCAGGAGCGCCTTCGTGTGCCGGGCGGGCATGTGGAGGTTGTAGTGGACGTCGGGCTTCGAGGAGCGCCCGTACCCCAGGCGATCCACCGCGAGAACCCGAAAGCCGGCTCCGGTCAACGCACGGATCGTCGGCTCGTACGGCGCGGCGAAGAAGTTCATCCCGTGGAAGATGACCACCGTGCGACCGTTGGCGTCGCCGGTGGGCGCCACATCCATGTACGCCATACGGTGGTCCTCACCGTAGAGGCTCACCTCCAGGTAGTCCACGGGAAAGGGATAGGGGACGTTGGAGTAGTCGATGGCCGTGGGACCCCAGTCGGGCGGAGGCTCCGACGGCGGCGTGGCCTGTGCCGCCAGAGGGCCGGTCGTCGCGACTGAGCCGGCCGCAGCCAGGACACTCACAGTAAGGAGGGCGAGAGCTGGAATGAACGTCGTAGGGCTCGGGGCACTGCGCCGATTCAGGGTCATTCTATCGCGAAGGGACGGAGAGGCATGTGGGGCTCGAGGCCGGTCCGGCCAACCTGCGAGGTGGCAGACACTTCGGCCAGCCCCGGGTTCAGCGGGAAGCCGAGCCCGCGTCCCGTCCCCCCAAAGCGACGCGCTCGAAGGCGTCGATCATCGTGCCGGCGTCAGGGGGATCCTCGAGGCGCATGATGGCCGCGTCCGGATACCCTGTCGCCGCGGCGGCTCGGGTTGCGGCTGCCAGGTCGTAGTCCGTCCTGCGAAGGGTCACACCGTCGGGCCCTATCGACACCCAGAACGCCCCTCGACGTCCGAACGGCATGCCGACGCTACCTGCATTGACGACACGCAGGCCCCCGACCCGACGGTCGAAGGGAATGTGGGTGTGGCCACAGATCAGCACCGACGCGTCGAGTCCCTCGAAAATGGGTAAGAGGCGGTCTTCGGGCGTGCGCTCGGTGAAGATCTCGTTCTCGTCTCTCGGGGTGGCATGGCAGAAGAGCACCGACCCCAGCCCCTCGACGTCGAAGCGCACGGTCAGCGGCCACCCCTTCATCCATCGGACGGCCTCGTCGTCGATGCGATCGGCGCACCATCGCATGCCCGTGTGGAAGGCCTCCGGCACCCGCGACGGAGACTCTCCGCCATGGAAGCGAAGGACGTCCACCTCGCCGTTTCCCCGAATGAACCGCGCCAGAGGCCCGAGTTTGCGGAGGCGAGAAAGACAGGCGTCGGGCATGGGGCCGGGCACAACGTCACCACCCACCACAAGTGCGTCGAAGCCTTCCCCGACCACCTCGGCCAGCACCGCCTCCAACGCCGGTAGGTTGCCGTGGACGTCGTAGAGCGCCGCGATCCTCATAGGCGGAAGGCCAGGTTGGTCATCGACGGATGCCGGACTTGGTCACGTCAGCAGGAGACGGACCGCCGAGGGGGTCAACTCGACCTCCACCGGTAGCCGTCCCACAGGCTCTCCGTCGGCCTGGCACGGCACGTCCCCGTCGGAGGTGAGCCGGACGAGCCGGCCCCTCGTCTTCCGGACCTCGGGAGCGCTGGCGAGGCTCGACGCGACCATCCGCAGTCCATAACGGATGATGTCCCACTTCGACGGCATGGGCACGGTCAGGACCTCGAGCAGGCCGTCCGAAGGGTCGGCCTCTTCGTCCACCGTGGCAGCCAGGCCCACGTCCGCCACATTGGACAGCACCACGCTGGCCCCCCGTCCGAAGAACTCGCCATCGACCTCGACAGCGATATCCGGATCGTCATAGGCCCGCATGACCGCGATGATGCGGGGGACGTTGCGGAAGACCCCGAGGAAGCCCATGAAGCCCGACCGAGAGGCGTTCAGCTCCTCCAGGACGGCGGCGTCGAGGCCGGCGCCGAAGCGGATGAGGTAGTGCCGCTCCCCGTCCTCATGACGGACCGTTCCTACGTCTACCAGCATGGTCCGAGGGTCGGCGAGGGAGGCGGCGGCGACCTCCGGCTCGGTAGCGAGGTCGAAAGCTCGGCAAGCTCCGTTGGCCGTACCAGCCGGAAGGAACCCGAGAGCGGCCGTCTCCCCGGCCCCACTCCGCCGCTCCATCAGACCCGCCAGGACCTCGTTGAGGGTGCCGTCGCCCCCGACGGCGATGATCCTGTCGTAGTCCATCGCATTCTCGGCAGCCAGCTCGGTGGCCGAGCCCCGCTCGTGCGTCTCGACGGCCCGAGCCTCGTGCTCCGTAGACAGGGCCTCGACAAGGACGTTGGCCCGCGCCCTGCCTTCCCCGCTGCCCGCCACAGGGTTCACGATCAGAAGATGAGACGCCACAAAGGTCCTCGATGGAATTCGTTGCAGGGAGGCCGACGTCAGTCACCGACGCCAAAGGCATCGACGTAATCAGCGAGGGCGGCTTCGATGACAGCCCTCGCATGTTCGATGCCGTACGGATCACCCACCTCGACGGACTCCGCGCTTTCGGGTCGGAGCTTATACGTCGAGAAGTAGTGAAGGAGTCGACCCACGAGGACGTCGGGGATCTCTTCGATGGACCTCAGGTGACCGTACACTGGATCATCGTCGAGGATGCCGATGATCTTGTCGTCAGCGAGGCCGCCGTCGAGCATGGGTATCCCGCCGACAACCCGAGCACGGACCAGGACTTCCGCACGGGCAATGGGTCGCTCGCTGAGGACGCAGATATCAAGCGGGTCGTCGTCTCCTCCCTCGGCTCCCTCCATGAGGCCGCCGACCCTGTCCGCTGCGAGTGTGCGGGGCACGAAGCCGTAGAGCGAAGGGGGAAGCGACGAGGTACGCTGGGCCCGATCTACCCGGAGGTATCCGCTTCTCTTGTCGATCTCGTACTTCACGAGGTCGAAGGGCGTGATCTCGATGTAGGCCTCGACGACGGCGGGCGCGTCGGGCCCTGGCTCGAGACCGTGCCACGGGTGAGGGCGGGCCTGGAAGTACTGATCGTTCAAGATGTGTCCCCCGCGAAGGCGTTCTCTACCCAACGTCGATGCTTCGAGACGTCCCCTCCCTCCTGGGCGGCGGTGCGAAGCCAATGGAGCGCTCTCACCCTCACCGAGAAGTCGAGGCGCTCCCAGAAGCCGGGGTCCAACCGAAGTTCATACCAGCCCAAGACCTTCTCCACGAAAGAGCGCCCTTTCCACGCGTACAGGACGACGAAGTCCATCAAGGGATCGCCTGTAGCGGCATCCGTCCAGTCGATGATGCCACACAGGTCACCTGCTCCGTCGACCAGCAGGTGATCCGGACACAGATCATTGTGGATGACCCGCGCCATGCCACCGTGCGGCGCCGGCACCACCGGGATCGCTTCAAGCCATCCGAGGGCCGCGTCCACCTCCGGCCCGAACCCGCGGAGCCCTTCGATCTCGGCCAGCGTCTCGTCCAGCCATTCCCTCGGACCCTCCGTCTCCAGGCCCAGCACATCCCTGAGCGCATCATCTGGCGTCGAGGCGTGGAGCCGCGCCAGCGTGGCTCCCAGTGTCTCGGCGAAGCCATTGCCCAGGGCTACACCGGGAGCGTCCGCCCGAATGCCCTCGATGAAGCGATGACCGGCGAACGAATACGGAAAGTGCGGGCCCGGCGCCCCCCGCAACTCTACGGAGGGCACTCGAATGGGGGCTACCGTCCGGGCGACGACCCGCAGCACCTCGGCCTCATCGTCGAACTGTTCCGAATACTCTCGGCGCCGCGGGAAGCGGAAAGCCCAGTCGGTTCCCTCGCACTCGACTCGCACGCGATACACGTCGAACTCCCAGCCCGACCCCACCAGCTGGACCGTGCCCACCTCGACTTCGGGAAACGCCCACTCGATCGCGGCCCTCGCCTCCTGGGGACCGAGATCGCGGTCCGCTGCCCAGGGCGCCTGCCTACCGTCGGGCGAGGCCACGCCGCCTCCCATGATCGGGCCGCTCGACGTCCAGTCTCATGTCCAATCGATCCATTCCTTCGCCGAATCCGTCGGGCTCGACATCCACGACCTTGAATCCCAGCGAGCGATAGAAGTCCGCGGTGTGTTGGCTCGTCTGAAGCGCGACTTCCCTCAGGCCCGGATGACGTCGGGCTCGATCGATCCTGTAGCGAGCGAGGCCCTGTCCCAACCCCTGGCGATGGAGGCTTCGGTGAACCATGCCCCAACACAGGTCGGCCCGGCGTCCTTCCTCGGCCAGTGCGTACCCGCCAGACGCCAGAATCCGGCCAGCCGGCTCGTACACGAAGTAGGGACCCGGGAGATCGTCCAGAAACGCTTCGAACTCGGCACGCTCCGCCGGGAGAAAGAAATCGGGAACGTTGGAGTCGAACAGATCGAGACAGGCAGCCCGGTCGGCGTCTGCGCGGTAGTCCCGGATGGCGGCCCTCAAGATCGGCCTCGAGTCAACGGGCCACCTTCTTCATGAACGCCGCTCGACCGGGATCCGCATGAGCTCGACGAGTTCGTCCCGCCGTTCGTCAGGAGGAGCGGTGAACTTGATGTGGCGCATGTGCTTGCCACGGCCCTCGAGCTTGAACGACGATCGACCGAGATGTTCGGGATCGTGGATGAAGAGCTTCACCAAACCCTCGGTCGGCTGGATGCCGAGGACCACGGAATTGGGTGAATCGACGCTGTAGAGCGCGTTGGCCAACTTTACACCGCCGTAGATCCCCTCCTCCAGATGGGGGAAGGACTCCAGGATCAGTGTTCGCAGCCACTCGGCGGTCTCGCGAGTCTCGGGGTCGAAGGGAGCGATGAGCTCGTCGAAGGTTTTAGGAGGTGAGCCGTACATCGATCAATGGTGAGTCGAGAGGAGGCGGGCTGGAGCAGGATGGAAGGCTAACGCTCGTTCGAGCCGCATCGATTGCGGTTCGGGCGCGATCGAGGTACCCAACGCGATGACGTCTCGACTAATCGCCCGCCGTGGCCTCGATCTCGATGAGCAGCTCGGGTAGGGCGAGTCGATTCACGCCAAGGAGAGTTTGAGGCGGCATGACCCCCGCCTCGGCAATCCAGTCGGAGTACACGTCGTAGTTCCCCATGACACCGTCGACGTCGGTGGTGAAGAACCGAAGCGACAACAGGTTCTCTCGCCCCATCCCTGCCTCCGTCAGGATCTCGTCGATGTTGTCCAGGGCCGCCTGGAACTGCGCACGGAAGTCCCCCTCCCCTACCACGCGGATTCCCATTTCGGAATTCGCGTCGGCTTCCAAGGCGACCTGGCCCGAGAAATGGAGATATCGGGTCAGGCCCTCAACGATCTCCGCCTGATTCATGCTCCAGTTCAGCCCCCACTTCGTTGGGTTCACTGCCATCCGCTTCATGGTCGACTCCTTGTGCCGATTCAATGCGCGCGGCTCGGAACCAAGCAACCGCGAGGGAAAGCAAAAAGAGGAGGGCACCACCGCAGACGTAGAACGACGCATCCCACGCCCATCCGGCCCGCCAGGCACTGAAGCCCGTCAGGACATAGATCCCACCGAGCGTCATGGTGACGTACGTCCCCGCAGAGTTCGCCCTCACGATCAGCATCGCGGCAAGCCCGAGCATCGCGGCGGCCCCGATCATTCCTACGCCGACCAGCCCCACGAGAGCGATGGTCAGTTCGTCGACGATCTCGGGGGGTGGAGAGGCAAACTCGCCGACGCCGGAGGCGGGATCGAGGAAGAAGCCGATCCCGTAGCCCAGGGCCTGAAGGATGAGGAGGCCCATGACCAACAGAAGGGCGCCGGTGACGACGAAACGAATACGTCGCATTGGGTCCGCCATGACTACTCCTCCTTTCTGAACAGGACCGCCTCCTCACGCATCACTCCGGCAGCAGCCCCCTTATTTCGGGCGGAGCATCGGTGCGCAGGCGGCGCAGATACTCGCCGTCCTCGTCACCACCAGGGTAGCGGACTCCTGCTCCTGCAGCGAGGAGAAGCTGGACGATTTCGGCGTAGGCCTCGAGACGATCGGACGCACCACCCGAGTAGCGACTGCCGTGCACGGCCCAATGCAGCGGGGAGCTCCGATGCACTGGGTCGAAAGCGTCGAGGTCTGCCCCCGCCTCAACGAGAATCCGGGCGTTGCGCGGCTGACCGAACCATGCCGCTTGGTGAAGAGGCGTGCCCTGGTCCAGTCCCGTCACGTGGAGGTCGCCCCCTACCTCCACGAGGAATGACACGGGCTCGTTATCGTTGCGGCCAGCGGCATCTGCGAAGACCCGGTCTTCCTCTGGATTGCCCGTTCGGGCGACTCCCGGATGTTCGCGGAGAATGGCTCGGGCATCGGAAAGTCGCCCCTCCAGCACGGCGATAGCGAACCGATCCGCTGCGGCCAGGCGTTGATCGGCACCGCGCAGCGTGAGGAGATAGACGACGTCGTCGAAGCCGCGTCGAACCGCGTGAGCGAAGGCCGTCTTGCCTCCGGCGGTTGTCAGGTCGATCTGGGCGCCGTGATCGAGGAGGACCTCGATGGCTTCGCAGCGCCGGCGCCGGGTCGCAACGTGGAGCGGCGTCTCCTCCAATGGCCCGAAACGTCCGTCGACCTCGGCACCATCAGCGATCAACCGCTTCACCGTGTGCAGCCCGTCGGGTCCGTACTCCCAGTCCAGCACATGATGAAGGGTCACGTCGGGCCCAGTTCCAGAATGAGCGTGATCGTCGTGTCATCGTCCAACGGCACCATAGCCCCCTCCCCCACGATCTCACCACCCCGACTCGCACCTCGGCCGTCGGGCAGATAGCCTCGCGCGACGTACAGGCGCTGCGCGTGCCCGTAACCGGAGTGGAGGCCGACCCTCAGGCCGACTCGAGGTGCGTGGCCCGCGGCTTCGGCTTCTGCAGCGTCCATCAGCGCAGTGCCAGTCCCTTGCTCTCGGTGATGAGGCAGCACGTTGAGGTCCATGATCTCCGGGATCCCCCGTCGTTTGAGCTCGGGGTCCCCGGATTCCCACACCACCGTGACATACCCGCCGACCTCGCCGGCCACCACGGCCACCCGAACCCACCGCTCGCCGTCGGCCTGCTCCCTCAGGTAGCGCTCGAAGAGGGCTGCCGGCTTCGACCAGCCGATGGCCTGGAAGGCGGCCTCGAGGCTCTGCGGGTCCGAGGGTTGGAGGGGGCGGAGGTTCATGGGGCGGGCAGCGGTACTCGTACTCAGTGGGTGTGATGGAGCTGCGGTGCGAAAGATCCACGATGGCAGCGGGATCAAGGTGCGCTGGCGAAACCTGCGCGTGGTGGAGTAACTGAGGGCGCCCACCGCGGAGCACTGGGGTCGCTACCTCGGAGGACCCCAGTCCGGGCCGTCGTCCCGGCCTGGATTGAAAGTCACCCGAACGGTATTCGAGCCGCCGGCATCCATGATGTAGATCTCGAGGTCACCGTCGCGGTCACTCGCGAAGGCGAGCCTCGACGAGTCCCAGGACCAGGCCGGGTGAGAGTCCAAGGCGCTGTTGTTGGTCACCCTCACCACGTTGGAGCCGTCGGGGTCCATTGTATAGATCTCTCCCGCGGCCTGGTCGCGGTCGCTCACGAACGCGATCCTCGAGCCGTCGGGCGAGAATACCGGGTCGTCTTCATCGTCCGCGCTATTGGAGATCTCGACGACGCCCGATCCGTCGGCGTTCATCACGAAGATGTCGTAGTCCCCGTCGCGGTTGGACCGGAAGGCGATGCGGGAACCGTCGGCAGACCACGTCGGGTCATCATCGACGAATGAATTGAAGGTCAGTCGCTGGACGTTCGAGCCGTCGATATCCATCGAATACACCTCCGAACCCCCTTCTCGTTCGCTGATGAACGCCAATTTCGAGCCGTCCGGGCTCACGGCGTGGTCCCCATCGGGTCCCTGACTGTTCGTGAGGTTGACGAGATTCGATCCGTCGCTGTCCATCGCGTAGATCTCGCGGTCACCGTCTCGGTCCGTCTCGAAGAAGATCATCGTTCCGTCAGGGGAGAAGGCGGGAATCCGGTTCCACGATCCCGGTCCGGTCAGGGAGGTGGGATTTCCGCCGCCGGTGCTCACGACCACGATCTCCATGTCGCCGATCGGTCCTGTCGAATACGCGATCACCTCGAAGAGGACGGCGAGACAGCTCACCTCGAACGTAGCTTGCCCTACCCCCCCTTCCGGCACGGTCACGGTGCGCGGGTTCGCACCAGCCAGCGCGCAGTTGCCGGCGATCTCGCCCAGCTTCACCGAGTGGTCACCCGGCTGGACGTCGGAAAACATCACCGACCCGTTGATGCCCACAGCTAGGGCCAGGGTCTCGTCGAGCGTGGCCCAATAGCCGTCCGGATCCAGATCGCTGCCGACGGTCGACACGCTCACGTCCAGCGCTCCAAAGACCGGATCGTCAAGCTCATCGAGACCGTCGAGATCGTCGAGATCGTACGGGAGCTTCACGCAGCTCGCGGCGACCCCGAACGCCAAGATCAGGACCAGGGTGCGTTTCATCCGGCTACCGCAAGACGTTCAGGGTGACGGAAGGGCTGATTGCCAGCCTCCACCGTGAGTCGACCCTCTGGAACTCGCTGAGGTCGGAGTAGAGCAAGTCCAAGCCGACGACGAGACGTCGACCGAGAACAGGCCGCCGGTACCGTACGCCTCCGGCCGCGCCGTACGCGCGCTTCAGGTAGTAGTCCGACCCTCGGACCACCTCCCAGGCGGCAACGCCCGAGAAGGACAAACCCACCGCGTCCCACACGTAGTGGGAAAGCCCGAGGGAAACCAGCGTCTGTCGCCGATCCTGAAACGCGGGCCTGGGCGCGGTCGGGAAGCTCGGATCCTCGCCGGAGGGTCCCATCCACCGCGCCCCGGCCTGCACAGTGACGTAGAAGTCCGAACCACTCACCACCGCCAGCGAGCCGCCGGCCACGGCAAACGAAGACGCACCAGGCCCAATGCCGACCACGGCGGGGCCGGCCTCCAACGACAGACTGCTCTCGGACGGGAAGTCGCCCTCGGGCGGCTCCAAGACCAGGGATTCGGGCGCAGGCAGTACCCGTACGACACGTGGCTGCTCGGTCGGCTGCCCTGCGATTAGAACCGTGACGCGCGGCGCAGCGAGCCCGCTTCCCAGATCCGCCGCCTCATAGGTCGTGCTGACGGCGGGGCTCACGGCCACGGAGGTCGTCTTAAAGGGTTGGAACGACCCGCCGATTTCGTACCCTGTGTGAATCGTGAGTTCGACCTGCTCCCCAGCCTCGATCCTCTCGTCGGAGGCTTCGATGCGAACGACCGGGCCACCCGACAGGTCGTCCAACGGCGGGAGTCCCGGCGCGGGCACCAGGGGGGGAGCCGCGTCGGGCAGCCGCGGAGCCCGAGCCAACGCTTGAGCCGATGCACTAGCCGGCACCGCGAGGGCCCCGGCCACTGCGATGTGCCAGGGCCATCGACTCCACCGCCCTCCCATGCTAACGGGCGCCTCCGTCGCCGAGGGACGCGAGCAAGCGCTCGATCTCCTCTCTGCCCTGATCATACGCTGCCTGCGCCCCGGTCCAAGTCCGAACCAGCTCACCCGAGCGCACCTCCCGCTCAGAGACATCCCCGGATTCGGCGCGCCTCGAGCGCATCGCCTCCGCGACCTCCATCTGGCTTTGCAGATGCCGTCGGTTCTCGCACAGGAGTCTGGCGATGTCGGGCATCGGGTCGGTCCACTGCTCAGGCCAGGTGCCTTCGTCGCAGGGTTCGAATGCCGACCCGTTCAAGTGACGGTGTGCCTCCACGAGGGCGTATCCAGACCCGGTCAGATCCCCTCTGACGCGGCGTGTGCCCGCTAAATCAATGGCTCCGACGACCGCGTTCAACGCGCTCGTCATGTCCCGGTAGGTCGCCCAGAACCTTGGGAACATCAGCCCGGTCCCCTCGACCTCGGCTTGGGCCGGGCCCGCCGGCTCAGGCCCCTCGTCAGGAGGCGCCGTGCCCGTTTGTGCCGCGCGAATCAGCAGCTCGTCCAGCTTCTCGGTGTGGTCCGAGAGCGTGTCCCCGATCAGAACGAGAGACGATTCGACCCGATTCAGCCTCTCACCCGTTGGATCGTTCTCCGAACCGTTCAGGCTGTCGTTCTGTGCCTCCGGAGCGCTATCGGGTATGGCCTCCAGCCGCGGCCGCAGCAGAGCGTCGTCGGCGATGGCCACCCGCGTGTTCTCGATCGCGTGCTCGCTGTGCGAGTCCGTCTGCCGAAGCCGCGCGTTCAGCTCCGCTGCCTTTCGGGAGAGAGTGTCGTAGGCAACCAAGTCCGTCGCGCCCACCGCTTGATCGTGGTACATCGCGGCGCGAAGGCTCACGAGGTTCCTCCGTGCAGCCGACAACCCGTCCAACGTCTCCAAACTGTCGACCCATGCGAGCGAATTGAGGGCGCTCTTGTCTTCCCAGATGCTGTCGGCTCGGTATTTCGCCAGGAGTGTCTCGTACGCCGTCTCGTCCTCCGTCTTCGGATCCGGCCAGTGCATGCCGGCGAGAACCGTGAACACGACAGTCGCGACGACCAACGCCACGGTGCCGCGGGCGCGCCACCGTGCCGTGTCAACCTCCCGCTCCGAGATCTGGAAGTAGAAACGCAGCTGCTCGACGGGCACCTGTGTCTCCTCGTTCAGTCGGTCTAGACCACCGTCGCCTTCCTCCGACCGGACCCGATCCACCAGGTCCCGGACGGTTTTGATTCCACGGTCCGTCAGTTTCTTCGCATCGTCGGGCCAGATCTCACGCACACGCGTCAAGGTCTTCGGTGCACCGCCGAGCCACTTCATCCCGCGAGCTCTAGTTCGGGGCGATCGGGGGGGGTCCAGACGGATCGCACGCGCCGGTCCCGGCCCGCCCGGCGCTCCGTGTCCTTGGGTCCG
>JABDLS010000135.1 GCA_013002885.1 Gemmatimonadota bacterium | reverse complement strand
CCTAGTTCGCGAAGGCTGCCATACTACGGTTGGATTCCGCAAGGAAGGTCACGAGAACTGGCGTCCCTGCTTAGAGCGGTCTGGCCATCTCGCCTAACGTTTCGGGGCTTCCGAACCGGCCCCGGCCATACTGCTCACTCCAGCACACTACGCTCGACCGCAGCCTTGCCGCCAGACCAGTCTACTCGCTCGAGGCCGGTTGGGACGGAGCGCCGCAGGCGCGGAGCCGGAAGCCTGGAGTTACCCGATTTAGCTTCGGTCCGACAAAGGGCGGGCGTCCTACGCCTGGCTCTCCAATAGAGGGCTCAGTCGGTCAACAACGAGTTGAACCGTCTTCGCGAAGTCTTCAAGTAGGGGTATCAGCGGCCTGCCATCGGCGATCCCGGGCTCATGCAACGCGACGTCGAACCTGAATTGCTGGTCGGGGTTTGGGGGTTCGTCGGGTGCACCAAGTAAGAGCTCGAACCCCGGCTCCAACGGGAAGCCCTTGTCGACCGGCTGGATGTACAGACTCATGGACTTGAGCGCCTCGACCGCCTCAGGCGGGAAGGTGGACTCAACTAGGTGGGCACCTAGCTGGCCTAGGTTCACGCCACCGGCCTGTGCGCCCACTGTAACGAGAAGCCGATGCTTCTCGACATTGTTTAGCTGCTGCATAGTCCACAGCGTGTCGTTCCCACCCTGGTAGGGCTCCAGCTCATCCACTGCAGCGATCGCGGCATCGCTCGCACCGTCGAGTTTGCGCCGCTTTCCCTTCTCGTACGTATCAGCATCGCGGGCGATTGGGAAATACACTCGGTGGGGATTGGGGGGAGCATCGTTCGTACTGACGCAGACCAGCTGGTAGGCGAGGTGATCCAGGGCCGTGACCAGATTCTGAATCACGTCCCCAGCCACCACAGCAAGGCGATCCGGGACGGGTTCTGCCTTCGAGACGAAGTAGATGGGCTTTCGAGTCTCAGGGTCGCGCTTCACCGCGACCTCGAAGGGCTGCCTGGAGAAGTAAGTGCTCAACTCCCCCCGGAGGCTCCTGAGGTGGCCGTGCGCTCGATCCACTTTGAGCACGACATGTCGGAGTCGCTCGGCTGATTCCATCTGGCGAGGCCTTAACTGGAGGGAGCCCCACGATCCGGCTCCCTATTTCGGGTAACGTGTTCTTACCGGCGGACTCTTCGATATGCCAACGCACCGGCGGTGGGTTTGCGCACCCGGTTTCTTGGTATTTCGCTGTCGAGCCACTTGGTCCGTGCCCCTGATGTTTCGCAGGCTATCACGTCGGCGCAAGTCCGCTGTGGCTCGGCTGGCGAAAGCCGGGGCGGGTGACAGCCCCCTATTCCAGGTCGTCGAGCGGATTGCGGATCGCAGCGAGTTGGGGGTGACTCACGTGGGTGTACAGCTCCGTGGTTCGGCTACTGCGATGCCCCAGCAGCTCCTGAATGAAGCGCAGGTCGGTACCGGCTTCGAGCAGATGGGTGGCGAAGGAATGCCGTAGCACATGCGGCGTGACCCTCTTCTCGATGCCGGCGCTGGCACCCGCCTGGGTAATGACCTTCTGGATCGAGCGCACGGAGTAGTGTCGCCCGGGCCGCGCTCCGGGAAACAACCAGCGCCCGACGGGGAAGGCCATGCGATAAATGCGCACCGCATCCAGCGCCCGGTCCGAAAGCAGGGTGTAGCGGTCCTTGCCTCCTTTGCCTCGACGCACCCGGATCAAGCCTCGCTCGGCGTCGAGATCCTCGGGGCGAAGGCGGACGGCTTCGCTGACCCGGAGACCCGATGAGTAGATGAGTAGCGTGAGCGCCCGGTGCTTTGGATGTGCAACCGCGTCGATCAGGCGCGAGACCTCACCCCTGCTGAGCACCTGCGGCAGCCGGCGTTCGCGCTTCGGGCGGGGCAGCTTCTCAGCGAGGGCCGGGGTGCCCACGACGCGATCGAAGTAGAAGCGCAGCGCGCTAACCGCCTGATTGTGGTAGCTCCTGGACACGCGCTTCTCATCGACGAGATACAAGAGGTAGCGCGCCGCTGGGTGGTCCCCCGACTGATGGGGGTCGGAGGGACTCTTTGGGGACCGGCCCTCCACCGTGTCGCTCGGTATGACTGCGCGCGCGTTCTCGGCTGCTCCGGTCCGCTCGTCGTGTCGCTCCAGCCAAGTGAAGAATCGTTCGACGTGCCCCAGGTAGACCTTCTGCGTCTGAGGGCTGTATCCCCGCAGGGAGAGCTCTTCCTTTGTGCGTTCCACAGCCGCCTGCCACCGGATGGGATCCGTTTCAGCCAGGGCGGTCTGGGCGACCCGGCCTCCGAATCGCCTCAACAGTCGGGCCATCGTGTCGCCTCGACGAGGCACGATCCACACCTTTCGGCGGCCGTCCCAGCGCCGGCCCCGGAACGCCTTCACGAAGGCGAGATCGTTCCGACTGAACCCGGGACCCAGGGCGACCTCGATCGGACCACCTCTTGTCGCGGTCAGGTGCACTTCTCGCCAGCGAAGCGTGCGTCGGTCGTCGTTGGGTCGAACTCGCCTTTCCATGCACCAGATAGGGGCCGTCCACCCGGCCGTAGGAATGGCAAAACGCGGCGCCGGCGTTTGACACACATCCGGCCCTGTGGGACGTTCTCAACGGCTCATCGAGCCATGCTCTCGCCCGATCGACGGACGCATCTTTCGATGACGGCTTTTGCGCACATCTTCGAGCGACCGTACCCGGCCCTGAAACGGGCGGGACCGTGCAGGTCGCTCGCTCGCCGCAGGCCGGGGCGCCGGCCTCCGGGTTCCTTCCGGTGGGGGTGCGGGTCGCGCGAGTCTGGCAACCCGCAGCCATGGTCGGCGGACGCCTGCTGCCGGAAACGCCCGTGATCGGGTCGCTGGTGGGTCGGTATCGGGTCTTGGCGGAGGTCGGCCGCGGCGGAATGGGGGTCGTCTATCGCGCGCAGGATGAGCGTCTCGGCCGCCCCGTCGCCCTCAAGTTCCTGCCCACGGAATTGGTGGGCGACCCCGAGACCCGCGAACGATTCGAGGTCGAAGCGCGCGCGGCCTCCGCTCTGGATCATTCCACGATCTGTACGATCTACGAGATCGACGAGACCGAGGGTGGCCGCGTCTACATCGCGATGGCGTGGTACGAGGGTGAGACGCTGGCCGACCGTGTAGCCCGGGGACCACTGTCGGTGACCGACGCGGTACGCATCGGTCGGAGCGTCGCTGCCGGTTTGGCACGAGCGCACGAGGCGGGCATCGTCCATCGCGACATCAAGCCGGCCAACCTGATGCTCACCGACCGCGACGAGGTGAAGATTCTCGATTTCGGGGTCGCCAAACTCGCAGGTGAGGTCGGTCTCACGCGAACCGGCGTCTCCGTGGGCACCCTGGCCTATATGGCGCCCGAGCAGGCCGGAGCCGAGTCGGTGGGACCCCGGGCCGACCTGTGGGGACTGGGCGTGGTGCTCTACGAAATGCTCACGGCGGCCTCGCCGTTCGCGCGACGAGACGCGGCCGGGACGGCGGCGGCGGTTCTGACCTTCGATCCGGCTGCGGTCTCCACGCAGCGCACTGACATCCCTGCTGCGCTCGACAAGTTGATCGGTGACCTGTTGGCGCGCGATCCCGACGCCCGACCATCCTCGGCCGCCGATGTGGCCGGGCGACTGGATCGGATCTTCGCGGCCCTGACCTCTGGCCACACGCTCCCGACTCGAGTCCGGCGACGCGACATGCGCACCGCAGCGCTCGTCGGGATGATCGTCGTGGTGGTCGTAGCCGCCTTCGGGTGGACGTGGAATCTGCGGGCGGCCGACCGACGATGGGCCCGAACCGAGGCGGTGCCCGAGGTGCTGCGCCTGGTCGGCGAGAACCGCATGAGCGAGGCGGCCGCCCTGGCGCTCCAGGCGGGCGAGATTCTCGGCGACGATCCGCTCCTCGATCCCCTCTGGCCACGCATGACGACCCGGGTGACGGTTGAGACCGAGCCGCCCGGGGCTCGGGTCTGGACGCGGCCGTACGAGGGCAGCGAGGACGACTGGCGACTACTCGGCACGACTCCGCTCGACCTCGATCGACATCCCCTCGGGGCGACTCGCTTTCGAATCGAGCTCGAAGGGTACGAGCCCCTCGCACTGGCGCGCTCCTTCATTTCGCGGAATCAGTGGGCCGAACTGGTCGATGCAGGTTTCGACTATCTCGACGACTCGAGCTATGCGATCGACGCCATGCTGACCCCCGAGGGAGAACTCCCACAGGGTATGCTCCGGGTTTCGGGGGGACTGTACGCGACGACCCCGCTGCTGGGCTTCAGTCAGATGGATCCCCGCATGATCCCCGCCTATTGGATCGACAGTACCGAAGTCACCAACGAAGCATACGCCCGTTTCGTGGAGGCAGGGGGGTACGACGATCCCCAGTGGTGGAGCGAACGCTTCGACGACGGCGGTCGGACCCTGTCGTTTGGCGAGGCAGTCGCCCGCTTCAGCGATGCGACCGGGCGAGTGGGGCCGTCGACGTGGGTCCTCGGCCCCCCCGATGGCCTCGCCAGTCATCCGGTCACGGGCGTCAGCTGGTTCGAAGCGGCGGCGTTCTGCGCCTGGCGCGGGGCGGCCCTGCCCACGCTCTACCATTGGTCTCGAGCGGCCTTGCCGAGCTCGGGTGCCTGGATCCCGTTTGCTCCCGTGCTCGCCGCCGGGTCGAACCTCGACGGAGCCGAGGGCACGGTGCCCGTGGGGAGCCTCGACGCGATTGGTGTCTCGGGGGCGCAGGATCTGTTTGGAAACGCGCGAGAGTGGACGTCCACCTCGTCGGGTTCGGGCCGCTACCTGATGGGAGGTGCCTGGAGCGACTTGCCATACGTGGTCTCCGACGCCAGTGCTCCGTCTCCCTGGAGGCGAGCCGAGGGCGACGGGTTCCGGTGCGCGAAGTACTCCGGAGGCGAGGCGCCCGAGGACCTTCGCCAGCCGTTGGTCTTTCCGGTTCAGGAGTTCACTGCCGTGGAACCGTTGTCCGATGAGGCCTTCGAGACCGCGCGCAGCTTCTATACCTACGACGACGACCTGCCTCTGGTGGCGCGCGTCGATTCCACACGGCAGACCGAAACAGGGATGCGCGTGGAATGGGTGTCGGTAGACACGCCCTACGGCGAGCGCCTACCGATCCGATTGCATATCCCGATCGATGCGGAGCCGCCCTACTCGTCGGTAGTGTTCTTCCCCGGTGGCAATGTCCTGCGTAGTCCCGAGATCGAAGACATCGGTGTCGTCCCCCTCGACTTCATCGTGCGCTCGGGACGTGTCCTGATCGAACCGATCTACTTCGGCACATTCCAGCGCAACGACGGTCGTACCGTGCAACGCTGGGGAGGTTCGGCGTCGCGACGGGAACTCCTGCGTCACTGGGTCCAGGATCTCGGGCGCACGATCGACTACTTGGAGACACGCCCCGAGATGGACGCCGACCGTGTCGCGTATCTGGGCCTGAGTCTCGGCGCGGCCCTCGGTCCCCCGCTGCTGGCCTATGAATCGCGGTTCGCAGCAGTCGTGCTCTACAGCGGGGGATTCGGCCATGCCGCATCGCAGGCTACCCTCGACGAGCAGGCCCGACTGGCGGGCCGGGTGGAGGCTCCCGTGCTCCTACTGGCGGGTCGAAACGATATCGTCAGTCCCCTGGATCCTCACAAGACGGCATTCCTGCGTGCGTTCGGTGCACCAGACGACGAGAAGGTGCTGCGGGCCTTCGATGCCGGGCATTGGCCCTTGCCGATGAACGACGTGATTCGCGAAACGATCGACTTTCTCGAGCGTTTCGTCGACTCCCACCAGCCGTAGCCAGCTCGAGTCTTCGAAGACGGTCCGATCCGCTCCCTAGAATGCCACCTCGCCGCGCGACTGCGTCCAGCGACGATAGCCCCAGATCGATGCGACGATCGCCAGGATGACGACGGCCGCGCCCACTCCGAGCATCAGTACCTTCACTGCGACCATCACGACGCCCATGAGCCAGAGGGCGACCGGGGCCAGCACGATCTTGAGTGCCTCTAGAAGCAGGAATCCAATGATTCCCGTTGCAGTGAAGGCGGCGGCAAGGCGCATGGCGGGTCTCTGAAGAGCAGGGAAGTCGGTCGTCGTGTACCTGATTGATACTACGACGCCCTACGTAGGTTGCACACGGATCGATTCAAAATGGCGGTCAGCAGTCCCCGAGGCCGGTCAGCAGTCCCCGAGCGCGGAGCGCACGCCTTCTACGATTCGGGGGAGTAGCAGCGTCACGGCGCCCTCGATCGGCAGTGTATCCTGTGCGGCCCAGACGTGGGCCCGGTCGCGGGTCCGCACGACCTGGGTGAAGAAGACGACGCGGTCGGGCGTCGATTCGAGCTGACCCGCCGACCCGAGCTGACCCGTCGACCCAAGCTGACCCG
>JABDLS010000132.1 GCA_013002885.1 Gemmatimonadota bacterium | reverse complement strand
CCCCTACGGCACGCATCGCCCGACGAGGAGGCGACGCCCCTCTGGAAGTCTCGGTGACCCTCGAGCTCGATGGTCAGGAGATCCAGAGCCTCAATGAAACCCTGTCGCCGAACTCGGCCGCCGCGGTGACCTTCCAGCCGATCACGCTGTCGAACCCCCACACCCGGGGCACCGTCCGCCTCCCGGACGACGACCTCACCACCGACAACACACACCACTTCGTGGTCTCACCGGGAAACGCCCTTCCGGTGCTCATCGTCGAGGCTGCTCGAGCCCCGAGCGACGTGAGCCTCTACCTTCGAGGCGCGCTGAGTATCTCCGACGACGGACGCTTCGAGGTGCGCACCCGACGGTCGAGCACCATCCGGCCCGTGGACCTCGAGGGCGTCGGCGCCGTCTTCCTCAACAACGTCGTTATCGACGGCGGCTCGGCAGAACGGCTCCGCGCCTTCGTGGCGGATGGCGGGGGCGTCTTCGTCGCCCTCGGTCAGGGTGCGGGGTGGCCGGCTTCCGCCGCCGACCTCCTGCCAGGCACCCTCGGTCAGATGGAGGACCGCCTCCAGGGCCGAGGCGGGAGGCTGGGTTTCCTCGACTACGAGCACCCCATTTTCGAGGTGTTTGCAGGGCCTCGAAGCGGTGACTTCACCGGGGCACGATTCTACCGGGCCTGGCGGCTACAGCCGTCGGATTCCGCCGCGATTCTCGCGCGATACGACGATGGATCGGTGGCCCTGGCCGAAGTGCGCCACGGGCGCGGCCGGGTCCTCGCCTGGACGTCGTCGCTCGACGCCTTCTGGAACGATCTCGCCCTTCAACCGGTCTTCCTGCCCTACGTGCACCGACTGGCCGAGTATCTGGGAGGTCGCGCCGAGGCCGCTCCGTGGTTCGTCACCGGACAGGTGGTCGACCTCGCCGATCCCGAGGCGCTGGAAACCGCCGGACTGGTTTCATCGGAGGCGGCAGGACTCGCCGAAGGACTCGACCAGGTAGCGGTTCTCCCCTCGGGTGGGACCGTCACCATGCCTGCCGGGGCAGGGCCCCGGTACCTGCCCCTCGACGAGCACGGCTTCTACACGGTCCGCCGACCCGGGACGGATCCCGACCGGCCCTTCGTCATGGCGGTGAACGCCGATCTCGAAGAGTCGGACCTCGCCTCCATCGATCCCGAGGAGCTGGTCCTCCAGATCGAGGCTTCGGCGGCGACGACGGACGGTAGGCCGGCCATGGGCGACGCGGTGGAGTTGCGGCGGGAAGATCAGGAGCGACGTCAGTCGTTCTGGCGGTGGCTTCTCGTCGTGGCCCTCGGACTCTTCATCGCGGAAACGGCCATCTCGAACTATTTGTCGAGAAAGAGGGCGGGAGCAGGAGCAGGTCTCGCGGGTTAGGAAATTGGTGCACTGGGAGATGTGAGGACGATGGCTGGCCGGACCGCCGACCCATAGGTTGGAGAAGGCCGCATACGGAGAAGCTCGATGAAGGAATCAGAACGACGATTGGTGCAGAGTCGGATCCTCGATGTGGTCAGGGGCGTCCGGTGGCGATGGCGGGCGCGACTGGCGCTTCGGGGCTTCGTCTGGATGGCCCTCCTCACCGGTGGCGTCCTCCTGGTTTCGGCCACCGTGCTCGAGCAGCTGCGCTTCGAGCCGGGAGCCGTGGTGTGGCTCCGCGTGGTGACGTGGGCCACGCTGGCTCTCTCCTTCCTTCTCTTGTTCGTTCGGCCGCTGCTCCGTCGTGTCACCGATGCTCAGGTCGCCCTGTATCTCGAAGAGCACGAGCCCACCCTCGAGCACTCGGTCACCGCGGTCCTCGATGAAGGCTCGCGAAGCGCTTCCCCGGCCCTGACCCACCGTACCACGGAGCTCGCCCTCGAGAAGGCCCGCAAGGTCGAGTACGGGCGGCGTGTGGACCAAGGTGGCCTCTACCGCTTCGCTGGAGCGCTTACGGCCATCGCCGTCCTCGCTCTGTCCACGGCCCTCCTGGGACCCGACCACCTCCGCTTCGGCCTTCGCGCGTTATTGCTACCAACGGTGGACGCGGCAGAGGTCAATCCATACGCGGTTGGCGTGTACCCCGGCGACGTCACCATCGCCCGTGGCTCGGATCAGGTCGTCACGGCCTCGCTGTCAGGCTTCGAGTCCGCCGGAGCCTCCATTTTCACCCGAGGCGTGTCCGAGAGCACCTTCCAGCGCCTGTCCATGCTGCCCGGCCTTGAAGGCGGCTTCGAGGTCATGCTCCTCAGCGTAGGTGAGCCCACCGAGTACTTCGTCGAGGCTACCGGCGTCCGGTCACCGACCTTCAGTATCGACGTCGCCGATCTTCCCTACGTGGACCAGATCGATCTGACCTACTACTACCCCAGCTACACAGGTCTCCCGGCCCGCATCGTCGAGAACGGCGGTGATGTGGCCGCCCTTCCCGGCACGGTGGTGGAGCTCACCGTCGAGCCGACGATGGTCGCGCCGGGCGGACGGCTCCTCCTCGACGGCGAAGAGGAGGCCGAATTGACAGCTCAGGCCGACGGTACGTTCACCGCTCGCTTCACGGTGGGAGACGAGAGCTTCTACTCCATCGAGCTTGCCCGGCAGGACAACGGGGAGCTGGTACCGGCATCGCCCGAGTACCGCATCGACGTACTCAACGACCTGGAGCCGTCGATCAGCTTCTCGAGCCCGGGCCGCGACATGCCTGCCTCGGCCATCGAGGAGGTCTACCTGGAGATGAGCGCCGACGACGACTATGGCATCGGCGACATTCGGCTCGTCTACTCCATCAATGGAGGCGATGAAGACACCGTGACCGTCTTCCAGGCTCGCGGTGAGCCCATCTCCGAGGTCTCGGCTGGGCACACCCTCTTCCTGGAGGAGTGGCCCCTCGAGATCGGCGACCTGGTCTCCTATTACGCCATCGCCCGGGACAACCGAGGTGCGTCGACCTCGTCGAGGCGCGAGGTCGTCAGCGAGATGTATTTCCTGAGCGTTCGTCCGTTCGAGCGCGCCTTCCGCATGGCCGAGGAACAGGGCGGTGGTGGAGGCGGCGGAGGTGGCGGAGGCGGAATGGAGGAGCAGCCGCTTTCCGATCTCCAGCGCCAGGTCATCTCCGCCACGCACAACCTCATCCGACAGGAGGACAGCTACACCGACGAAGAGCTGAGCGAGAACATCGTCTCCGTTGGTCTCGCTCAGGCGCGCCTCCAAGATCAGGTGGGCACGCTTCTTCAAAGGATGGAGAACCGGGGACTCACGCGGACCGATGCCGGCTTCAAGGCAGTGGCCGAGGTGCTGCCCCTTGCCTCGGAGGCCATGACCAGGGCACGCGCCGACCTCGATGACGAGGAACTCCGCGAGGCGCTCCCCGACGAGCAGGAAGCCCTTCGCTACCTCCAACAGGCCGAGGAGACGTACGAGCGGTACATCCAGATTCAGGAGCAGCAGCAGGGTGGCGGCGGGGGTGGCGGCAGCCAGGCCGCCGAGGATCTCGCTGACCTCTTCGAGCTCGAACTCGACAAGTTGAAGAACCAGTACGAAACCGTTCAGCGCGGGCAGCAACAGCAGGCCGACAACGAGGTCGACGAGCTCCTGGAAGAGCTCAAGGAGCTGGCTCGTCGTCAGGAGCAGATGGCCGAACGCCAGCGGCGTGCCGCCGCCCAGGGCCAGAGTGGTGGTCAGGGTGGTGACGCCCAGCGAGACCTCGCTTCCGAAACCGAAGAAGCTGCCCGTCAGCTCCAGCGGTTGGCCCGCGAGATGGGCAACCGGGAATTGGAGGAGACGGCGCGTGATCTGCAGCAGGCAGCCGAGGCCATGCGCCAGTCGGCCGCTTCGTCGGGGAGCCAGGCGTCGGCTCAGGCCAACTCAGCCCAGCGTCGTCTCGACCAGGCACGGCGAGAGCTCGAGCGGGCGCGCTCCGATCGCGCGCAGAGGGACGTCGACGACGCCATCTCCACCGTAGAGGATCTGCAGCGCGAGCAGCGCGACATCCAGCAGGCCGTGCGCGACATGCCGGAGGCGCCAGGGCGCGGCCAGCCGTCGAGTCCAGAACGTCAGGACGCGGTGGACCGGCTCCAGGAGCGCAAGAACGAGATGTACGAGCAGGTCGAGGACCTGGAACGCAAGCTGGCCGATGCCGCCACCAGTGCCCAGACGGACAACCGGGACGCGGCTCGTGAGCTCAGCGCGACGGTTCGAGAGATCCAGGAGTCGCGGATCAAGGACAAGATCCGCTATTCCCGCGGAACCATCGAGGAGTGGGACACCAACTCCGCCATCACCCTCGAGCTCGACATCGAGAGTGACCTACAGTCCATCCGGGATCGGCTCGAGGCCGCTCGCCAGGGGGTCCGCTCTGCAGAGCCCGATCCGCTGGAGGAGGCTCTCGACGAGACCCGTGACCTCGTCAGAGGCGCAGAGGCCATGAACCGGCGGCTCAATGAGCCTGGTCCGGGTCAACAAGGCGAAGGCCAGCAGGGTCAGCAGGGCGAGGGCCAACAGGGTCAGCAGGGCGAAGGCCAGCAGGGCCAGCCAGGCGAAGGCCAACAGGGCCAGCAAGGCGAAGGCCAGCAGGGTCAGCAAGGCGAAGGCCAACAGGGTCAGCAAGGCGAAGGCCAGCAGGGTCAGGCCGGTCAGCAAGGGCAGGGCGGCCAGCAAGGCCAGGGCGGCAACGCCGACCGACTGGGCGGTGGAGGGGGCACCGACGGTCGGGCGGGTGATCGGTACAATGGCTCACCGTTCGGCGGCGCCACCCGGGGAGACGGCAGGGAGTTCACCCCCGAGGAGATCCGCCAGTATCGAGCCGAGTTCGGCCAGCGGGAAGCCCAGGCTCGCGACCTCGCCGAAGTATTGGCCGAAGCCGGTCGGTCGACGGACGAAGTGGACGACGTCATCGAGGCGTTCGACCGTCTGCAAGACGAGGAGGTCTATGCCGACCCGGAGGCCCTCGCGGCCATCCATGAAGACATGATCGACAGGCTCAAGAGACTGGAGTTCAGCCTGAGGCGAGACGTCGAGGGCGAGGTGGAGCTCCGCGGATCTCTAACCGGGGCCGACGAAGTTCCGGAGGGCTACCGTGAGTTGGTCGAGGAGTACTACCGGGCCCTGGCTCGGGGAGGTTCTCCGCCCGGGGGGCGCTGAGCGACGGAGGTACCCGCCGCTTGGGGAACGAGGAACACAGCAGGTTCTGGCAGGGCGAAAGGTGAGCCGGGCCGTCGACGCGGGTCCGGCTCTACCTTTATCCGCGTCTTGACAAGATTTATTGTCAAGACATATTTGCTTGTCGGTACCACTGGCAAACTGGCGCTACCCGCCACCGCGGCACTGAAGACCCCGACCAAGCGACCCCACCCGCGACATGTCGACCCAACTGGCCATACTCGATCGAGCGGACACCGCTGCCGCGGTGCTGAGTCCTGTCCGCCGTCGGATTCTGAAGGCCCTGGGCGAACCGGGGTCAGCCACCACGGTGGGTCAGGCCATCGGCCTTCCACGCCAGAAGGTCAACTACCACCTCAGAACTCTCGAGGAAGCTGGCCTGGTGGAGCACGTAGAGGATCGCCGTAAGGGCAACTGCACCGAGCGGATCGTAAAGGCCACCGCTACCCACTACCTCATCTCTCCGTCCGTCCTGGGCGCCTTGGGTGACACCCCGACCCAGCGCGCCGACGCGCTCAGCAGTGACCATCTGGCTGCCGTGTCGGCACGAACCATCTCGGAGGTCGCAGAGTTGCGGCGGCGAGCCGCCGAAGCGGGCAAGCGGCTGCCCACCTTCTCATTGGAGACCGCCGTGCGTTTCGCCACACCGGGAGACCACGCAGCCTTCATGGAAGATCTCTCCAACCACGTCGCTGCCCTGATCGCCCGATATCACGACGAGTCCGAGTCCGAGGGCCGCTGGTTCCGCCTCGCCCTGGGCTCCCATCCGGCCCTGAAGGCCGTACCTCGAGAGGAGGAGGAAGACGATGACGAATGACGAGACACGGTCCATCGAGATCGAGACGCACGTCGATGCGAACCCCGAAGACGTCTGGACCTCGCTGACCACCGGCGACGGCCTGAAGCGGTGGTTTCCCCTCGACGCCCGCGTGGAGCCCGAGGTCGGGGGGCAAGTCTGGCTGTCCTGGGGCCCCGGGTGTGAGGGCGAGGCCCCCATCCACATCTGGGATGAACCGCGCCGCTTCGGATGGACCGAGTCGTACGGCGAAGACGAGCAGGGTCGACCCATCCGTGTGGCCATCGACTTCCATATCGAAGGCCGGGAGGGGAGCACGGTGGTCCGCCTCGTCCAGTCGGGTCTTTCTGCATCGTCGGACTGGGACGAGATGTACGACGCGCTCAAGGATGGCTGGACGTACTTCCTCTTCAATCTCGCCTACCATTTCGAGGTGCACGGCGGCCAAGACCGGACGCTCGTCTGGAAGAGGCATCCCATCGCACTCTCGAGAGACGAGGTCTGGCACCGACTCACGGAGGGAGGGCTCGTGGGCGGCGACCTGGCTCTCGACGGAGAGCACGAGGCGAAGACGGTCTCCCGCCGGGACCGCTATCACTTCGCCGCTACGCTCCCCGCCCTCAACGACTCCGTCTGGTTCGTGGAGGTCGAAGGCGCCCATGTCGGTTTCTGGCTAAGCGTCTACGACGACGACGGCCTGGAACCGGACGGCCTCCAGTCGACGCTGGAGCATCGAGTCACCGAGGTACTCGGGGCCTGACGGCGTACCCGAGGAAGCTCCGTGGGGTACCCGACAGAGGCGTATCGCCAGGCTCGGTGAGGGCTGGACGGTGGGCTAATGACAGGCGGTCTAGTGCTCCAATCCAATGGTTGAGGGTGCTAGATTCACCGCCCTGGCACGGCGCGATACCCGCCGGCCCCGGCCTTCTACTCCCGAACCCCCGAGCTCCATCCGATGTCCGGTCCGCAGTTCATATATCACATGCATCGGTTGTCGAAGATCGTCCCGCCCAAGCGGAAGATCCTCGACAACATCAACCTCTCCTTCTATCCGGGCGCCAAGATCGGCGTCGTCGGTCCCAACGGATCGGGGAAGAGCTCCCTCCTCCGCATCATGGCGGGCATCGACTCCGACTTCCTGGGAGAGGCGTGGGCCGCCAAGGGTACGCGAATCGGCTATCTCGCCCAGGAACCCGAGCTCGATCCCGCGCTTGACGTCCGCGGCAACGTCGAGCTCGCCGTCGCCGAGACCCGCGACCTCCTGAAGAAGTTCGAGGAGGTGAGCATGGCCTTCGGCGATATCTCCACCGACGAGGAGATGAACGAGCTCATCGAGAAGCAGGCCAAGCTGCAGGAGCGCATCGATGCCTCCGGTGCATGGGAGCTCGACCGGAAGATCGAGATCGCCATGGAAGCGCTGCGCCTTCCCCCGGGCGACGCCGACGTCACCACCCTCTCCGGCGGCGAGCGTCGTCGGGTGGCCCTCTGCCGGGTCCTCCTGGAGCAGCCGGATATGCTCCTTCTCGACGAACCCACCAACCACCTCGACGCCGAGTCCGTGGCGTGGTTGGAGCACCACCTCGACGAGTTCCCCGGGACCATCGTGGCCATCACCCACGATCGCTACTTCCTCGACAACGTCGCGCAGTGGATCCTCGAGCTGGATCGAGGCCAGGGGATTCCATGGAAGGGCAACTACTCCTCCTGGCTCGAACAGAAGCAGGAGCGTCTACTCATGGAAGAGAAGAGCGAGACAGCTCGTCAGAAGACACTGGAGCGTGAGCTGGACTGGATTCGGATGTCGCCCAGGGCGCGCCAGGCCAAGGGAAAGGCGAGACTGAACGCCTACGAAGAACTCCTGGCCAAGGACGAGCGCGAGCAGATCCGGACCGCGGAGATCCTGATTCCCAAAGGTCCTCGTCTCGGCAACGTCGTCATCCGCGCCGAAGACATCTCCAAGGCCTACGACGAGAAACTCCTCATCGACGGCCTCTCTTTCGACGTGCCCCCGGGGGCCATCGTTGGCATCATCGGCGCCAACGGTGCCGGGAAGACGACGCTCTTCCGAATGATCGTGGGCGAGGAGGGCCCCGACGCGGGCTCCGTCGAGGTCGGCAGCACCGTCGAGCTAGCGTATGTCGATCAGTCCCGAGATGCCCTGGCCCCCGACAAGACCGTCTTCGAGGAAGTCAGTGGCGGAGCAGACATCCTCCATTTCGGGCGCGCGGAGGTGAACCCCCGAGCCTACCTGTCGTGGTTCAACTTCCGGGGCGCCGACCAGCAGAAGAAGGTCGGAGTACTCTCTGGAGGAGAGCGGAACCGACTCCACCTGGCGAAGCTTCTCAAAGAGGGCGGCAACGTGATGCTCCTCGACGAGCCCACGAACGACCTGGACGTCGACACGTTGCGGGCCCTGGAGAACGCTATTCTCGACTATGCAGGCTGTGTGCTGGTCATCTCGCACGATCGCTGGTTTCTCGATCGGATCTGCACGCACATCGTCGCCTTCGAGGGCGACTCCCAGGTGGTGTGGTTCGAGGGCAACTACCAGGAGTACGAAGAGGATCGCCTCCGCCGCCTCGGGGATGACGCCGTCCAGCCAAGTCGAATCAAGTACAGGAAGCTGGTCCGGGACTGATGAATCCGTGTCGTCGCGGACACGGGCCCTTATCTTGGCGCAGGCGGATCCGCTCGGGAGCGATCGTTGGACAAGAAGCGCAAGAAGAAGTCCAAAGGCCGGAATAAGCGGCTGGGAAAGGAGGCGTCACCCGAGGAGGCGACGCGCGCCATCGAGGCCAGGATGCAGGCTGACCCGGACGGAGCCGAGGCCGAACCCATCCGGCAGAATGGGGAGTCGGATGAGGTCGAGGGCGCGCCCGATGAGTCCGGGGGAGCGCCCGATGAGTCCGAGGGTGCGCGCGTCGCCACTGGCGAGGACGGTGGCGGCGACGCCCAGCCGGTGGACGCGGTCATCGACCTGGAGGAAGACCTCGACGACCCCATCGCCCGCGCCGAATTGGTTGCCGCCGTGGCCGGGTTGGAGGCTCCACCCGACCCCGAGCGGGATGACGCGCCGCCGCGTGAGGACGTAGCCGACGCGCCCGTGGATGTGCCTCCGGAGGAGCCAGCGACCCACGTCGAGGGCGCCGCGGTCGCGAGCCCCGACGCGGACTACGGTGCCGCGCCTGACTCCAGCGACGAGAGCGAGGACGCTCCCATCATCAGGGCCGACGCCCTGGCGGCCCTCCGAGAGTTCCGACGGGAGGGAGTCGCCACCCTGCCCGAAGAGCTGATCCTCGACCTGGGTGAGGCCACGACACCGGAAGAGAGGGACCGACTCCTGGCGGCCGCCCTCGCCCACGTGGAGATGCAGGATGCCATCTATCGGGTGCCCCTCGAGTCCGGAGCATCCAGGCGATGGAAGGGCGTCATCGCCACAGCGGTCTTCGTGGTGGCCATGATGCTCGCCGGCCTTCCCCCGGCTTTCCTCGTCCCGGACCCGACTCCGCCGCTCACCGCGACCGAGAGAGCGGGCGGAATCCGGATGGCGCTCCTCATGCAGGCCGAGCAGATCGAAGCGTTCCGGGCACGTTCCGGACGACTCCCCTCGTCCGTCGCCGAGGTGGAAAACACCGTGCCCGGCATCCGCTTCGTCCGGTCCTCGAATCGAGTCTACCAACTCATCGCCTATACGCCGGACGGCAACGCCGTGGTCTACGACTCGGCCTCCCCGGATCCGTCCTTTGCGCCGACAGAAGAAGTCTGGGCTCGCGTGAAGGGAGACTCGTGAACCGGATCGGGACGGGCGACGCCATGATGGGATTGGCGGTCGTCACCCTTTTGTTGGCCGCTATTCTGCCCACCCTTCGCGCGCGCGCTTTCGACCGGGTCATCGAGTCGGCCGTTGCCGACGTGGACGCCCTCCGACTAGCCGCGATTCGAAGCAGTTCCGCGACCGGCGCCTGGCCGGCCGCCGCTGCGCCCGGAATCGTGCCCCTGGGCGCCGCGGCGGCCTTCCCCGGTGACTCGGCGCTTGCACGTGATGGCTACACACTGGAATGGCGGCTCTGGGAGCGCGTCGAGGAGGTGCCGGCTCCGCCACGGCCCGAGACGCCGCCCGTCCTGGATGCCGACGAGGAGCCCCCCGTGGGTGGCCTGGTCAGCACCGACGCGCCCCCCGACTCGGCCCTCGCCGAGGTCATCGAGGTAGTTCATCAGGAAGGCGCCATCGTGGTACACTCCTCCCGCCAACTCCTTCTGGTGGCGCTGCTACGCCACTTCGGCAGTGATGTCTCCTTCGTGGCCGACACCATGTGGACCTTGCTCGTCTCCGGAGAGCCGGTGGGCTGAGCTACTCCGCCCGCATGGTCACCATGGGATCCACGCGCGTGCCCAGAACGGCGGGAATCCAGCTCGCTCCCAGACCGGCGATACCGAGGATCAGTACGCCACCGACGAGAGTCAGGGGGTCGCCGGGCTCCACCTCGTAGAGCATCCCCTCCAGGAGTTGGCCCGCGAAGTAGGCCGCCAATCCACCGACTACCAATCCGGCGACGACCATGCCCATGGCGGATCGCACCACGAGCTGCACCACCCCGGTCCGGTCGGCTCCCAGGGCCAGCCGGATGCCCATCTCGCGGGTACGCGTGGCGACCGAGTACGAGACCACCCCGTAGATTCCCACCACCGCGAGGGTGAGGGCCAGAAGTGAGAACCCGCCGAGGAGCAGCATGGTGAACTCACGCGAGGCCACCGACTCGGCAATGAGCTCCGTCTGGGTCGATACCTCGAGGGGAATGTCCGGATCGGCGGTTTCAAGAGTGGTCCGAAGCGGGACCGCGGCGGAGGACGCGTCCGACCCTGCCGCCTCGGCCACCATGATCGCGCCGAACTGGATGCGGAAGGGACGCTGGGTGTGCGGGAAGTAGACCACCTTCCGAGGTGGTACACCGAGCTCGACGTATCGCACGTCGCCGACCACACCTACGACCTGCGCGAAGGGCCGCTCCTCCCAGAAGTTGTCCATCCCGCCGCCGGTCACCGTTCGTCCGATGGGATCCTGGCCCGGCCAGTTCTCCTGGGCGAATGACTCGCTGACGATGGCTACGTGAGGCGTCTCCTCCCTGTCCCGCTCGTCGAAGTGACGGCCCCGCAAAAGGGGAACGTCCAATGCCTCCAGCGCCCCCGCAGAGGTTACGACGTACCCAGCGACCGTCGTCCTGTCCATGTTGTCGTCGAGCTCCAGCCGACCTGTGGGCAGGGACCCCCCCACGGGAATGCGGCTGATCACGCCGGCCGATTCAATGGCCGGATGGGCCTCGAGCTCCTGAGCGACGCGGTCGTAGAAGGCTGCGTGGTCGAAGGGTGACTCGTACTTCAGGCGGGACAGGCTCACCGGCGTGGACACGACGTCGCTGGCGTCGAAACCGAGCTCGACGGAGACCATGCTGCGGAAGGAGCGGACCAGCAGCCCTGACCCCACGATGAGGACCAGAGCGAGAGCCACCTCGCCACCGACGAGCAGCGTCCACGACAGACCTCGTCCACCCAGGGCGTTGCCCCGCGAGCCCTGGCGGAGCGCGTCCTGGGGTCGGCTCCTCGCCAGCCGGATCGCCGGGAAGAGCCCGAACAGGAGGGTGGTAAGGCCCGTCACCACAACGGCGAAGAGAAGGACCGAGCCGTCGATGCCCACATCCTGGAGCCGCGGAACGGTAGCCGGCCCGGTGCGCCGCAGCAGGTCGACCAGAAGCCACCCGACGCCGACTCCCGCCGCCGCACCCGCGGCGGCCAAGATCAGGCTCTCGGTGATGAGGAGGCGAACGAGGCGTGACTGGCCCGCGCCCATCGAGGCCCGGACCGCAAGCTCTCTCGTCCGGTTGGCGCCCCGGGCCAGAAGTGTGCTCGCCAGGTTGGTACAGGCGATGAGAAGCACCAGTCCCGCCGCGCCGAGGAGAACCAGGAGCGTCCAGCGTGCCGAACCGACGACGAGCTCGCGCAGGGACTGCAGGTTCACTCCGACGGCCAGGAAGTCCGGATCGGCGTCGGGCTCGGTCAATACGACCCGGGCCGTGATGGCGTCCAACTCCTCGTCGGCGCGCTCCACGTCGACCCCGTCACGAAGGCGGCCTACGACCCGCCAGTTGTGAGCCGTGCGGCTGCTGGACTGCGGGCCGGTCGATTCGAGCGGTTGCCAGACGTCCGTGTCCATCGGGTAGTCGAACGTCGCCGGCGCGACCCCGACCACCGAGGCGCGGACGCCATTCAGATCCAGGCGTACCTCCTCGATCGGTCGCGCCCCGAGCTGGTTGCGCCAGTAGCTCTCACTGACGACGACCACCGCTGCCCCTCCGACCACATGGTCGGCCTCCACGGTGAGACGCCCTTGAAGCGGGGTCACACCGAAGACCGACCAGACGCCCTGCGAGACCATGGCCACGTTGGTGGTAACGGGCTCGTCTCCACCGATCACCGTGGTGGGGAACGACGTGTACGCGACCATCTCGTCGAAAACCGTGTTCTGCTCCCTCCAGTCCACGAAGTTCAGCCAGGCCGCCGACATCGATCCTCCGTCCTGTCGCGCTTCGCGGACGTCGACGAGCTCTTCAGGGTCGGGGTAGGGCAAGGACTCGAGCAACACACCATCGACCACGGAGAACATGGCCGTGTTCGCGCCGATGCCCAGCGCGAGCGTCAGGACGGCAACGAGGGCGAAGCCCGGGCTCCTCACGACCGTCCGCAATCCGTACCTGAGATCCTGCATGATGGCGTCCATGGCCTTCGTCCTCCTCACCGCCCGTTGATGGCTCTTCGCAATCTCCACACATGCCTCGGCCAGCTCCGATTGATCCCCCAGAAGCCGACGCGCCTCAGCCAACCCCTCCTCCTCGGCCCACCCATCCGCGACGAGCTCGTCGGCTCGCATGCGAACGTGAGCTTCGAGCTCCCGCTCTACGTCGTCACGAATCGTCGCCTTGGAGAGCAGCCTTCGCTTCCCTTGTCCCCCCGTGCGGCGTGAACCCCGAGCTGCGTCGTCAATCACGCGCGGCTCGCCGCTCCCAGGACCCGGGACATGGCTGACACGTAGCGCTCCCATGTGTCCACGGCCGAAGCGAGCTCTCGCTCTCCATCGGGGGTCAGGTGGTAGAACTTGGCGTCGCGCCCTGTGTCCGAGACGCCCCATTCGGACTCGACGAATCCCCGCTTCTCCAGACGCCGGAGGGCCGGGTACAAGGCCCCTTCGTCGATGGAGAGGTCTTCCCCCGTGGCGTCCCGGACCCAACGCGAGATCCCATACCCGTGTCGAGGTCCCGCCTCCAGGGTCTTGAGGAGGACGATGTCGAGGGTGCCCTTGAGGAGCTCGAGAGACTGTCGGCTCATGTATGGACCGTAGGTGGTTGGAGCTGGTGCAGCCGTGAGGCCGATGATCATACCTTAGACTCCTACACCTTAGAATACAAGGGGTACGAGCCACAGGGGTCCCGCTCGAAGGTCCGCCCTCCCTGCGCCTTGCATGGATGGGCCTCTCGCCTCATGTTCCCCTGAACATTTGAGGGAACCCCGTTCGCGGGGTCTTTTTCGCCTCCGCTCCCCTCAACATTTCAGGTAAACAATGACCAAGAAGCAGATGAGCTTGCTCCAGGGGACGTTGGACGTGCTGGTGCTCAAAGCGGTTGCCACCGAGCCGCGCCACGGGTACGGCGTCGCCGAGTGGATCCGCATGACGACCGACGGCACCCTCGAGGTCGAGGACGGAGCGCTCTACACGTCTCTGCACCGCATGCACAAGCGTGGGTGGCTCGACGCGGAGTGGGGGGTCTCGGAGAACAACAGGCGGGCGAAGTTCTACGCTTTGACCGGCGCCGGCAGGAAGGAGCTCGAGCGGGCCGAAGGTGAATGGGCCCGCTATGCAGACGCGGTCTTCAAGGTCCTCGGCCGCCCATCCGGGAGCTGACGTGCGGCTGCCCCGTGGCATTCGCCGGCTCTTCCGGGTGGACGTACTGACGTCCCGGGTCGAGAAGGAGATCGACGACGAAATCGGCCATCACTTCGAGGAGGCGGTCCGGGCCTACCGGAAGGCGGGCCTGGACGAGCAGGAGGCTCGAGTGCGCGCTCGATCACGCTTCGGAGACGAACGGGCATACAGACAAGCACTGAAGACCATCGATCGGGGGAGGGTGGGGATGCGCGAACGGAGCGAGTGGATCGACGCCTGGGGAAGGTCTCTGTCGTTCGTGTGGAGAGGACTCCGACACTCGCCGGGGTTCACCTTCTCGGTAGTGTCCATCCTGGCCCTGGGCATCGGAGCCAACGGGGTCATGTTCGGTGTGGTGGACCGCCTGCTCCTCAGCCCTCCCCAACACATCGTCGATGCCGACGAGGTGAAGCTCCTGCACGTCCGCCGCATCGGATTCAACGGTGACGTATTCACCGGCAGCACCATCACCTACCCGGACCTCGTCGACCTACAGGCCGTAGACGCTTTCCGCGCCGTGGCCGGCTACACCGAACCCATCGAGAAGACGTTGGGTCGAGGCTCTGACGCCCGTCAGATCAGCGCGGTGGAGGCAACGGCGTCCCTCTTCCCCCTGCTGGGCGTCGAGCCATTCATGGGGCGCTTCTTCACCGACGATGAAGACGCCGTGAGCGCGGCTCCCACGGTGGTGCTGGCGCACGAGTTCTGGGAAAGAGAATTGGGGTCGGACCCGTCGGCGCTGGGAACCCGCCTCGAGATCGATCAGGGCTCGTACACCGTCATCGGGATCGCCCCGCCAGGCTTTACCGGCCCACAGCTGAGTCCCGTCGACGCCTGGGTTCCGGCCAACGTCTCGAAGGCCATCGAGAACGACGGCGAGACCCAGTGGAGGGAGCACCGCGGATGGTACTGGATCAAGGTGGTGGCCCGGCTGGCTCCGGGCGCCGCCATCGAAGCCGCTGCCGCAGAAGCCACGGCTGCCCATCGTGGCGGGCGGGCTGCGATGATCTCCGAGGACCGCTATGACGAGGGCGCCGAGGTGCTGGTTTCCTCCGTCATCGCTGCTCGCGGGCCCGCGGCGAGCAGTGAGTCCAGCGTCGCCCGATGGCTCGCCGGAGTGTCCATCGTCGTTCTGATCATTGCCTGCTTCAACGTGGCCAACCTGCTGCTGGCCCGGTCGATGCGGCGTCGCCGGGAGACGGCAGTGCGCCTTGCACTCGGTGTCGGTCGCTGGCAGTTGGTTCGGGACTCGGTGCTGGAGAGCCTGGTACTCGCTGCGTTGGGCGCCGCTGCCGCAGTTGTCGTGGGCAGATCCCTCGGCGACGCGGTTCATCAAGCGCTTCTGCCCGGCATCTCGTTCAACGACACCGGACTCGGAGGCCGACTCCTCGTGTTCACCCTGGCGGCCACGCTGGTTACAGGCCTCGTCACCGGCCTCATTCCGGCCCACCAGTCGGCGCGAGGAGAGCCGGGGGAGGTTCTCCGCGGAGGAGCTCGCTCGGGAGCTGACGGCCGCTCCCGCCTGAGGGCCCCGCTCCTCCTCGGTCAAGCTGCCCTCTCCGTGGTGCTTCTCGTGGGCGCCGGCCTCTTCGTCCAGAGTCTGGACCGAGCCCGGGCCCTGGACCTCGGATTCGACCCCGACGGGCTGGTGGTGACCACTCTGGAGTGGAACGAGACCCTTCCCGCCGACGTACGCGCCCGGATCTACGACGAGGTCGAGACGGCCATCAACCGGCTTCCCAGCGTGGCGTCGGCGGCGCTCACCTACACCGTACCCTTCCGGTCGAGCATCAGTCTCGGCCAACCCAGGGTGCCGGGGCGAGACTCCATCCCGAAGCACCACAGCGGCGGCCCGTACGTCAACAAGGTGGGCGCCGGGTACTTCGAGACCATGGGCCTGAGCATTCTCGAGGGTCGCGGAATCGAGCAAACAGACCAGGCCGCAGGAGCGCCACCGGTGACGGTGCTGAGCGAAAGCATGGCACGAGCCATCTGGCCCGATGAGAGCGCCGTCGGGCAGTGCCTCGTCTTCGAAGATCAGGAGGACGCCACGTGCACGCAGGTCGTCGGGGTCGTCGAGAACCACCGCCGTCAGGCCCTCCTCGAGGACGATCACTTCCTGTACTACGTGAACGAAGGTCATCCCGCGTTCCAGGGTCCCCCGCAGGCCCTCATGGTACGACTCCGTTCAGACGACGCGGGGCCAGGACCGGGTCGACTCCGGACGGAAGCGCGGTCTGTCTCGAGCCAGATTCGCTTCGTCGGCGCGGACCCACTCACCGCGTACGTCGAACCCCAACTGCGCTCGTGGCGGCTGGGCGCGTCGATGTTCACCGTGTTCGGATTTCTGGCTCTGGTCGTCGCGGCGTGGGGACTCTACAGCACCCTCGCGTTCGACGTGGCTCTGCGACGGCACGAGATCGGGGTGCGGTCGGCCCTCGGAGCGGATCGGAACCGCATCGTGGGCTTGATTCTCCGCCAGGCCATCTTCCTCGCCGGCGCGGGTATCGGAATCGGGCTCGTCGTCGCCGCCGCCCTCGCCGGCTATGTGGAGCCCCTTCTCTTTCAGATCTCGGGACGGGATCCCCTGACGTACGCCTGGGTGGCGGCCACACTGCTACTGACGGCGGTTGTGGCAGGAGTCCTGCCCGCCCGACGGGCGACCCGCGTCGATCCCCGGGAGGCGCTGCAGGCCGACTGAGGACCGGGGTTCGGGCCTGGGGCTGAGAAGGGGCCGGCTCCTCACAGCAGGCTGGGCCCTCCCGCTCGGGAGAAATCCCGTAATCTTACAGGCCCGGCGGGAGCCGTGAGCTCCGACGCCGGCAGCGATCGCCTCAGACGCGCATCCATGATCAAGATTCAGAACCGGCCAGACATCGAGCTTCCCGACGTCCTCGAGGGCGTGAGGGAGCACTACGGGATGGACGGTGAGCTCAGTCCTCTGCCCGGCGACCGGGACCGCAACTTCCTCTTCGTGGGCGTCGAGGGGGACCGGTGGGTCGTGAAGGTCAGCACCCCCGACGAGTCCGATGAGATCCTCGAGATCGAGGCGGATTTGGTTGAGCATCTCCACCGAACCACCGATGGCTTCGCCCCCAACGTTCTCCGTTCCACCGACGGCCGACGCATCGTGAAGCACACCGACGGGCGCGGGCAGGTACACCGCTTCCGGATCGTGGAGTACCTCGAGGGCGGCCTTCTGGCCGACACACGTCCCCGCTCGCTCGACCTCCTGTACGACCTCGGTGTCCGCCTGGCCCAGCTCGACAGCGCTCTCGGCGCCTACCCGGACCATCCACCGGCACGCATGGACCTGGACTGGGCACTGGGTCGTTCGGGTCTCGTCATGGAGCGCTGCTTCGACCTCTTCCATGGCGAAGAGCTTCGCCTCATTCAGGCCATCCACCAGGAGTGGACCCGTCGCGAGCCCGACTTCCTCGGGCTCGGATCCCAGGTCATCCACGGCGACGTCAACGACTACAACGTCCTGGTTTCCGCACCCCACGAGGGTCCGAGGCGGATCACCGGAATCATCGATCTCGGGGACGCCCACTCGGCGCCTAGGGTCTTCGATCTCGGGATCGCCATCGCGTACGCCATCCTCGGAACGGACGACCCGCTCCTGGCCGCGGCGGCGGTGGTTCGGGGATTCCACGAACGCACACCGTTGAGCGTGGATGAGATCGACGTGGTGTACGCCCTGGCTCGTGCACGGTTGGGAGCCAGCGTCAGCATCTCGGCCT
This sequence comes from Gemmatimonadota bacterium, assembly GCA_013002885.1. Lineage (GTDB taxonomy): Bacteria > Gemmatimonadota > Gemmatimonadetes > Longimicrobiales > Gaopeijiaceae > UBA2589. Next base: position 11,843 of record JABDLS010000132.1, on the reverse strand, counting down.
GGAAGCGCCACCAGATGGAACAGGTGGACGAATACGCCACGGTCACGGAGCGACCGGCTTGGGACATGATCCGCACCCTGGACGCAATTCCGGTCACGTTGGCGGAGGGAGTGATCCGAGACGCCTGCGGCCAACCCGCCAGCAAGCGCTCGAGACGACTGGTCAAGTGGCTCGGGGAGCAGAAGGTCGAACCGGTGATGGACGTCGCCGAAGGCGACGACGGCACATGGGTTCTCGACCTGAGCGTCGGGAGCCCGCTTCTCGACGGTCGCGATACCGAGAACACCGAGGCCTTCACCCGACGTGTCTTCCGTGAGATGGAGGACCGGGGCGCGCGCCTGGGCATCGGCCGGTACCTGGAGCCGAGAGCCTTCTACCTCACCGATACCTTCGCCGGACGCGCCGGAGACCCGAGGGAGCGCCGGACCATCCACCTGGGCATCGATCTCTTCGACGAGGCCGGCGCGGAGGTCCGCGCTCCCTTGAAGGGGAGGGTGAAGTCGGTCCAGGACAATGGGCAGGGCCTCGACTACGGTCCGACGGTGATCCTCGAGCACGACGGACCTGAGGGACCGTTCTGGACGCTCTACGGTCACCTGGAGCGGGCATCGGTCGAGGATCTCGAGGACGGGGCGGAGGTCGCGGCAGGCGACGTCATCGCGCGCGTCGGCCCGTATCCTGAAAACGGAGATTGGCCGCCGCACCTCCACTTCCAGATCATCACCGACCTGCTCGGCCGGGAGGGGGAGTTCCCCGGGGTGGCGCTCCCGCGGGAGCGGAGCGTGTGGGCGTCCTTCTCACCCGATCCGAACCTGCTCCTCCGCCTGCAGGGCGATACGACCTACGCCGAACCCGAAGAGCTCGCCCATCGACGTGAAGAGCGCTTCGGGTCCAACCTCAGCCTCTCCTATGACGAGCCCCTCCACATCGTGCGTGGCGTGGGCAGCTTCCTCTACGACCCGTTCGGCCGCGGCTATCTCGACTGCGTCAACAACGTGGCTCACGTGGGTCACGAGCGGCAGGAGGTGGTGGAGGCCGGCCGCCGACAGATGGGCGTGCTCAACACCAACACGCGCTATCTGCACGAGACGGTCATCGAGTTCGCCGAACGCCTCGGCGCGCTGCTGCCCGATCCGCTCTCCGTCTGCTACTTCGTCAACTCCGGGTCCGAGGCCAACGAGCTCGCCCTACGGCTGGCCCGTGCGCACACCGGCGGTACCGGGGTCGTAGCCATCGAGTCGGGCTACCACGGCCACACCCAGGCCCTCGTCGACGTCAGCCACTACAAGCATGCCCGCGCAGGAGGCATCGGAGCGCCTCGATGGGTGCGGACGGTGCCCCTACCCGACGACTACCGGGGCCTGTACGGGCGCAGCGAGTCGGGGCGGGCGGAGCGGTACGCAGGCCACGTCCGGGACGCCTTCGCCAGCCTGGGCACCGACGGCCATCCCCCGGCGGCGTTCATCGCTGAGGCCATCCTCTCCTGCGCCGGTCAGATCGAGCCGCCAGCCGGTTATCTCAAGGCAGCCTACCGCAACGCTCGATCAGCCGGCGCCGTGTGCGTCGCAGACGAGGTCCAGATCGGCTTCGGACGGGTGGGGAGCCACATGTGGGGCTTCGAGTCGGCCGAGGCGACCCCCGACATCGTGACGCTGGGCAAACCCATGGGGAACGGTCACCCCATAGGGGCCGTGGTGACCACTCCAGAAATCGCCGAGTCGTTCGCCAACGGGATGGAGTTCTTCAGCACCTTCGGGGGCAACCCGGTCTCAGCGGCCATCGGTCTGGCGGTCCTCGATGTAGTGAAGGACGACCAACTCAAGGAGCACGCCGCCGTCGTGGGGGGCACACTGAAAGCGGGGCTTGCGACGTTGGCCATGCACCACGGGTGCATCGGCGACGTCCGAGGTCGGGGACTCTTCCTCGGAATCGAGCTCGTCGCGAACCGGTCGGACAAGACGCCCTCCGCGGAGATCACCAGCTACGTGGTGAATCGCGCCAAGGAGCTCGGCGTTCTCCTCAGCGCCGACGGACCCGATCACAACGTCCTCAAGATCAAGCCGCCGATGACGTTCTCACAGCAGGACGCCGAGCGCCTCGTGGAAACGCTGGATCGATTGTTGGGTGAGGACGCGGTCGCGGCGCTTCTGGCGTCTTAGACCCTTCGGCCGCGGCGTGACTACGGCGAAGTACGTATAGAGCGGACCGGTTTTGGAGCCGAGGTTGGGGGTGAGATACGACCCCCGCCCTGGAGGCCCCATGCGTTCCCGCCTTTGCTTGATCGTCCTTCTCGCTGGTTCACTCGGGGGGTGCTCTCTGGCCTTCACCGGCGGCCCGCCGCCGGAAGGCGAGAGGGGCGCCGCCTTCGGCTGCACGACATCGTATGCCGCACCGGTCCTCGACCTGGCATGGGTCGGATACGCCCTTGCCGCCACCGCCGCCGAGAAGAATGGCGGGGTCGGTGCCGGGGACATCGCTCTCAGCTCGCTTTGGGCCGGCTCGGCCGCCTACGGCGTCTGGAACGTGACGCGGTGCCAGGCAGCGATCGAGGAGGCCCAGCGACGCGCGGTGCAAGCGAAGGGTCTCGGCATCCCCTTGCACTAGTGTCACCGCGACACTAATCTGGAGCCAAGTAGTGTCGCGATGACACTAGTGCCCGACCGAGTGAGAGAGGCCCCGTGAGTGCCTTGGACGTCGAATCGTTCCTGCCCCTACATCCCCACAGCTTCCGCATCCTGGTGGCCCTCCGTGAGGAGGAGCAGCACGGATACGCCCTCGTGAAGGCCCTCGAGGCCGACCCGGGGGTCGCACGGAAGATCATGCCGGCGAACCTCTACCGACGTATCCGAACCCTCCATGAGCAACGGCTCATCGAGGAGACCGACGAGCGGCCGGACCCGGCTCTCGACGATCAGCGGCGGCGCTACTTCACGGTGACACCCCTCGGAGAAGCCGTGGCACGGGCCGAGGCGATGCGACTCAAGAGCCTCGTCGACCAGGCGGCGGACCTTCTGTCGCCGCGGGCCTGACACGATGGATTCGACGCTCACGCGTCTATACGGCTGGACCCTCCGCCTGCTTCCCGGAGACCTCCGGGCCGAGTACGGGCGGGACATGATGCGGCTGTTCGCCGACCGGCTCAGGGACGCGAACGGCGAAGGAAAGGCGGCGCGGACGGCGATGGGGGCATACGTCGACGTGACTTGGCAGGCCGCCCTGGAATGGACGGACCGAGGCCGCGTCGCGGCCGGACTCTTCGTACGGGAGATGACGACGATGGACGGGTGGATGAACGACATGAAGTTCGGTATGCGGACCTTGCTGAGGAGCCCTGGCTTCACGGTAGCGGCCATCATCACGTTGGCGCTGGGGATCGGGGCGACTGTCTCCATCTTCACGGTGGTGAACGGAGTACTCCTCCAGCCATTGCCGTACCCTGATTCGAACGACCTCTTCGAGGTGGTCCCGGTGTCCACCCTTCGGGGCACTCGAAACCAAACCGTCGACCATCCGGACGTTCGAAGATTTCAGGAAGAAGTAGACGGGATCCTCCTGGCGGCCTACTCCGGCTCCAATCCGACGCTCACCGGCCTCGGACAGCCGGAGGTCATCTCCGGGGCGCGGGTCACGGACGGGCTGATGGAAGTCCTGGGTGTGGCGCCTGTCATGGGGCGCGACCTGCGGAGGGATGACGACATTCCCGACGGCCCGCGCGTCGCGGTCGTGTCCTACCGCTTCTGGACCGAACGACTGGGCCGGGACGCCGAGGTGTTGGGGCGGTCCATCACCCTTGGCGGAGAGCCGTGGGCAATCATCGGTGTCGCCCCGGAAGGATTCGGATTCCCGAGCCAGGCCGAAGTATGGCTTCCCCGCCGTCACAGCCCGGACGACTGTGGCCACGGGTGCCGGATCCTCCGGACCATCGGGCGCTTGCAGCCAGGCACATCCCTGGAGTTCGCCGAGGCGGGCTTCGTCCGCACGGGAGAAGGGTTGGCGGAGACGGACCCGGACGCACACCAGTACGAGACCTTTGAATTGACGCGCCTCATCGACTCCGAGGTCGCCGAGGTACGCATCGGTCTCTGGGTCCTCTTGGGGGCGGTGGTCATGGTCCTCCTGATCGCCTGCTCCAACGTGGCGAATCTCATGCTGGTACGAGCGGGCGCGCGGCGCGGCGAGGTCGCCCTCCGGTCGACACTCGGAGCGAGTCGGACACGCATCGCCCGCCAACTCCTCACCGAGAGCCTGCTCCTGTCGGTCGCCGCCGGTGGCGCCGGGTTGGCCCTCGCTTTCTGGGGCACCGAGATCCTCCTTTCCATGGCGCCGGAAGCCCTTCCGCGGGTCGATGAGATCGGCATCGACGCCACGGTGGTTGTCTTCACGGTTCTCACCGTCTTTGTCGTGACCGTCCTCTTCGGGCTGCTCCCGGCGAGAGAGCTCTCGTCGGTCTCCCTGGCCGATGGTCTCGGCAGTGGTCAGCGCACGAGCGGGTCCCGCGGCGCCGGTCGATTCCGCTCCTTCCTCCTCGTCGGTGAGGTGGCGCTGTCGCTCTTCCTCCTCCTCGGCGCCGGACTCATGCTGCGCACCCTCTCGGAGGCCCGGGCCGTAGACCTCGGCTACCGCTCCGACGGCGTGCAGCGCTTCCGGTTGTCAGCACCCGACAGCCGCTACGACTCGCTGGGTGTCGCTCGGTTCTACGAAGAGCTCGAGGTGGCCCTCAACGCGCTCCCCGAGGTGCAGGCCGCCGGCCTCGGTTTCGGAATCCCCCTTTCGTCGGGCAACATCAGCGCCTCCTTCTCGCTTCGCGATCGCCCGGAGCCAGATGCGGCAGACAAGTCGTCGGCTCCCATTCGACTCGTCACTCCCGGTTATCTGGAAGCGGCGGGTTTGACGCTCCTCCAGGGGCGGTGGTTCGAGTACTCGGACCGTCGAGGTGACCGGCCCGTAGCAGTGGTGAACCAGGCTTTCGTCGATCGACACTTCCCAACGGGCGAACCCATGGGTACCGAGCTCGAGAGTGACGTGTCGTGGGGCTTCGCGAGTGATCCCCCACGGACCATTGTGGGTGTCGTGGGGAACGTCCGACGCCTCAGCCCAATGGAGGACCCCGAGCCGGCCATCTACATTCCCAACGCCCAGTTCGCCGCCAACTCCCAGTACGCGGTGCTCCACCTTGGTCAGGGCGTCGAGACCGCGATGCCTGCCGTTCGGGACGTCCTGGCCAGCCTCGACGGCAACCTCGCCGTGACCGACGTCCACCGCCTCGAGGATCGTGTTCGGGAGGTGCTGGCGCCCACGCGGTTCTATCTGACCCTTCTTGGTGTCTTTTCGGTTCTGGCCATCGTGCTGGCGGCGGTGGGCCTCTACAGCGTGGTCGCCTATCTGGTGGCTAGACAGACCCGGGAACTCGGGATCCGTATCGCCCTGGGTGCCAGCTCGGAGGACATCATGCGAATGGTTCTCCGACAGGGCGCTCGACCCGCCATCGTCGGCATCGGGGTCGGCCTGGTCGCCTCTCTGGCAGGGGCTCGGGTGCTCAGGAGCCTGCTGTTCGGGGTCTCGCCGTACGACCCGATGACGGTGGTGTCGGTGACGCTGCTCCTGGCGGTCGTGGCGGGCACGGCAACGCTCATGCCGGCCCGACGCGCGTCACGGATTCCGCCGGCGTCGGCCCTGCGCCAGGAGTAGGGCAAGCAGCCGTCCCAGCCGGACGTCCCCGGCCGTATACCTTGACAGTCTAGGTACCGCATGCGACCCTTGCCTAGAACATCTAGGCACCTAGACCATCTAGGCACGGAGGGATGCGTGGGTCGGTCCGAGAAGAAGCTCCTTCATGGCACGCTCGATACGCTCGTACTCAAGACCCTGTCGCATGGGGAGCGTCACGGCTACGCCATCGCACGCTGGATCGAACAGGAGACCGACGAGGCGATCCTCGTCGAGGAGGGATCGCTCTACCCCGCCCTTTATCGCCTTGAGAAGAAGGACCTCCTGCAGTCGCGATGGGGCGTCTCCGAACTCGACCGTCGAGCCAAGTTCTACGCGCTGACCGACCGGGGCCGTCAGGCCCTGGACGAAAGCACCGCGGAGTGGCTCCGCTTCAGTGATGCCGTGAGGTCGATTCTGGCACCAGGCAGCTAGCCAAGGGGAGGCGGGGAATGGACGATCGGGTGGTGAAACCGTCGGTGGACCGGGAAGTGGAAGAGGAGTTCGACCACCACGTCGAGATGATGGTGCGAGATCTCGTCGACAACGGATGGGACGAGGATGAGGCGCGGGCCGAGGCCGGACGGCGGGTCGGCAACGTCGAGCGTTGGAAGGCCGACACCCGAGCTGAGGGACGACGACGGGACGGTGACGCGAACCGTCGGCTCTGGTGGGACGAGTTGAGACAGGACCTGCGATACGGGGTTCGCCAGATCCGTCGAGCGCCCACCTTCGCCGCCGTGGTCATTCTGACCCTCGGGATCGCCATCGGTGCGAACACCGCCGTCTTCAGCGTCGTAGACGCGGTCCTCCTGCAGCCACTCCCGGTGACCGAGCCGGATCGTCTGTCGATGATCTGGACCCGATATCTCCCCATCTCGGGGTTCGACATCGAGAAGTTTGCCCTCTCGGGTCCGGAGGCCCTCGACATAGCGGATGAAACACGGACGCTGGAGGCCATGGCGCTGTTCACCACCGGGACCCTCACCTTCACGGGTGACGGCGCCGCCCCAGAGCGTGTCAATGTGGGATTCGCCTCTGCCACGTACTCCGAAACCATGGGCGTCCCCCCCGCCCAGGGCCGCTGGTTCGACGCCAGCGAGGACATCGCGGACGGACCGGAGGTCGTCGTCCTATCCCACGGTCTGTGGATGAATCGGTTCGGAGGCGATCCCGAGACCATCGGACAAGTGGTGCTCATGAACGGCACGTCCACCGAGGTCATCGGCATCATGCCCGTTGGCTTCGACCTGCCCAGTGACGCCCGCGCCTGGCAACCCCTACGGATCACGCGCGAGAGTCAGGGCGGGCGGGGAGGACACGGGATCGCGGCCGTCGGGCGGTTGGCTCCCGGAATGAGCCAGGACGATCTGGATGCCGAGCTCGCGGTCTTTCGTGACCGTTGGGCGGCCGAGTACGAGCACAACGTCGGGCACTATGCCTGGTCCCAGGGCCTCTACGACGAGATCGTCGCCGGAGCACCTGAGCGGCTCCGCCTTCTGGTGGCCGCCGTGGCCCTCGTACTTCTCGTCGCCTGCGCCAATGTGGCCAATCTGCTCCTGACCCGAGCCGAGCGTCGCCGCACGGAAGTCGCGGTCCGGCGCACCCTTGGGGCCGGTCGCAGCCGGATCACCCGGCAGCTCGCCACGGAGAGCATGGTGCTCGCGGCTCTGTCCGCGGTGCTCGGAACGGGACTCGCCTGGGCAGGTCTCGAAGCGCTCATCCGCATCGACCCAACGGCACTCCCTCGCCTGGACGAGGTGAGACTGGACGGGACGGTGATGGGATTCGTCGTTGGAGTCACCGGGGTCACCACCCTGCTCTTCGGCATCGTCCCCGCCTACATCGCCGGGAAACGCGCCTCCGGAACCCTGGCGTCGGCGGAGTCCCGATCCTCCGGAGGCCGACGACGAACGTCCCTCCGTCGCCTCCTCGTCGGTAGCGAAGTCGCCGTCAGTCTCGTGGTGGTCGTTCTCGCGGCCCTGGTCGTCCGCAGCTTCGGCGCCCTCGTGGGGACCGACCCGCGCATGGATCCGTCGGACGTGCTCACCTTCGCACTGTCGCTCCCGTCGGCGACGTACCCGGAACGGGAGGACCTGGTCGGCGGTTACGAGGAGGTCCTCGACGCCCTCGGGTCCCTACCTGGAGTTGAAAGCGTCGCCGCCACCACGAATCTCCCCTTCACAGGAACGGGGCAGTGGGATTTCCAGCTCGACGACCGCCCGCCGAGGCAGGAGGGAGAGGTCGCCTGGAACGCTGGCATCAGCCATATCTCCGGAGACTACTTCGCCACACTCGGGATCCCCATCCTCGAGGGGCGGACGTTCGGCAGCGAGGATCGGGAGGACGGCCCGTTGGTGGTCATCGTCAGCGAGAGCATGGCCCGCCGGTACTGGCCGGGAGAGAGCGTCATCGGAAGACGGATGGGCTACGAGATGGCCGAGGACTCCGTTCCCTGGATGACGGTCGTCGGGCTCGTGCCGGACCCGGTGACCGGGAGCCTGGACCGGGAGCCGTACCCCCACGTATACGTTCCCCACGCCCAGGGCGGAATCTCCACGTACTTCCTCCCCAGCACCATGCAGATCGCCCTCCGGACGACGGTGGAGCCCGAGTCCGTCGTCCCCTCCGTGCGGAGTCGAATCGCCGACTTCGATGCCGACCTGCCCTTGTACGCCGTGTCCACCATGACCGACGTCATGGCCGCATCGTACGCCGGCCCACGGGTCACCACCAACCTGCTGGGGGCGTTCGGCGTCATCGCCCTTGTCCTCGCCGCAGTAGGCATCTACGGGGTCATCTCCTATTCGGTCGCAGGCAGAACGCGGGAGATCGGGGTTCGCGTAGCACTCGGCGCCGAGCGTCGAGAAATCACACGGCTCGTTCTCGGAGAGGGGATTCGTCCGGTGGCCGTGGGTGTCGCCGTCGGTCTCGCCCTCGCGTGGTTCGCCACGCGACTCGTGGAAGCGATGCTCTATCAGGTGGAGCCCACCGACCCGGCGACCTTCGTGACGGTGCCTCTCCTGCTCATGGCGGTGGGCTTCGCAGCGAGTCTCTTGCCGGCGAGGCGAGCGACCCGCATCGCACCGACGGAGGCGCTGCGCGAGGAGTAGTCCCGCGGAAGTGGCCGATTCCGCGGAACGATGCAACTCGTGGGAGTTCCTCAGGTCAGGCCCTTCCGGATGTCCTCCGCTTCGGCCAACGCATTGATGTCCTTGTTGTCGAGGTGCGTCGAGTGGGCACCGTCTCTCGCTGCCCGAATCAGCGCGAGCCCCAGCCGCTCCGTGGTCGTCACATGGTCGGCCGCGACGCGATCGAGTAGGGGAAAGAGGGGGCCTGCGACGGCGTAGGCCAGGTTGTAGAGCGTCGTCCGCGAGGTGACGCCCTTCGCCGGCTGGATGTATCCCGGCCGGAAGATCCAGGTAGGAGCGTCCCCTCGCTCCAGAAGCTCCTGTTCCAGGCCCCCGCGAACCCGCGCCCACATCATCCGGCTCTTCTGCTCCGGGTCGGCGCCGGCGGCCGAGATGTAGCAGAATGACGCGTCGGGTCGGACCGACCAGAGTGCATCCGCGGCGGCAAGCGTGAAGTCGCGGGTGATGAGTCGATACTGCTCCTCCGACATTCCCGCGGCGGAAACGCCCAGGCAGAACAAGCAGGCGTCGTAGTCCTCGAAGCGCTGCACCACCGACGAATAGTCGAGGAAGTCGTCGTGGACGACATCGTCCAGTTTGGCGTGAGTGGACCCCGAGGGACGGCGACCGACGGTGATGACCTTCCGGACGTCAGGATGTTCGAGGCACTCGATGAGGGCGCCGGAGCCGATCATTCCGGTGGCCCCGAAGAGCAGAACGTTCATCGTTTCCTTCCTTCGAAGTGAGTCCGAGGACCCTTGAATTTCAGTCCCGCTACGGATCCCGGGTCCGTGACGGCGCCATGCACACGATGAGGGGCGTCAGCTCGTGGACCACTTCAATGGAGTCGCCCTGCGCGGCGAGGACGTCGTCCAGTCTGCGGTAGACCTGAGGCGCTTCGTCGAGGTCTCCGCCGCGCAGGACCACGCCACGTGTCGCCTCCCGCATCATCTCGTGGGTCACCCGGCCGTGGCGGACGAGCCGTCCCTTCCTCCATTTCCCCTTGGCTTGCATGCGCCCCATGACCCGCCCCGCGCCATGGACCGTGGATTCGAGCATCGCCGGGTCCGTAGGACGGCCGCGGAGGATGACCGACTTGTCACCCATGCTCCCCCCTACGAACCCGTATTGACCCTCGTGCGCGGGCGTAGCGCCCTTGCGGACGACCACGAGTTCCTCGCCGTGGTGCCGCTCCTTCCAGGCAAAGTTGTGGTGGTTGTGCACGAGCTCGAGTTCGGAGCCTCCGAGGAGCTCGACGACCTTACGCGCCACCCACTCGCGCCCTGCATAGGCATACTCTCCCGCCAGGCTCATCGTCGTCCAGTAGGCGTCACCCAGGGGCGTATCGAGGTCGAGGAGAACCTCGGCGTTCATGTTGGCCGCTCGCTGGGGCGTCAGGCTACGCCACTCGGCGCCCTGGGCCAGAGCAACGAAGCCGTGGGCGGCAATGAAGCCGAATCCACGACTTCCAAAGTGAACGCCAACCCATACGGCATCGGATTCATCCGAGAACACGTCCACGTAATGGTTTCCACCGCCGACGGTACCGAGCTGGGAGCGCGCCCGTCCGCGGAGGTCTTCCCGGACCTCCGCCGGGATCGCGTCCCACGCGGCTGAATCGAAGAGCGGGTGGTCCGTGGGAGCGTCCCTTTCGGTATTGGTCGGTCGGCCCATACCGAAGCTGATTGTAGACGCTATCCCGTCCGCCAACTCCTCGAGGTGAGGTCGGATCGCCTCGACGGGCAGGTCGGTGCGGATGGCCGCATTCCCGCACGCGATATCCACACCGACCCCGATGGGACTGACCCGATCGCGGTAGGCGGCGACGCCGCCGATGGGCATCACGTAGCCCATGTGTCCGTCCGCCATGAGCGCGACGTGCTCAGCGCGCTCGGCGACGGCAAGGAGCTGTTGGAGCGTCTTCTCGTCGTGCTGGCCGAGAATCTTCACCACTGACCCGGGAGCCGACCGGGCCTACACACCAGAAACGCCGCGCGAGCTGCGCCCCGCTCTACCCGGCTCAGCCGTCCGTCACCATCCGGCTCAACCGCTCCAGCTGGCTCTTGTGCTCCTCTAGCTCGGTGACCAACGCCTCGAGTCGATCGTACATGTCCACCGCAGGCTCCTGATCGGCGCTGATGCTGTTGCGGTAGAGGTAGTTGAACTGGTCGCGCAGCATGGGCTGCGGGTAGCTGGAGATGGAGTCGTCGGTGAGGAGAGCACGCTCGATCTCCTTGAGCTGACGCTCGACGTCGGTCCCTTCCGACACGCGCTCCTGGACGCCCCGTAGGCGCTCGATGGTCTGGTCGGCGTCCTCGATGGCAGCCTGGATCTCGAGGGCCAGGTCGAACTGCTCCTGGAGGTCGGCAACGGTGACCCCGTCGGCGGCCACCCTCGGATCCATAAGGACGTTGAACGACCGCTCGTGGGTCTCACCGTCGACCGTAAGGCTCGCCGTGTACTGCCCCGGTACGACCATGGGGCCGCCACGGGCCGCGCCGCCGGGGCCCGGCACCGTGAGGTCCCATACGAAACGGTTGAGACCGGCCTTCGTTCCCGGCGAGGGTGCACCGCGGGTCTGGAAGAAGGGCGCCCGCATCTCCTGGGCCCGCTCCGTGCTCACGCCCGGACCCTCACTCTCGTACAGACGGATCATCTCGCCGGACCCGTCGTGAATGCTCAGCTCGACGGAGCGGACACCGGCGGGGAGCATGTAGTCGAGCATCGCTCCCACCGGCGAGTACTGAGGCTCGTCGGGGCCGGCCTGGCCGAAGCCTCCGAATCCGCCACCCCGGAGCCGATAGGCGTCCACAGGCTCGAAGAAGTAGACGTCTTCCGCCATGGCTGCTGCGGCCTGACGCAGCGGCGACAAGTTGTCCATGATCCAGAAGCCCCGGCCCATGGTGGAGAGGACCAGGTCACCCTGGTGGATCTTCATGTCGGTGATGGGCGTCCGGGGCAGGTCGTATTGGAACTTCTCCCACGTCGTCCCGTCGTCCATGGAGA
>JABDLS010000119.1 GCA_013002885.1 Gemmatimonadota bacterium | reverse complement strand
TTCGGCCGGCGGAGGAAAGTCCGAGCTCCGTAGGGCAGGGTGCCGGGTAACGCCCGGGCGTCGTGAGGCGATGGAAAGTGCCACAGAGAGCAGACCGCCGATGGCCGCTTGCGGCACAGGCAAGGGTGAAAGGGTGCGGTAAGAGCGCACCGGGCTTCCTGGCAACAGGGGTCGCATGGTAAACCCCATCCGGAGCAAGGCCACATAGGAGACGAGGGGCTGCCCGCCCCGTCCGAGTCTCGGGTAGGCCGCACCGAGGTCGTCGGAGACGACGGCCCCAGATGAATGATCCTCCCCCGAAAGGGGACAGAACTCGGCTTATTCGCACGCTCCACCGGGGGCGTTCGTCGCATGCAGCGGCGGACGCCCTCATTTGTTATCGTGTCCGCCGTACCGACACCATCGACCGAACCCGAGCCTGCCATGCGCGCCTCAGCCCCCCGCCTCGCCGCCTTCTTCCTCCCGCTCGTCGTCGCACTCACAGCCGGCTGCGAGATGGCCGATGCCGACGCCGCACAGGAGGGTCAGGACATGGATGCGGCTCCGGAGGTCGAGTTCCTTCGTTCCGCCGAGCAGGCAGCGATGGACCTTCCCTTCAGCGAGGCCGTCCGCGTGGGCCACATGCTCTACCTCGCCGGCCAGGTCGGAAACCGCCCCGGTGAGATGACCGTGGTCGAGGGTGGCATCCAGGCCGAAGCGCGTCAGACCATGGAGAACATCCAGGGTGTCCTCGAGCGGTACGGCTCCTCCCTGGACCGGGTGGTCAAATGCACCGTCATGATCGACGACATCGATGAGTGGGGAGCATTCAACGAGGTCTACGTCGAGTTCTTCCCCGGACCGAAGCCCGCACGCAGCGCCTTCGGTGCCGATCGCCTGGCCCTGAACGCCGCCGTGGAGGTCGAGTGTTGGGCCACCGTCGGCTGATCGGACTTCCTTGACCGAACCCGTCGTTTGGCGAACTTACGCGTCCCCAAGCGCCCGTAGCTCAGTTGGATAGAGCGCATGCCTCCGGAGCATGAGGTCGCAGGTTCGAATCCTGCCGGGCGCATTTGTCAGAGGAAACAGCTGGACCCTCCGCGTCGTGGCGGAGTCGAGTAAGAAGGACCTGGGATTCGAACCAGGTTCGACTCGAGCGGCCAGCCCGCTTCTCGAAGGGCTTCTGGCTCCATCCGCGAGAGGAGCGAGGACGGCGTTGCCACCGCAGCTCAATCCTGCCCGTCTGAAGTGGCCGCGATAGAGCGTCGAGTCCGCACGCTTTGCGCACGACGAATGACGCCAGGGAGATCAGGCTCGCTACGCCATCGCCGAGACGCTCAGTCATTGGAGGAGGCCAGGGCTGCCGCTCCTTCTCCAAGGGAGGCTCGGCGGGAGGGGTGCAATGGCCATCCCTTCAGTCGCCCATGCGCCGAGCATCCTTCGCCACGGATGGGTTCTTTCTGCGGTTCGCTTGCCGCGCTGTGGTGCGCATAAGATGTTGACGTCTGTCTGACCCTCACGAAGGAGGAGTCTTCATGGGTAGGCGATCTCCCCCAGCGGTTCTGTTGCTCCTTGGTCTGTTAGCAGCGTGCACCGCGTCACCAGAGCAAGCGCTAACCACTGCCGAGCGCTCCGAGATCGAGCAGATGCTCTTCGAGTGGGAAGAGCAGTGGTTGCAGACGACATTCTCTCGGGACGCATCCCATCTTGAGCGCATTCTCGCCGACGATCTCGTCTACACGATTGAAGACGGCACGACGATCGGAAAGCAAGAGATGATTGCGTCGTGGGTCGACGAACCCAACACGTACACGACATGGGTCATCGACGATGTAGAGGCACACTGGTTCAGCGACGAAGTGGTCTTGGTTATTGGTGGTGACACGAACGAGGGCACTGACCCAGACGGCAACGAGATCGGCGCATCCGGTCGGTTCACGAACGTCTTCATTGAACGCGATGGGATATGGCAGATGGCCATCGGCCACTACACCCCGACGGGCTGAAGTCGGGTCGTCTTGATGAGCGAACCCGTCACCCGCCTCAGCGCAGCCCTGGAAGGCCGCTACCGATCGAGCGTGAACTCGGTGCAGGCGGGATGGCGACCGTCTATCGAAGGCGATGGGTTCTAGGCTCGATCCTGCTCGCCTTCCGGATTGATGCGTGGTGGGGTCCTAAAGGCGAGTGTGCGTGATGGAAGGTATGTACAGCTTGGGTGACTTCCCGCTGCAATCGGGAGTCGTCCTGTCGGACGCGAAGCTGGCCTACGAGACGCATGGAGAGCTGAACTCTGATCGCGACAACGTGATCGTCTACCCGACCTGGGCGAGTGGGCGTCACGCCGATCACAGACCGCTCATCCGAGAGGGGGCAGCCCTCGATCCGACGAAGTATTTCATCGTCGTGCCCGACATGTTCTGCAACGGACTGTCCACTTCACCGAGTAACGCTCTTCCTCCCCACGAGGGTCCGCGCTTTCCGCTCGTCACACCTTACGACAACGTGATCGCACAGCACCGGCTCGTGACCGAGCACTTCGGCGTAACGCGAATCCAACTGGTGGTCGGGTTCTCGATGAGCGGCCAGCAGGCGTTTCACTGGGGGGCGCTGCATTCCGACATCGTGGACCGCATCTGCGCGATCTGCGGCTCGGCCAAGACGTCCCCACACAACTGGGCGTACCTGGCTGGTCTTCAGGCAATCTTCGAGAGTGCGGAAGGCTGGGACGGCGGCGAATGTGAGACCTGGCCGGACGGTCTTCGTCGGGCGCTCACACGTATCGGGATGATGATGGCGCTCTCACCGGATCTGTTTCGTGAGGGCGAGCACCTC
>JABDLS010000117.1 GCA_013002885.1 Gemmatimonadota bacterium | reverse complement strand
CCCCTGCGCCGAAGGCCGGATCCGGCTGACCCGTCGCAGCGTCCAGCGACACCAGAAACTCGCCCGAGCCCAGCAGAACCCGCTCCGCCGAACCGTCGCTCCAGTACGCCACCCCGCGGTTCGATCGGCCACCCGGTTCCGGGCGAAGCCCTGAGGCGTAAGGGTCGTAGCGCCACAACTCTTCTCCCGTCGCCGGATCCAGCGCCGCCGCTTGCCCCAGGTTCGTCGCCGTATAGAGCCGATCGCCGATCTTGATGGGCGTCGCCTGGAAGTTCGAGTTGACCGACGAGCCCTCGTGCTCGCCCGTCAGTCGGTAGTCTGCCGACTCCCACGTCCACGCCACTTCCAGCGAGCCGACGTTGTCGGCGTGGATCTGATCCAGGGGCGAGTACTTCGTAGCGGCCAGGTCCCGGGCGTAGTGGGGCCAGTCGGCGGGTGGGATGGTGGGGTGGGACGAGGTGGCGTCGCAGGCGGCAAGGAGAGTGACCGCGAGGAGCGCGGGGCCGAGCGGGGCAAACGGTTGTCGAGGCATCATGCCGTAAGGTGGTCGCGAGACAACTTCCGCCGCAATTCGAGCGAGTCGCCCATCGGTTCTCCCGCGGTGCGTCACCGACCCGTGTCAGGAGGCATCATGCACGTGCTTCGTCCCATCCGGTCATTCTCGTCGAGTCCCACACTCGCAAAGCTTCTTCGTATGAAGCAGAAGCGAGTCGAAGCCGGCCCTGGGCTCGAAGGACTTCGAAGGGAACCGAATGAGTCACCCCGAGAGTCTCCCGCATCCCGCGGTGACGGTCGCTTCCAGACGAGGTCTGCGACCGACTCTCCCAGGTCTCCTACTCCGGGGACGACGGAGAGGACGTGGGACCGCCAGGCGCTCTACGATCGCGTCCGCGTGCGCATCCGGACCCGGCATCTCAGTCGCAGGACCGAGTCGACGTACCTCGCGTGGATCAGGCGCTACATCGCGCACTTCGGGGGCCTGCATCCGGCGACGCTCGGTCGGGCCGACGTAGAGACCTTCATCGAGCAGCTGGCCCAGGGCCAGGGGCTCGGGTCCGGATCGCAGAATCAAGCTGCTTCCGCGATCGTCTTTCTTTACAGGGAGCTCTTCGGCGTCGACTTCGGGGGGCGCAAGGGCGTCTCGCGGGCGCAGGCCAGCAAGGTACTGCCCAAGTACGCCTCAGCGGATGAGGTGGATCTCGTCATGGCTCGACTCCGGGAGCCTCACCGGGTAGCCGCGATGATCATGTACGGATCGGGCACCCGCGTATCTGAGACGATCAGCCTCAGGATCAAGGACCTCAGCCTTGGGAGCGGCGAGCTTATCGTGCGAGCGGGCAAGGGCGCCAAGGACCGCACCACCGTCATTCCCAGGTCTGCCATGCCCGCGCTCCGCCGCCAGATTCAGCGGGTGGAGGAAGGTCACCTCGAGGACCTCGAAGCAGGTCGAGGCTGGGCGCGACTCCCGTCCGCGCTCCACCGAAAAGACCCCCGCGCCGGATGGGAGTTCGGGTGGCAGTTTCTGTTCCCATCGCCCAAGCTCACTCGAGATCCAAAGACCGGGCATCTGGGAAGGGCGCCAATCCACGTCACCACCGTCCAGCGAGCCATCAAGGGCGCAGCCCGGGCGGCCAAGGTCCACCGTCCCATCAGTTGTCACGTCCTGAGACATTGCTTTGCCACAGAGATGCTCCGGGCTGGCTGTGACATTCGTCTGCTCCAGCGGCTCATGGGCCATCGGGACCTGAAGACCACCAGCCGGTACCTCCACATCATCAACCGACCAGGGCTGAACGTGATCAGCCCCCTCGACCGTCTGCCAAGCTTCAAGGCGGCGCTGGAACAAGAGGCCCCGACCTCGCCCGGCTCGATGTCCGATTGAAACCCGTCTCGACAATGGAGTTAGGCCGCGTCACGCATCCGCACGGAACCTCGGACAGTTGCGACCGACGCGGCCTAACTCCCATCCTGAAGCGAGAATCGCTAGAGAATTAGAGTTAGGTCGTGCCCTGGCTCCCTCCTTCCGGGATTCGTTTCAAGAGGGGGTGGGTGAGGGCTGAGCACCGCCGTCGACCTCGGCTGGGGCTTCGCCGCGCGGCCTGATGTCCATCCCTTCCAGGACTCAAATCCGGGTCCGGCGCGGCGCGCAGTGAGGGGCGGGCGAAGCCCTGGCTACCTGAAGGCGGCGCCGGGTCTGTCTCACGGAACGAGGGAGGGGACCCCAGACATGAGGGTCGCCGGCTTCCAGGGGCGGTGGTCCGGGTTCGTCGTCGGGCACGACCTAACACGCAGCTGCTGCAGTCCGGGGAGGCGCCGAGGGGTGGTGCTCACGTACCAGCCGGGCTTGGGCACCGGCTTGCGCCTGGTCGTGCTGGTGCGCCTTGTAGACGGGTGGCCGGGCGGTCCTGGGTTCGTCTTAGTGGCCAGCCCCGGCTGCAGAACTGCAAGACGTTAGGAAGTGCGATGAGGCTTAGGGTCTTATGAAGGCAACAGAGGGCCGGAGCGGGAGAGCACGACTACTCTTGGTTGAGCTGGTAGTCGTGATCGTCGGTGTCATCATCGCCCTCGGGATCGAGTCCTGGTGGAGTTCGGAACAAGACGAAGCGCGGACCAGCCAACATTTGGTCGCCCTTCGTGGCGAGTTCACTACGAATCTCGACTCACTCCAGAGCAACATCGATCGGATCGAGAACATCAAGGGTGCCGCGACCGAGCTATTGGAGGTGATCGTTGGAGTCCGCGAACGCCCGTCCGCGGACTCACTGGTCTCACTCACCTGGGAGGCATTTTCCTTTCCTCCCTACGAGCCGCTGACCACCACGTACGACAATCTGGTGAGCACTGGAGACATCTCGCTCATCGACGATGATCAGCTGAAGCAGGACCTCGCACTCTTCATGAGTGAAGTTGAGCACTACCGGCGCGGTGAGGGCCAGATCGAGCAGTGGCACCTTGTCATCCAGCAGTTTGTGGCGAGAGAGATGCGCGGGTTGGATTGGCTACCGGCTGACTATCGGGCCAACTGGGGGCATTCCCGCCCCTCGCTCACGGACGGATTGGGATCGCTTGCTAGCGAACCCCGAATTCGAAGGTGTGCTCGCGAACCGGGTGATCGGCACCACGGACAATCTCAACAACCTCGTGAGAGTACGTCGTCCTGCCGAGCGAATCGTGGAGCGCCTACAGGCAGCCTGGTGAGTGGGCGGGTGCACTTCCTAACAAGCGATTGCTGCAGTCGCGTGAGACCTT
>JABDLS010000082.1 GCA_013002885.1 Gemmatimonadota bacterium | reverse complement strand
ATCTCGGGCATTTCGGTCTCGACCGCCTGCCGGACCTCGTCCAGCAGCCCTCGGCTGGTCATTCGCTCCGCGTCGGACTGGTAGTAGCCGTGGTGCATCGTCGCCCCGACACGCCAGGCCCAGCCCGCTCCGTTCTCGCCAACCCCCATCTCGACGGGCCACAGATGGGCGGCGACGTCGCTCCAACCCAGCGGGCGACCTGTGACCGCGATCAGGCGCAGACCGGAGGCCGCCAACTCGTGCATCGCGCTGAAGGCCGCGGCCTCGAGGCGACCATCGCGGGTTACGGTGTCATCGATGTCGAAGATCACTCCAACGAGATCGGCGGCGGACGTCTTCGCCAACTCGGCGAGGGGCTTCGGCATGAGGATATCCAGCAAGAGTCAGCGGGACGCCACCCTAGCCACCTTGAAAGAAGCCGTCAAAGATCGGGAGGCGAGGGATGCCGCACGCGGCCCGCCTCCCTACCATGTCCCCCACCTCACCCCTCACCCCACCACCCATGCAAGTCCGCATCTTCCCGAACCTCAGCCGACCCGGTGTCGGCTTGAAGCCCAGGCAGGAGAGCCAACGGCCCCTGTTGCCCCAACACGCCCGTCACTGTCCGGTGCTCGAGGCTGGCAGCGCGCTGGGCCACCTGGTCTACCCACCCCTGGAAGAGCACGAGGCGTACTACGTCGAACACAGGGGCGACGGCCGCTACGAGTTCAAGTACTTCATGAGAGAGCGCAGCGGGAACTGGGGCCCCGTCTTTTCGGTGACGTGGACGATGCCCATGGGGAGCATCGGGATGATGCGCGAAGAGGTGGCGTTCGCGCGGGAGGACCCCGGCGTCAGCGAGCAGGGTGCACTGCGGATGGCCCGGACGTTCGTGGTGCCGGAGGACTTCGGAACGCCCCCGGGCGCCATCACGCTGCGCGGCGCGTGGGGCTTCAAGACACCCGAGGGGTGGGACACGGTGTACGTGCCGGTCCTGAACATGGTGGACCGGCCCATCGCACCGATGCTGGTGGTGCGCGTCGAGACCGACTGGTACGCGCACCAGACCGAGTTCCGCTACGTCCTTCAGCCGGGTGAAGGGCTGCCGGGCAGCCACAGCCTGCCCATCGGTCAGGCTTTCTTCGTGCCCCGCGAAGACGTGGAGCTCGTCGAGTGCACGTCGGCCGAGGTGGAAGAGGTCCGCAAGGCCCGTGAAGAGTTCGGCCAGGCGAAGGCGGAGCACACGACGACGACGCGCTTCGGTCTGGAGTACAGCCCGCACTACTCCCGGGAGAGTCGGAGACGGAGAGAGGAGAAGGAGGAGGAAGGGCAGGGCGAGGAGCAGGGCCCCGAGTAGGTAGACTGTACCCCTCCGCCTCACCTCCGAAACGTCAGAAAGAGGGCCGATGGACGAATCCACCGACCCCCTCTCTATTCGGGCCCCTGGGGGAGCGTCCGAATATCCTGCGAAAGAATACATCCTAATCCGGCCTGCCGCTACGTCCCCGGGGGAATAGCCCCGGTTGCCCACTCCGCCCGCAACGACCCGAAGGCGAAACGTCAAAAAGGGGGCCGGCGGACGATTCCGCCGACCCCCCCCTTCCGGCCTCGCTCCAGACTATTTCACGAAGAGCATGTCCCGGTACGTCGGCACCGGCCAGAGGTCGTCGGGCACGATTCGCTCCAGGCGATCCGCCACGTCCCGCACATCGGTCATGGCGGGAATGATGTTCTGGCGCATGTGCTCTGCTTTCGAGACCACGTCGTCACCACCGAGCTCCTGATTCTGCTTCGCCAGGACGGAGAGCTTGTCGGTGAGCTGATCGATGAGGCGGTTGAGCGCCTGAGCCGTCTTGGTGACGCCGTCGGACCTCATTCCCAGCTCGTCTGCGCGTTCGGCGGTGGTGAGGAGCTCGTTGAGGTACCGAGCCGCCGCGGGCAGGATCATGGTCTGAGCCATGTGCTGGGCGGTCTCACCCTCGATGTTGATCGCGTAGAAGTACCGCTCCACGTAGATCTCGTAGCGGGATTCCAGCTCCCGGTGTGACAGCACTCCGTACTTCTCGAAGAGAGCCATGTTCTTCTCATCGACGATCTTCGGGAGCGCGTCCATGGTGCTGCCGAGGTTGAGCAGCCCGCGACGCTCGGCCTCCTCCACCCACTCGTCGGAGTAGTTGTCGCCGTTGAAGACCACGTGCTTGAACTCGTGGATCTCGCTGGCGAGGAGCTCGCGGAGGGCGTCGTCGAACGACGTTCCCTTCTCCAGGGCGGCTTCGAGCTTGGTGCAGAGGTCGTCGATGGCCTCGGCCACGATGGTGTTGAGGACCATGGCCGGGAACGAGACGCTCTGCGACGAGCCGAGCGCCCGGAACTCCCACTTGTTGCCGGTGAAGGCGAAGGGCGACGTCCGGTTCCGGTCGCCGGCATGCTTGGGCAGGTTGGGGAGGACCTTCACGCCCAGGCCGAGGAGACCCGATGGCTTGCTGCTCGTCGCCTCGCCTGCCTTCTCGATCTGCTCGAAGATGTCCTGGAGCTGATCTCCCACGAAGGCAGAGATGATGGCCGGCGGCGCCTCGTTGGCTCCAAGACGATGATCGTTGCCCGCGTGAGCCACCGCTGCCCGCAAGAGGTCCTGGTGAGCGGCGACGCCCTTGAGGACCGCGGAGCAGAAGAAGAGGAACTGCATGTTGTCGTGGGGCGTGTCCCCGGGCTCCAGGAGGTTCTGGTCCTCGGTCCCGATGGACCAGTTGAGATGCTTGCCGCTTCCGTTGACGCCCTGGTAGGGCTTCTCGTGGAGCAGGACGACGAGGCCGTACCTCCTGGCGATGCGACGGAGCGTCGACATCACGAGCTGCTGGTGGTCGGCGGCCTGGTTGGCGTCCTCATAGATCGGGGCCATCTCGTACTGTCCCGGGGCCACCTCGTTGTGACGGGTGGTGACGGGTACCCCGAGTCGGTAGAGCTCGAACTCGACTTCGTTCATGAATTCGAGGACCCGGGCGGGAATGGAGCCGAAGTAGTGGTCGTCGAGCTCCTGACCCTTCGGCGGCTTCGTACCGAACAGGGTACGGCCGGCGGTCTGGAGGTCCGGACGGCGGTAGAAGAACTCCTCGTCGACGAGGAAGAACTCCTGTTCGGCACCGCAGGTGGGCTTCACGGCCTTGGGCGGCGAGCCGAAGAGGCGTAGCGCGCGACGGCTCTGCTCATCGATGGCGTTCATGGACCGCAGCAGCGGCGTCTTCTTGTCGAGCGCGTCACCCGCCCACGAGGCGAAGGCGGTGGGGATGCACAGATACGCGCCCCCGGGGCCCTCCATGATGAAGGCCGGCGAGGTGGGATCCCACGCGGTGTAGCCCCGTGCCTCGAACGTCTGGCGGAGACCGCCGGAGGGAAACGACGAGGCATCGGGCTCGCCCTGTACCAGCTCCTTGCCTCGGAACTCGGTGATGGCCCGCCCGTCTCCGGTGGGCTTCAGGAAGGAATCGTGCTTCTCGGCAGTGGAGCCCGTCAGGGGCTGGAACCAGTGCGTGTAGTGGGTGGCGCCCTTCTCCAGTGCCCACTCCTTCATCGCCGCCGCGACGGAGTCGGCCACAGAGCCGTCCAGCTCCGTCCCATTCTCGATGGTCGACAGCAGGGCCTCGTACTGCGCCGTGGGAAGACGCGACTTCATTTCGTGGAGGCCGAAGAGATTCTCTCCGTAGACCTCTTCGAGATTGGTGCGGTGACGCTTCTGGCCCGTCGGCGTCGAATCGTACTTCGCGGCAGCGAGGGTGTCGAAGCGGGGCATGACTCGGCTCATGGATTCTCCGTGGGATTGAAAAGCTCAGCGAGGAAGCTGACAGCGCACCTTCCCTACCTCAACCCCGAAGTCGTGTGTTTTAGACTAAATTTGATTACGCTAAGTAATATAGATTTGTCGTCTTTTGGGGTCGAACAAGGTGGAGTTACTCGGAAGATCCAGAGAACTCGGGGCTCTGCGGCAGGCGCTGGACAGCCGCACTCCCTCGCTGGCGCTGGTTTCCGGCGTGCGGGGTGGCGGCAAGTCCGCCCTCGTGCGGCGCGTCGTCCAGGACTATCCCCACCTGCTCCACGTCTGCGCCCCCCTGCCTGAGCCGGCGCAACGAGGGAGGCTCGCTGCACGGCTCGGCGGGAGGCCGATTCCGAAAGACACAGGGTGGCCGGAGCTCTTCGGCGCCCTGCTCCATCGAGCCGCCGGAACAGAGCGGCCGTTCGTCCTGGTCCTCGACGACGTCCACCGTCTGGTGGAGTCCCGGGCCCGATTCATCGGCCCGCTCATCGACGTCCTGGGCAAGGCTGCCGGGGGCGAGGTCCCCCTGCATGTCGTGCTGGTGGGGCCTCGGGAACTGTCCGGGAAGCTGGAGGAAGCAGTCGAGGCCATGCCCGACACGGCGCCCGAGTTCGTCGAGGTGCACGTACCTCCCCTCCGATTTCGCGCGGCGGCGCCCTTCCTGCCCGGGCGCCGCCCCGACGACCGGCTGCGTGCCTACGGGGTCTTCGGAGGGATTCCGGCCGTCCTCCAGCAGCTGGACCCGGACGTCGGGGTCGGGACCAACGTCCGGCGTCTTCTCCTCTCACCCGATGCTCCCCTGGCAGACACGGGTGGGGTGTGGCTCGAGAGGGATCTCCAGGCCCCGGCCCGCTACTACGCCATTCTCTCCACGCTCTCTCGGGGAGAGGCGGACTGGCGAACCATCCATGAGGGAGTCCCCGATCTGACCAGGAGCGGTCAGGTCGCTCCCTACCTCAACAAGTTGGTGGGCCTGGGGCTCATCGAGACTCGACGGTCGGTGGACGCGAGTCCGAGCGGTCGCGCCCGACGCTACGCCATCACCGATCCCTTCTTCGCCTTCTGGTTCCGGTTCATACTTCCCCATCGCCTGGGTGCGGTCGGCGACCCGTGGTCCGCGGGCGGCGACCCGCCATCGAGTGAATCGGCCGAGGGAGACGACTACGCCCGGGGTATCCGGCCCCAAATCGACACGCACATGGAGTCCATTCTGCCCATGGTCTGCCGACAGCACATGAGCCGCGACGCCCTCGCGACACTCGGAGCCGTCGGCCGGGAGGGAGGCAGCCTGTGGGGTCCCGATTACGACCTTCCCGTTGCCGGGATCCTCACCAACGGTGCGGCCTATTTCGGCGCGTGCGACTGGCTCTCCGGGCGTCGGGGGGCGCGGCCGCCGCTGCGCCGTATCGAGGAGGGTATGCGCACCTCCCGCTACGGCTTCGGCCGCCAGCACCGACTGCGGCTGGTCTTCACCGGCCGCCCCCCGCCCGTCGAGCTCGTTCGAGAAGTCGCCCGCGACCCCGACGCCCGCCTCATCGACGCCGAAGCGTTGATGGGATGACGCGGACGCCCTGAAGAGATGACCCTATGATCCTCTACGTGCTGGACCTTCTGGGCGTCGCGGTCTTCGCGGCGAGTGGCGCGCTGGCCGCCGGCCGGAAGAGCCTCGACCTCCTAGGCGTCGTCGTCATCGCCGGCGTCACGGCCATCGGCGGCGGCACCATTCGAGACGTCCTCCTCGACCGGCACCCTGTGTTCTGGATCGACGACCCCACCTACCTGGTGGTCATCATCGCGGCAGCGCTCCTGACCGTCGTCTGGACCCGGTATCGACGCCCGCCCGACGAGAGCCTGGCGGTAGCCGACGCCCTTGGCCTGGCCTTCTTCACGATCGGAGGCGCCCAGATCGCCGAGGAGGTGGGGCTCTCGGCCATCATCATCGTCCTCATGGGGACCATCACCGGCTCGGCCGGCGGCGTCATCCGGGACGTTCTGTCAGCCGAGATCCCGCTGATCTTCCGGCGCGGCCAACTCTACGCCTCCACGGCCATCGCAGGGGCCTCGGTCTACCTGCTGTTGCTGAGCGGGGGACTCGACCGTACGGCGGCAGCGCTGGTGGGCATGGCGACCATCGTCGCCCTACGGCTGGCTTCGGTTCTGTGGGGGCTTCGGCTACCGGTGTTCGAGTTGGAGGGGCCGGACAGGTGAGCATCCGACGGGCTGCTGGAAGCCCCCGACCCGCTTCAGCCTCTTCCCCTCTCTAGACGTCCAGATTCTTCACGTACTTGGCGTTCTTCTCGATGAACTGCCGCCGCGGCTCCACGTCGTCGCCCATGAGCCGGTCGAAGAGGTTCGACGCGATGGCCGCATCCTCGATCTCCACCCGCAGGATCGTCCGCGAATCGGGATCCATGGTCGTCTTCCAGAGCTGATCGGGGTTCATCTCGCCGAGACCTTTGTAGCGCTGGATGTGGATACCCTTCCCACCCTCACCAGGCGTGCCCCCGAGGCGCTTCACGTACTCGACCCGTTCGGCCTCGTTGTACGCGTAGAACTCGGTCTTCCCCTTCCGGACCCGGTAGAGGGGAGGCTGAGCGATGTACACGTAGCCCGCCTCGATGAGCTCCCGCATCTGCCGGAAGAAGAAGGTGAGGAGCAACGTGCGGATATGGGCGCCGTCCACGTCGGCATCGGTCATGATGACGATCTTGTGGTAGCGCGTCTTGCCCAACTCGAACTCGTCGCGGATGCCTGCTCCGATGGCGGTGATCATGGCGCCGATCTCGTCGTTGGACAGGATCTTGTCGATGCGGGCCCGCTCGACGTTCAGGATCTTCCCCTTGAGCGGGAGGATGGCCTGGTAGCCCCGGTCGCGGCCCTGCTTGGCGCTCCCGCCCGCGGAGTCGCCCTCGACGAGGTAGAGCTCGCACTGGGCAGGATCGGAGATCGAGCAGTCGGCCAGCTTGCCGGGGAGCACGCCGCCTTCGAGGGCGCTCTTCTTCCGGGCGAGGTCGCGGGCCTTCCGGGCCGCGTCCCGTGCACGAGCGGCCTGGAGGGCCTTCTCGATGATGGCCTTCCCGGCCTTGGGGTTCTCGTCGAGAAAGATGGAGAGGTGCTCGTTGATGGCCGTCTCCACGGCGCCTCGCACCTCGCTGTTGCCGAGCTTCGTCTTCGTCTGGCCCTCGAACTGAGGCTCCATGACCCGAATACTCAGCACGCAGGTGAGACCCTCGCGCACGTCGTCGCCGGAGAGGGTCTCGCCCTTCTTGAAGATGTTGGTTCGTTTGGCGTAGTCGTTGATGGTCCGGGTGAGGGCCGCCTTCAGCCCGGTGATGTGACTCCCGCCTTCGTGGGTGTTGATGTTGTTGACGAAGGAGTGGGTGTTCTCGCTGAAGCCCTGATCGTACTGGAGTGCGAGCTCGATCTCAGCCTCGGGCTTCGACGCCTCGAAGTAGCAGATCTTGTCGTGGAGGGCTCCCCGGGAGCCCCGGAGAAACGTGACGTACTCGGCGATTCCGCCCTCGTACTGATAGACGTCTTCCTGACCGCCGTTGCGCTCGTCCTTGAGGACGATCTTCAGACCCTTGTTGAGGAAGGCCAGCTCGCGGAGGCGATTGGAGAGGATCTCGAAGGAGTAGGTCAGCTCGGTGAAGATCTCGGGGTCGGGCCGGAAGGTGACGGTGGTGCCGCTGCCTTTGGCCGAGCCTCGCTCCTCGAGCTCCTTGCTCTTGATGCCCCGCTCGTAACGCTGGTGGTAGAGCTTGCCGCCCCGGCGCACCTCGACCTCGAGGTACTCCGACAGGGCGTTCACCACGCTCACGCCGACGCCGTGGAGTCCGCCCGAGACCTTGTAGGTGTCCTTGTCGAACTTCCCGCCGGCATGGAGCGTGGTCATGGCGAGCTCGACGCCGGGGACCTTCTCCGTCGGGTGGACGTCCACAGGGATACCCCGCCCGTCGTCGATGACGGTGATGGAGTCGTCCTCGTGGATGGTGACGGTCACCTCGCTGCAGTGGCCGGCCATCGCCTCGTCGATGGAGTTGTCCACCACCTCGTAGACGAGATGGTGCAGACCGCGAGACGACGTCGAGCCGATGTACATGCCCGGCCGTTTGCGCACGGCTTCCAGACCCTTGAGGACCTGGATCTGCCCCGCGGTATAGTCCCCACCCTGCTTCTTGTTCTCTGCCATATCCGCTCCGAAAGCGTCTCGACGCGCCAACCGCGCGCTCTACTCGGTCTCCGCAAGCACGAAGACGATCTTGTCGACTGAAACGTCGTCCAGCCGTTCGTTCGCCCGGCCTATAATGTCGCCTTTCAGCATGTTCAACTCCATGAGCCAGGCGCTGTTTCTCACCTCGACGATGAGCGTCGATTCATCTACGCTCCTGGCTCGCGTCACCCGGGCGACCTGATCCCCGACGATCTCGGGCCATAGCTCGAGAACCCGAACCCGCTCTACGTGGTCTGCGACGCCCGCCTCGTCGAGGACGTCGGACAGGACGGTGGCCATAGGCTCCAGGCCGGACTTTCGACGACCGCCCCTGCCGCTCATGCCTCGATGACCCCGTCGGCGATCCGCCACCGGGTCAACTGGTCACGGCGGATCCGGACGTCGGCGTCCTTCGGCGCCGTGATGACCACCTGTCCGATCTCCTCGTGCTCCATGAGCTCGAGGACGCGCTCGCTTCTCCCGGGATCGAGCTCGGCGAAGACGTCGTCGAGTAGGATCATGGGATTGCGACTCCGATGCTGCCGGATGGTCATGGCCTCCACGAGCTTGAGAGCCAGCGCTGCCGTACGTCGCTGGCCACCCGAACCGTAGTCCCGGAGGTCCATGCCCTCGTCCCCGTCCTCCAGCCGCAGGCGAACGTCGTCGCGGTGGGGGCCGACCACCGTGACGCCACGACGGCGCTCCCGTTCGAAAGAGTCGTGGAGGGCTTCGCGGAAGGCGTCGGCGATGGCCTCCTCGGTGGAGGCGGCACCCTCGGACTCCGCGCCGGGAGGGATCGAGACATCGGGCGCATACGACATCACGGCCCTCGCCTCGTCACTCACCGCCGCGTAGTAGTCACCGAATGCCGCGCACTTCGCGTGGACCCACCGCCGGCGGGCGGCCATCACCTCCGCACCGGACCGGACGAGCCCAGGCTCCCAGGCCGCCACCGACGAGGTGGGGGCGCCGGCCTTCAGCGCAGCGTTCCTACGCTGGAGGATCTTCCGGTAGTCCTGAAGTGACTTCATGTATCCGCGTTCGTTCAAAGACAGCACGATGTCGAGAAACCGACGGCGTTCCGACGGACCTCCGCTCACCAACTCCACATCGGCAGGCGAGAAGATCACCGCCGACAGTCTTCCGAGGGCGTCGGTGAGTCGCTCGGCTTCCTGGCCATCGATGGTCACCTTCTTCTTTCGGCCTCGTTGCTGGAACGCGGCGGCGATCTCCGTCGGGCCACCGCGGTCGCCCTGAGCCGTATCGCCATCGCCCTCGGCCCCGCCGTCGCCATCGCCATCGCCCGCGCTCCCGTCCGACTCGGCTGTCCCCACGATCCGGAAGACATCCTCACCGAACCTCACCAGCTGGTCGTCCCGGGCACTTCGAAAGGAACGCAGCGTCTCGAGGTAGTAGATGGCTTCGAGGAAATTCGACTTCCCCTGGGCATTGTCCCCGATGAGCGCGACGCCTTCCGACGGCAGCTCCAACTCCTGGTTCTGGAGGTTGCGGAAGTGACGAAGAACGAGGCGGCTCAGACGCACGGACTACCGTGCGGGAAGGTCCCTGACGACATGATGAAATCTAACGGGATCGGGGCCTCCGCGGAGGCGCGGCAGCCCTCACCTTCCCTTGAAATCGGGCTTCCGCTTCTCGAGGAACGCGTGCATTCCTTCCCGCATGTCGTCGGTGGACGCCAGGAGCCCGAACATGGCCGATTCGAAGCCGAGGGCCTCACCGGTGGGGGTGTCGAGACCACGGTAGATGGACTCGAGCGCCATGCGCACGGCGACGGGTCCCTTGGAGGTGATCCGGCGGAGAAGCGCCTTGGCTTCGTCGAGCAGGGAATCCCCTTGCACCACCTTGGAGACGAGCCCGATTTCGTGGGCCCGCTCGGCCTTCACCGTATCACCCGTGAGGGTCAATTCAATAGCCCGACCGAGGCCGATGAGCCTGGCAAGGCGGATGGTACCTCCGTACCCGGGAATGATCCCCAGCCCGACTTCAGGAAGCCCGAACTGGGCGCGCTCGCTGGCGATGCGCAGGTGGCACGCCAGAGCCAACTCACACCCACCGCCCAGGGCGTAGCCGCCCACCGCCGCGAGGACCGGCTTGGGGAAGAGCTCGATGGCGCGGAAGACGTCCTGACCGTCCCGGCTGACCTTCACACCCGTGACCGAGTTCATGGTGGCGAGCTCGCCGATGTCGGCGCCGGCGACGAAGGCCTTGTTTCCAGCTCCAGTGAGGATCACGCCACGGACCTCGTCGTCTTCACGGAGGTTGGAGAAGACCTCCCCCAACTCGCCGACCACGTCGGCGTTGAGGGCATTGAGCTTGTCCTGGCGATCGATGGTCACGACGGCGATCTCACCGTCCCACTCCACCTTCACGTAGTTCAAATCGGTCATTCGGAAGCTCTGCTCCGAGGCGGTGTCCAGGGTATGGGAAGGCCGAAAGATAGCGGCCCGAGGCACGATGGAAAAACCTCGGGACAAGGCTTACCTTCCGGCGCCCAGGGGAGTGGAAACGGCGCTTCACCCGGGCCTCGCGACGCCCTTTCATCGCCCAGCGGTAGCCGCCTCGCGGCGGTCACAGGAGTACGCTCCACATGAGTCGGTCCCTGAACAAAGTCATGCTCATCGGCAACGTCGGAAACGACCCGGAGATCCGGGCCACCAGCTCCGGAGCCAGGGTGGCGAAGGTCTCACTGGCGACGAACCGATCGTGGACCGACCGCAATTCCGGTCAAAAGAACGAGAAGACCGAGTGGCACCGCCTGACCTTCTTCGGAAGGCTCGTCGACGTGGTGGAGCAGTGGGTGAAGAAGGGCGACCGCCTCTACGTCGAGGGCCGCATCGAGTACTCGCAGACCGAGGGCGAGGGCGGCACCAAGTACTGGACCGACATCGTCATTCAGGAGATGGTCATGCTCGGCTCCACAGGAGGCGGCGGGGGCGGTGGCGGCGACTTCTCTGGCGCGGCAGCCGGCGGCGGGTACGGCGGCAGCGACTTCGGTGGCGGGCAGGGGGGTGGCGGCGGTGCGCCCAACATGAACGAGCCCGACGACGACCTGCCCTTCTGACGTAACGACCCTCCTTCACTCGCGTTCGCCGACCTCTTCGTCCGTGGACGACGGTCCCAGCTCCGACTCCCAGAGGCCCATGAAGTACTCTTCGTAGCGCTCGGGGTGCTCGCGATAGTCCTCGGCCCAGACGTCGAAGGGGGGCAGGGCGACTCTTTCGGCAAGCCATTCGGTGGCGACCTGGACCATCTCGGCGTACGAGATGTCTTCGTTCTTCCCCTGCTCACGATACGCCCGGTGAGCCAGGAGGTAGATCTCGTCGGGGCTCATGTACACGAGGAGGTCCGCGACCTGGGCCGAGCAGTAGTCGTGATACTTGGCGCGCAGGACGCTGCGTGGTTCTTCGGACCCGCTCTTTTCCCCGTCCACTGCGGTACCCTCTGCCGGACGTGAAGAAGCCCCCGACCCTGCCGGGTGCGAAAGGAACCCGAAGGTTCGTCCGCGCCTAGCTTTGGGCCTGGGGGCCTCCGAACGCAAGACTTCCGCGTTCAGGTCACGGCTGTGGCTGAGCCACCTCCACCACCTCGTCGGTGTCCGAGTCGTCGTTCTGCCGCAGGTGGCGATAGATGGACCGACGCGTCAAACCGTACAGCACCACGCGGCTCAGGAACTCCGGGTCGTTCTCCTGGACCTCTTCTGCCTGGGCGGCAATATCGCGGGGCAACCGGACTGAGAGCTGTACGGAGCGCGTTTCCCACATAGACATGCCTCACCCTGGGGCTGCAATTGAAAAAGTTGCGTTTTAAGGAGGGGCCGGGAGCTCTCAGCCTGGGGGATCCAAGAGAAGCGGCGGGGGGTCTTGCTCACTCGAACTCGGTCTACTCTAAACGGCCGAACCGGTGCGCGCAACCCCCTTTCGCAATCTTCGCGAAATTCGGGATGATCTCATAAGTGATGATTTCACATACACTTACGAAATCACCCAATCGCTCGAAATCCAAGTGTTCCTGAAGCAATCGCCGATGATCGAAGCCACTCCCCGGACGCCGGAAGTCGAAGAATCACACCGGCTTTCGGACTCGACAGGATAGCCGAACCTTCACCTTGTCGTGACCAACTTTTTGCAAAAAACGGTCACGAAAGGGCGGACCGAAAAAAGGCCTCGAGACTGGCAGATTCGAATTCGCGGAAGCGCGCGCGGAGGTCCTCCAGAGAGTCCTCGCGGAAGATCAACGCCGTACGATGTACCGTCGACGGCACGACGCCCACGTCCTCGAACGCGATGAAGCCCCTCCAGATTTCGTCGTCGCGGAATCCACGGAGATGGACGTTCCACCCCCTGGCCGAGATGCGGACCCGACGGGTGTCCAACGTGGCGGGCATCGACGGCGACGGAACGTCGGCTGAGCCCTCCAGATCCTCCCAGTGGGCCTCGGGGTGCCGACGGAAATCGGCGAGCCACACGTCGTAGGTCGGCAGAGGCATCAGCCTTTCGACGAACGACAGAATGACGTCCATGGGGTCGGAGGCAGCCGCCCTCGCCCCGTGGGCTCGACGGTAGAGAGGACGCACGGCCTCCCGGGGCATTAGGCTGAGGAGGGAGCGCGCCTGGCGCAGTCGATAGTCTGCGTACAAGCGTCGCAGCTCACCCTCGGGGATGGTGACGACATCCCTGGACACCGGCATCTCGCGGGCGGTCGTACCACCCGCACGCCCCTCGGCAGTCGGTGGGGCGGAAAGCGCCCCGAAGCCCTCGGAGGGCTCCATCAATGAACGACGCGGGAGCCTACGACAGGCGGTTGTATGCGAACCAAGCGATCCAGCGGCTCGTGGATCTGGAGAGAGGCCAACGTCTCTCGCGCACCGAACGTATCGATGAGGCTCTCCAGCGCCGTGAACCGTTTGGGCTCGAATCGGGCCATGAGTCCCACCAGCCCTCGTCGCATGCTCGCCAGGGTCGAGCGGGTCTCGGCCAACGTCGTGGGGATGGGAAGCCGGACGTGGTAGACGATGGAGTCGGCCGCCTCGACCGGCTCCTGCCGGCGCAGGTCGCCAAGGGGAAATGCCTCGGCGAGGCCCCGCTCCAGTGGTACGTCTTGTTCACGGAAGGCCGTCCGGAAGATGAGTGCGCAGGCATCGTAGTCGAGATGGGCCCGGGTCAGCCGGCCGGGTCCGAGGACGAAGCGGATGGATGTCCCTTCGTGGAGATCCAGATCCCTGCAGATGTCGCGGAAGCCGATGCGGAGGAAGGAGGGCCGAGTAAGTGGCCCGAATCCGATCCGCTCCAGGACCTTCAGCCCCAGCCCCCGGCTGTACGAGCGAAGGCCATCGGCGTCTCGTGCGGCGGCGGCGGCGGTGATGAGCTCTCCGACATGCTCGACGGTGGGCGAGTAGACCCAATCGAGAACGACCAGTTCGGTGCTGAGGTCGAGGACCTTCACCGCACCGCTCCCCAGATCTACCGCCTGAGCCGACGACGCGTACTCGCCTTCGACGACCAGAGCCAGGCCGATGTCTTCAATGCGTCCGCCCAGTGTGTCCATCTCGTGGATGTCCCGGTACTGCACAACGGCCCGGGTGAGAGGGAGTTCGCAGACGCCCGGGACATCGCCCATTGCCTCTGGACGGGTGGCAGAGTTGTGGTTCAACTGCATCGGAGCTCCTCTAGTCGGTGACGCTCCACGTGCGTGCTCGCGCCCGTCCGTTAATCCTGTCGTTGGGTCGTAGGGGATTCCCACACTAACTCTGTGTTTACGGGCAGAGCAAGGAGAATCTCTGGGCTCCGGTACCCGCCTTGCAGCCACCCCGAGCGCCGGTCATCTTCCGGTGACCGTCGCCTGCTTCCGTACCCCATCCGCCCCCCGCAGAGTCCCGCCTCGATGACGATCCACGGCGAACGGCGCCGCTCCGTAGGATTCCTGGAGCGGGAGGACGAATCGTGGGCGTGCTTTCTGGTGACCTTCCCGGCGGACGGAGGACGGTGGCACGGGTATTTCTCGTTCCGCCCGAGTCACAGCGAACGGACCGAAGACGAGGTGCGCACCACCGACATCTTCGTCGAGGCGTCCGAAGGTGAGATCCACCATAAAGCCCGGGGCCTCGGCCGCCCCTTGCTGCGTGGCCTGCTCGACTCGGCAGTCCATACGACGGTCAGGCAGAACGGAAGCCGCGAGCACCTGCGGGGTCAGTTCCGGTCTCTCCTCACGCAGAACTCGGTGGACATCGCCGGGGATTGGACCGGCGCCGAGGAGGCCGTCCCCCACGACGGCGAGATCGAACGCCTCCGCTCCCTCTACGAGTCGTACCGCATCGACCAGGTTTCCCACTTCATCTGTCTGGTGGACCCCGAGGACTTCGAGTCGGCGGTGGACG
Source organism: Gemmatimonadota bacterium (assembly GCA_013002885.1). Taxonomy (GTDB): domain Bacteria; phylum Gemmatimonadota; class Gemmatimonadetes; order Longimicrobiales; family Gaopeijiaceae; genus UBA2589. The sequence continues at coordinate 336 of JABDLS010000082.1, read as the reverse complement.
TCATTCTCGAGGGAGAGAGCATCGACTTCAGGACCAAGGACCGGGTGCAGTTCGCCCGCATGGTCGTGGACCACATCGAGTCCCTCCTACCTCTTCCCGACTTCGAGACGTGGGCCCGGGACTTCCTGGCCAACGCCGAGGCCTACCGGTTGTACGCACACACGCTGCATCGGGAGGGCCGGCTCCCCTGAGGTTGTCCCCTCCGCCGCGCCTGTTTAGCTTTTCAAGCTCAACTGTCTGGTTTTACCAAAGGATGTGATCGTCTTGGAAGTCGTCGTTCAGGACAACGAGAGCTTGGATCGCGCTCTGCGTCGCTTCAAGCGGAAGGTTCAGCGC
>JABDLS010000063.1 GCA_013002885.1 Gemmatimonadota bacterium | reverse complement strand
GCTACGGCCCCGGCGATCCGGACCTCGAGCTCGATCCCTCCATCGATGGCATGGCGCTCTCCGACGACATCCTCGGCGTCTACAACGCCTTCCGGGGTCGGGTGCAGTTCCGGCCCGAGGACATCGTGGTCGCGAACCGGAGGGGAGACGACGACGCCTTCGCCTTGCTGGAGGCCGCGGCCGCGGAGGCCTCCCGGGTGGTGGCGTACGACGTCGAGCAGGACATCGGCTCGAACAACTGGGTGGTGGATGGAAGCCGATCCGAGAGCGGATACCCGATGATGGCCAACGATCCGCACCGGGCCCAAGGTGCGCCGTCTCTGCGCTACTGGGTCCACCTGGTCGGACCGGGCTGGAACGTCATCGGGGGCGGGGAGCCGAGTCTGCCGGGGGTCTCCATCGGTCACAACGAGTACGGCGCGTGGGGACTCACGGTCTTCAGCACCGACGGGGAGGACCTCTACGTCTACGAGACCAACCCGTCGAACCCGAACGAGTATCGGTACCGGGGAGAGTGGGAGTCGATGACCGTCATCACCGAGGAGATCCCGGTGAAGGGTCGGAGTCCCCACGTGGCCGAGCTCAAGTACACGCGGCACGGGCCTGTGGTGTTCGAGGATCAGGACCGGAATCTGGCGTACGCTGTTCGCGCGGCCTGGATGGAGATCGGCGGAGCTCCATACCTGGCGTCCCTTCGCATGGATCAGGCGAAGACATGGGAGGAGTTCAGGGAGGCATGCAACTACTCCAACATCCCCGGCGAGAACATGGTGTGGGCCGGGCGCGACGGGACCATCGGATGGCAGTCGGTGGGCATCGCGCCCATTCGACGGAACTGGAGCGGGCTCGTGCCAGTGCCCGGTGACGGTCGCTACGAGTGGGATGGCTATCTGCCCATCATCGCAAAGCCATACGTGCTCAATCCGCCCGAGGGCTACTTCGCCACGGCGAACAACGACCTCATCCCCCGGGACTACGAGTACATGGATGCAGTGGGCTTCAGCTGGTCCGACCCGTACCGGTGGCTCAGGATCGTGGAGGTACTCGGCAACGGCACCCGCTTCTCCCTGGCCGACATGATGCGTCTGCAGACGGACGAACTGTCGATCCCCGCGCGACAGCTCGTGCCCATGTTGGAAGAAGTCACCGCCTCGGGCGGGGCGGAAGTGGCGCGCCGCATGCTCCTCGACTGGGACTTCGTGATGGACAAGCGGTCGGTGGAAGCGGCCATCTACGATCAGTGGGAGTCGGAGCTTCGACGGACGTTCCGCGACGCGCTGGTCCCGGCCGAAGCCGACATGAACCTCTCGCTGGGCAAGGTCATCGAGGTGGTGATGATTCCCCCCGGCACCCTCGGCGACGACCCGATGCGCGTGCGAGATGCGATGCTTGTCGAGGCCCTCGAGGACGCCGTCGAGGCACTCGAAGCGAAGCTCGGTCAGGACATGTCGGGCTGGCAGTATGGGCAGCCCGACAACCATCACGCCTATCTCCGCCATCCTCTCGGCAACGCGGTGGACGCGGAAACGAGAGATCGCTTCGAGGTAGGCCCGTCCTCCCGGGGCGGCTATGGGTCGACGGTGAACCAGACCGGCAACGGAGACAACCAGACTTCGGGAGCTTCGTTTCGGATCATCGTCGACACCGGCGATTGGGATCGGTCGGTCGGTATGAACACGCCGGGCCAGAGCGGTGACGTGCGTTCACCCTTCTACGAGAACCTCTTCGACTTCTGGGCGGACGATCAGTTCCACCCGGTCTTCTATACGCGTGAGAAGGTGGAGGAGGTGACGGCGGAGCGGATCGAGTTGAGACCGGCCGGGTGACGACCCGGCGCATCCGCTACTCCGTCGCCATGAGTCTCGACGGCTACATCGCCGACCGTGAGGGTGGTTACGCCTGGATCATTGACGAGCCGGGAATCGACTTCCAAGCGTACCTGGCCAAGATCGATACGCTGATCATGGGGCGCGGGACCTACGAGACGCTCCGCGATGGTCCGACCGGTGTGGCGGCGTTCGAGGCGTTCGACCTGTACGTGGTCTCGACGACCCTCGATCCGGAACAGGCCGAGGGCGTCACCGTGATCGGCGATCACGTCCTTCAGCGTGTCCAACGACTGAAGGATGCGTCGCCGGCCGAGGGGTCGGGGGCTGAACCGACGGATGGCGCGTCGGCTGAGTCCGCCAAGGATATCTGGCTCTTCGGGGGAGGGGTGCTCTTCCGCAGCCTTCTCGAAGCCGGACTGGTCGACCGGGTTGAGGTGGGAGTCGTTCCCGTGCTCCTGGGTGAGGGGATCCCGATGCTCCCGGGTTTGGATCCGACCGGACAAGGAGGTTCCGGCCCTGACAAGACCGGACCCGCGGTCGTTCCCCTCGACCTGCACAGCATCGAGCGCTTCGATTCGGGTATCACACTGCTCAAGTACGATGTGACCTGAGGAGCCGACCTATTCGCTACCCAACACCCTGACCGGATCCACACGGCTCGCTCGCCACGCCGGGACCGCGGCTGCCAGGAGGCCTACGGCCGCCATGACCACGACAACGGCGGCGAAGGTGACCGGGTCGCGGGGCTCGATTCCGTAGAGAGAGCTCGCCAGGTAGTCCGTCGTCGAGACCGCGCCGACGGTACCGAGGAGAAGCCCGATCAGGATCGGGCCCAGGCTTCGGGAAACGGCTGAGGCGACGACGCCTACCCGGGACGCGCCCAGGGCGAGCCGCACACCGAACTCGGCCTTGCGGCGGCCGCTGGAGTAGGCGGTGACGCCGAAAACCCCGATGGCACAAAGTGCCAGTGCGAGGGCGCCGAAGGCCGTCAACAGCCAGGTCATGAAGCGGGTGGTCGCCGTCGTCTCATTCAGGACCTCTGCCAGCCGGGATACGCCACTGATGGGCACGTCAGGATCGATCTCCCATACGGTCTCCCGCACCGCCTGAGCAAGAGCCATGGGGTCGTCGTCACGCACCCGAGCCACGATCCACAGCGAGAGGGCATCCCACGGAATCTGCAGGTCGCTGAAGTACATCTCTGGCTGGGTCTCCCTTCGAGGGCCGTGTTGGCGGGTGTCTGCCACGAGCCCGACAACCTGGTAGGAAGTACCCGATGCGGAGAAGATGCTCAGGGTCTTGCCGAGAGGGTCCTCACCGGGCCAGAACGTCTCCACGAAGGTCTCGTTCACGAGCACCACAGGCTCGGCATTCGATCTATCGGCCCCAGAAATGGCTCGGCCGGTGAGCACGGGGATCCCGGTGGCCTGGAAGTAGCCACTCCGAACGGCTCGGAAGTTGGCTACCGGCGTGGGGGCCCCGGCGGGCACGACATATCCCTCCGGATGAGTGGGAAAACTCCAGTTGTCGAGGCGGCCGGGCATGAGGTTGATCCCACCGACCGCATCGACTCCCGGTAGGGCGCTGACACGCTCGATCACCTGGCTATAGTAGTCACGATACGACTCGGGATCGGGGTACCTGTTCTGGGGTGGGGTCGGTCGGAAGGCGAGAACACGATCCCCTTCGATGCCCGGATCCACGGCCATGAGTCCGTCCAGTGAGCGGAGCATGAGCCCCGATCCGACGGCGACCATGACGGCCAGGGCGACCTGACTCCCCACGAGAACCGACGTGACCGGACCCAGGGGGTGCCCTCTCGAGCCCCGCGCCGTGCCTCGCAGACCGGCGGTCGTCCCGCCCCGGGCCACCCGGAACGCCGGGGCCAAACCTGCCACCAGGACCGCGATGGTGGTGACGAGGAGGGCGTAGGCGATGACGGGCCCGTTGAGACCCACGTCGCCGATGCCAGGCAACTCCGACGGCCCCACGGCCGCCACCAGCTGCACCAGCCGATGAGCCAGAAGGACACCCAGCGCACCGCCCAGAATGCCGATGACAACGGCGTCGCCGATGAGCAGCATGACGATCCGTTGTCGCCCTGCTCCGAGGGCTACCCTCACGGCGAAGTCCTTGGATCGGGTCTCGCCGCGGGCGAGGAGAAGGTTCGCGACGTTGAAGCAGCCGATGAGCAGCACCAGGCTGACCGCTCCAAGGGCGATCCAGATCGACCCGGCGATGTCTCGGGTCAAATAGCCTCTAAGGGGCTGGACCGTCGCGCCGGTCACTTCCTCTTCCTCGAAGTGGCCTGGCAGCTCGTCGGCGACGGCCCGGGCGTAGGCGGCCACCTGGCCGTTGGCCTGTTCGAGGGTGGCCCCTGGGGCCAGCCGGGCGACGCGCTCGTTCACGTACCAGGTGTTGTCGTCGGCGAGCCCGAGGGATCGCTCACCCTCGAGGGGAACCCAGACGTCGACATCGGCCCAGAGTTTGTCGATTCCGGGAGGCATGACGCCGATGACCTCCCGGCTTTCGTGTCCGCCGCCACCCAACTCGATGACGCGGCCCACCACCTGCGGATCGGATCCGAAGAGACGCACCCAGAAGTCGTGGCTCAGGATCACCACGTTGCCCGACCCAGGGAGGTCCGCGTCCGCTGGGAAGGAGCGACCCATGACTGGAGAGACGCCGAGGATCTCGAAGTAGTCCGGAGAGACGAGGAGGCCGCTGACCTCCACCGGCTCGCCCAGGCCGGTGAGGGTCAGGGTCCAGTTGCTCAGCCCCGAGACCCCACTCAGCGCCGTCATCCGTTCCTCGGCCATAAGGGCCATGGTCTTGTTGGCGTTGACTTCGGGCCAGACGAAGACCAGACGGTCAGGGTCCTCGAAGGGGAACTCCTCGAGAAGGACCGAGTGGACCACCGAGAAGGTCGCCGTCGACGCACCGATCCCCAAACCGAGGGTCAGCACCGACGCCAAGGCGAAGACCGGGGAGCGGCCCAGTGAGCGAATCGAAGTGCGCAGGTCCTGTCCGATGAATCCCATGGTCCACCCCTCCCAATCCCGTTTCGGTGTTCGTGTAGCGAGCGAATGCTCGACCGTGTCGAAGACCGCCCTGAGCCAGACGCCGGCCATGCGGAGTGCCGAGCCACGCGCTCGTTGGAGTCGGGCCGCGAAGAGTTCGGTCATGTCGTGGCCGAAGCGGCGTCGCATGTCTCTGGGCAACAGCCTGAGCATGGCCCGGTAGAGCCTCGCTTCCGTCGGCCCGAGGCTCATGTCATGAACCGTCCAGGACCTCGTAGCGTTCGGCCTCGGCGACGAGATCCCTCAGGCGAGCCGTCTCGGCGACGGCCACCTCTCGACCGAGGGGCGTGAGCAGTACGTACGTCCGACGGGTGTCTGCTCCCTCGGGTGGCGAGGACTCAGCCAGCAGGCCATCGCTCAACAAGGACCGGATGCGACGGTAGAGATTCGCCGGGTAGAGGGTGCCCACGCTCCGTTCCCTGGCTTCGATCTCCTCGACGATGCGCAGCCCGTAGCTCGGGCCATCCAGCACCGCAAGGAGGATCCTGAACTCCAGGGGGTGGAGGGGCAGGTGGTCTTCGGCACATGTGGACATGGTCGCTTCTGGAATATGTCAATCCGACATCATCACATAGTATCAGAATGACACATTCGGCGACAGGGGCATGTGGGGACGAGCGTGACGACGACGGCGCTACCGGGCCCCCCCGGGTCGACCGCGGCTCTCTACCCCCGCATCCCTCGAGCCAGCGACGTCGCTTCGGCTTCCGCCGTCTCGATGATCCGATCGATGGCGCCCTCCTCCATGCCCAGGGACTGCAGGCAGTGGGCTCGGAGGCCTTCGAGGGCATCGTCAGACGCGCCGTGCCGAAGCTGAGCCACCGCCTCTACGGGCGCGGGAGCGCGCTCGCCTGTCAGGTGGTGATCCGAGATCGCCGTGATGAGTCCCTCGGGAAGGTCCCAGCTCTCGGCCATCATCGCTCCCACCTGGGCGTGGTCGTATCCCAGAGCGTCGCGCTCCACCTCGTAGAGCGGCGGTCCCTCGTCGGTCGCGGCCCGTCGGTAGAGCTCCGGGTAGACGTCGGGCTTGGCCAGGGCGAGGACGGGCACTGCCATGTCCTGGAGCAGGCCGGCGGTGAATGCTTGCATCTCGACCGACGGATCTCTGTTCTTTGCAATGAGGCGGGCGAGGCAAGCTCGTCGAGCCGACGTGTCCCAGAAGCTGTCGACGTCCATCCCGGCGGGGGTCGGGAGGGTGTCTCCGACGGCAGCCGTGAGCACCAATGCCTCGACCCTCGATCGGCCCAGAAGAGAGACGGCGTGTCCGAGATTCGACACCTGTTGCCGCATTCCGAAGGCGGCCGAGTTCACCGTCTTGAGAATCCGCACGCTCAGGCCCGGATCAGTCAGGAGGCGCTCTGCCACCTGGTTCAGGTCGGCCTCTTCACGGAGGAGACGAAGCGTCTCGACAGCGCCAGCCGAGAAGGTCGGCAGCTGGTAGTCACCGATGAGCTCTCGAAGCTCGGCTTGGGGGTCGGGGCTGCGCTTCCAGCGGAACATGCTACTCGCCTCGCCGGGCCATCTTGTTGGCCAGAATCGAGATGAGACCACCCAGCATCATGTATCCGACGCACACCTCGATGATCACGAGGATCTGGCCCAGCCCCGAGGTTGGCGTGATGTCCCCGTATCCGAGGGACGTCAGCGTCACGACGCTGTAGTAAAGGTGGGTGAGGGTTCCGGGTGCGTGGACCCCGACGTTGACCCCGGCCGCCCAGTAGAGAGCGGCGAAGAGTACGACGACGGTGGCAATGAACGCCGTCCACCTGGCCAAGCTGCGTCCGCAGTCGCTTGTGATCCACCACACGTTATGGATCCAACGTTGGAGAGTGCCCGACTCACGGAACTCCTTGAGGTAGTTCTCGTCGATGACATGGCGCCGGAGACGATAGGCACCGGAGAAGTTGATGTCGCGGATGTCGGTACCGTACCAGTGGGCGGATTCGAACCCGGCGATGGCCCGGAGTCGAGCCCCGCGAAGGTCGGCCTCGTCGAAGTTCGCTCCGGCCACCTCGCACTGGCTCATCTCGGCGTCTCGCAGGTCGGCGGCACGGAGGTCAGCAGACGTCAGCTGTGCCTGGCGGAGCCTCGCTCCCGCGAGCGTCGAGCAGCCGAACACCGACTCGCTGAGGTCTGCACCCGTGAGCGTAGCCCCGGTGAGGTCGGCTCCGAAGGCGTTGACGCCTCGAAGGTTGCTCATGCCCAAGCCGGCCTCGGTCAGCGTCGCTCCTTCGAGGTTTGCACCCGCGAGGTCGGCGCCGGAGAGCTCGGTGCGGTTCAGGACGGCGTTTCGCAGCGAAGCGCCTCGTAGGTTGGCCTTGAGGAGGGAAAGCCCCGAGAGGTCAGCACCGTCCAGGTCCACGCCGGAGAGGTCGACCTTGTTGAGGTCGGGTGCTGATGCGAGTTCCGTGGCCAGATCAGGCCCAGCCAGCTCTCGCGTCCGAGCTCGTTCCACGAGCTCGTCCAACTTGGCGGTGAATCGCTCACCGGAATCGGTCAGGCCGTAGGGGCTCATGAAATCGGCGTCCGGGGCGGGATCGAGGGGCACAAATGCTCACCCCTGAGGATCGGCCTGTGCGACGAAATCCTGAGCGGCCCCCGACTGGACCGGACCCGGTGCGTCAAGGAGTCGGCGAAGACGCTCCGGCGGGCACCTTCTCGCTCAGCCACACGTCCGGCTCTACCGTGCGCTTCCGTTCCTTCGGCTTCAGCCGGAACCACCGGGCTACGAGGAGGATCTCGGCGGCGTCCTGGGGTGAGAGCGCGGAGGGTCCGGCGTCGAGGTCGCCGTACACCTTGTCGATGGCTCGGGCCACCCGCGCCCGGGCCCGTCGGCTCTTGGGGTGGGCCATTTCCTTTCGGATGCGTCCTCGTCGGATGAGGTAGAGCCTGTCGTCGCCGGCGAAGCCCGGCACGCGATAGAGGAAGGTGAGGCCCTCCACCTTGCCACGGAACGCGACGAGTTGATCCCTGAACGACTGCAGCCTCTCCAGGCGATCACGGAGGATGGCCGCGTATTCGAAGTCCATGCGAGCCGAGGCGGAGCGCATCTGCTCCTCCAGCTCGGCGAGTGGACGTTCGGCTCGGCCCTCGAGGAAGCGCTTGGCCAACTCGATGCGGTCCATGTATGCCTGGGCAGTGGGTCGTCCGCAGCACGGTGCCAGGCAGGTGCGGAGCTCCGCCCTGATGCAATGGGGGACCCGGCCGCTTCCGAACATCTCCAACTGGTCGTCGAAGAACATGGGCGTGGTTCCGGGGCAGTCGCGAAGCTCCAGCGTCCGGGAGAGCTCCCGTATCGTATGGGCCAGCGCTTTGACTCGCGGGAAGGGACCGTAGTAGGTAGAGCCGTCTTCCGTGACGCGCGAGACGGGCAGGACTCTCGGTGCCGCCTCCGACGTGACCTTCACGAACGCGAAGATGCGCTTTCGCTTATGGCGCACGTTGAACTTGGGCTGCCGTTGCTGGATGAGCTTCATCTCCCGGATCAACGAGTAGAATTCGTTGGGGACGTAGTCCCATTCGATACGCGCCGTCTCACGGATCAACTCCCAGGCCTTCTCTCCTTTCGGCGCCCGAAAGTAGGAGAGCACCCTGGTCCGCACCCTCACGGACTTCCCGACGTAGAGGAGCTCCTCTCCCGGACCATACATCCGGTATACGCCCGGCCGGTTCTCGGCCTTGGCGCGGACGTGTTCACGGAGGCTGGGGTTGGCGTGCAACGTGGGAGGCCTGGCGCTTTCGTGGTTTGTTCGGGTAAGATAGGGTAGGTGCGAAGAGGCTGCCAAGCGACGCGTTCAGGCATTCGCACCGAACGCCTGTCGGCTTACAATGCCAGGTATGGAGATGACCGGCTCGGACAAGCTCATACGTGATCCGCTGTGGGATACCATACGTCTGGACCCGACGGCGGTGCGGATCGTCGACACGGCGGAGTTCCAACGACTGCGTTACATCAAGCAACTCGGCCTGGCGCATCTCGTGTACCCCGGTGCAACCCACACCCGGTTCGACCACGCCCTGGGCGTCTATCATCTTACGAAGACAGCGCTCCGGCACCTCCGAGAACGTGGGGGCGTGCCTCCGGAAGCCTGGGAAGGAGAGGAGCTCGTGCCCTACGCGGCCCTTCTCCACGACATCGGCCACTTCGCGTACTCCCACGCCCTCGAGGAGTTGGAGACGGAGCATGTGCCGGCCCATCACGAAGAGGTGAGCCAACGGTTCTTTGCATCTCCCTCGTTGCGCGATGCCCTCGCCCCCCTGGGACTTACGGCGTCCGATCGGATCGCCGAGCTAATCCGGGGCGACAGCGACATTCCCCTCCGGGGCCTCGTGAGCGGGAGCCTCGACCTGGACAAGATGGAGTACCTTCGGCGCGACGCCCGGTTTTGTGGCGTACCCTACGGAGAGGTCGACGTATCCCGGCTGCTCCAGGGCCTTCAGCTCCTCGAGGACCCGTCTACGGGTGCCATCGAGGTCGGCGTTCACGAGAAGGCCATCGCCTCCCTGGAGTCGCTGCTCTTCGCGAAGTACCAGATGTTCAGGAACGTCTACTGGCACCATGCCGTCCGCGCCGCGACAGCGCTCTACAAGAGGATTGTCGAAGAGGCCGTTCGAGGTGGACTGGTGGACCCCGAGGAGCTCATCGGTCCCACCGACGAAGAGCTCCTTTACGAGGTCGGACGGCGCGCCATGGAGGACGACAGCGATGTCGCAGAGCGGATCGCTACTCGTTGGCTCCCCGCTCTCCGCCGACGGCACCTCCCCAAGAGGGCGCTGGAGCTCACGGCTGCCGACCTCACCGGACGTCGGGTCGAGGACTGGGCCGTGGGCGACTCACCCTGGAAGCGTGCCGTCGAAGATGACCTCGCCACGGAGCTCGGTCTGGAGCCGGGGGAGGTGGTCATCGACTTCCCGGTCAAGCCGGCCATGTTCCAACTCGACGTCCTCGTGGAGCGGCTCGACGGGAGAGTTCAGCGCCTCGACATGCAGGGCGCCGAGGGCATCCTCGATCTCACCAAGGTCGCCCAGGAGCTCTACGCTTCGGCGAGGGTCCTGCGGGTCTTCACCTTCGAGCGGCGGTCGCTGTCGGCCGAACAAGTCCTCGAGCGGATCACGCGACCCGTCGGGGCCGCCTGACGGCGGTCGGCATGGGACCCGGCCCTGGTCCCGCCGGTCAGCCGTAACGGACGAGCGTCGCGGTGATGTTGTCCTGCCCGCCGGCCTCGTTGGCCTCGGCGATGAGGGCTTCCAGAGGCGCGTCGGATTCCAGGACCTCGGCCACGCGCACGTCGTCGACCATGCCCACGAGGCCGTCGGTGCAAAGCAGGTACTGGTCGCCACAGGCAGCCTCTCCGTCGAGGATCTGCGGGGTGGGGGAGTCTTCGAGGCCCACGCACTGAGTCAGGAGATGAGCATACGGGCTGAGCTTGGCGCTCTCGGGCCGCATGACCCCCTGCTCGATCTGGTCCTGAATCCAGGTGTCGTCACGGGTAAGTTGTGTGAGAGCTCCGTCGCGGAGGCGGTAGGCGCGTGAGTCCCCGACGTGCCCGATGATCCAGGCACCAGAGGCCGGCGACAGGACCATGGCCGTCAGGGTCGTGCCCATGCCGTCCAGCTCGGGCCGCTCCCCGGCCTCCCTTCGGACGGCCTGATGCGCTCCGAGAACGGCACCGGTCATCGAGGGCCGGAAGTGCGCGATGAAGGCGGCCGCACCGTTGTCGTCGGCCGGCGCCGAGGCCGAGGCCGCGAACGCGTCGACGGCTTCTGCGAGAAGGCGACCTGCTTCGTCGGCGGCGATTCGACTGGCCACGTCGCCGCCAGGGTGTCCCCCCATTCCGTCGGCCACCACCGCGACACCGAGGTCGGGGAATACCGCAAAGGAGTCCTCGTTCCTGCGGCGGATCTGCCCGACGTCGGAGAGGCCGGAGACGTTGATGGGTTGCGGCAAACGGGGCAGGGGGCGCGGCGTGAGAGAGTTGCTCGGCAGCGCCTAAGTTGGACGCCGGCTTCAGGGGGTGCAACCAAGGTGTTGCTCAGGTAGTCGAATTCCAGGACGAGGGGTGGCGCGGAGAGGAACCGTGCCCCATATGAGGGTTACCAAGCCCAGTCGACGGAGCCGGCTTTGGAAACACGCCGGAATTTCGGCAGAATGCCCGTTAAGGGGTTGACACAGACAAAGTCTTCCCCGATCATAAACGGCTTCGGATTCGACGAATTTCGATATTAAAGCAGGCCTTTTTCCGCGGGCTCGGCTCACCGGGACTCGGATAGGCAAATAAGGAGACCGGATATACGATGGCCGCTGCCACGACAACGAAGCGCCGTAAGCGACGCGGGAAGGGCAACCTCCTGTCGGGTTTCGACGCCAGTGTCGAGGAGCAGAGCGCTCTCGATCA
>JABDLS010000021.1 GCA_013002885.1 Gemmatimonadota bacterium | reverse complement strand
ACCGACGAGTCGGCCTTGTCCACCACCTTGTGCACGGTGAGCCCGGCGGGACCCTCGGTTGCCAGAAGCTCCAGGGAGGCGGCGACGATGCGCTCCAGGGTCTGTCGCGACCGGTCCTGTTTGGGCGGGTTGAGGCTGGACGCGTGCGGAGGGTCCATGAGGCGGGGGCTTCCGACCTACGAGTAGAATAGAATTCTAGTTCGTGAAAGATTGGGTAGTGGGGTGGGGGGAGGCAAGAGTGGTGGTGGGGTGGCTGGACGTCATCGATGAGGGGATGGGCCCAGAGGATGTTCGGCGGGGCGATGACGGCTTGATGACGTCACCCTTGTAGGATGGTGAAAGGGACCCATCATGCCACCAGGGGAGGCACACGAATGCACCCACCCGACCTGAGTCTACTCCGTCATCCCTATCACTTGCTGCACGGCGTCATTGCCGACCGCGGCGTCCTTCGGGAGGCCTCGCGCTTGCCCGGAACCGCCCTGGTGTGGTGCTTCGATCCCGACCGGTATCGGAAGCTCCGGCGGTTCGTAGAGCAGCGGCCGGGAGGGTTGAGCCTTATCGTCGTGCTACCTCGTGCCGAAAGATTGGACCAGGACACCAATCTCGTTCAAGCGATTCAGACGTGTAGGCCGCACGGACTCCTTCCGCACCACGAGCGTCTTACGCCTCAAGATGTGCGGGAGGTTCTACGTCGGCCTCCTTTGGATCTGGCTGCGGAAGTCACCGACTATATCAGGTGGCGTGGACTCGTCGTCGACCGTGAGACCACTCACCTCCTAAGGCGCATCATCGAGCTTTCAGAGGAGCTGAAGTCCATCACAGCCTTGGCCCGGAGCCTGTACATGAGCCGACGCGCGCTCGGTCGCCGGCTGACTCGACGAGGGCTCCCAGTGCCCTCCCATTGGCTACAACTAGGTCGACTCCTTAGGCTGACATCGAGACTTCAGAACAGCGAGACGAGTATTGCGTCAATCGCATACGAGGCGGGCTACCCCGACGGCTTCTCCTTGAGCAATCAGATGCAGCGACTCATCGGCTTCCGACCCAGTCAAGTGCGAGAGTATCTTGGCTGGGAGTGGCTTCTCGAAGCCTGGCTAAGGAAGGAAGCGGACGAGGGTCGTCTCGCACCGTCCGCCACTCTGGAGATCAAGGACGGGGCTAAGGCGAGCGCCGCACCCCACTCGACATTGCCGAGACCTAGACAGAGCCGCTCCCGCGTCCGGAGACGAGCGGTGTGACGTCCGGTGACGGGTCACTCTACCGGATTCAGTTGTTCAGTCGCCCGCTGTTGACCACACCAGACGGGCCTTGCGAACTCTCGCCCTATCAGAGCGCACTTCTGCTGCTGGTCTTCGCCGAACGGGAGATCAGCCGGCCACGAATCGCGGAGATCCTCTGGGCTTCGGCGGAGATCGACCCCAAGGTTCGACACCGCATCCGGCAGCTGAAGAACCAGATTCGCCACCGATCGGGAGCGCAATTGCTCATCGGCGACGGGGACTACCTCGGCCCGTGGTCGGGAGCAGAATGTGATATCGCTGAGCTGGAACGGGCCACGTCTCGCCAGCGCCTGGCCCGTGTTGCCGGAGCTATCGTCGGCGGTTTCGGTCACGACTTCTCAGGCCTTTCGGAATCGTTCGATCAATGGGCGGAGGTCTTCTTGGTCGGCCTACGGTCAAGGGTCGTGACACTCGCCACAGCAAGATGGGAAGCGAGTTCTCAGCAAGGTGACTGGGATGGAGCTCGGGACGCGGCCGAGGCCCGTTATACCTTCGATCCGCTCGATGCGGAGACGGTGGCCAACGTCATCGAAGGGCGGGCCCGGGTCGGCCGCGCTCAGGCGTCCGAAGTGGCCTACGCCGAGTTCATGGGACGGACAAAAGCCAACCCGCTGGTCGACGAAGCCATCGATCGGGTGCGGCGCATCCCGGCTCCCACCGCTCGACGGCGGTCCGATGCCAATGCTCGGTTCGTCGGCCGAAGGAATCAGCTCGCTCGGCTAAGGACGGTATTCGAGAAGGTCCGCGCAGGGACGTTCTCGTTCGTTCTGGTCGTCGGCGAAGCCGGCATCGGCAAGACCCGGCTTCTGGCGGAGGTCGAGCGGTCCGCCCGGCTGGAAGGGTTCCGGTGCCTCACCGCAGAGCCCGTCGAGCTCGAGCGGCGGATTTCCATGAACCCCATTATCGACGCGCTCAGGGATGTCGAGCTTGGACCACACCTCAGAGCAATCGGGGAGCCATGGCGCACGGTGATCGGAACCATGCTGCCCCCCGGCCCTTTCTCAGAGTCCGTCCAAGCGCTTCCTCCAGTCGAGGAGCGTGCTCTGTCGCGGCGGCTTCTCGACGCTTTTTCGCTCTTGTTCAGGAGCCTCGCCAACGAGCAGCCGACCATCTTCTTTCTCGACGACCTCCAGTGGGCCGACGCCACAACCGTCGCTGCTCTGCAGTTCTTCCAACGGCGTTGGAACCAGTCCTATTTCGGGATTGTGGCGACTGCCCGACCAGGGGCCGTAGGAAGGCGGGATCCAGCACACTCCTACCTTTTCGACGACGGCAAGTTAGGGGTTCAGAGGATCGACCTCGAGGAGCTTTCTGGAGAAGAGGCACGCCAGCTGGTGGAGGAGATCGGCGAGGAAAGAGTCGACGCGTCCGACGTCAACAAGCTCTGCGGGCTCTCGGGTCGACACCCGCTCTATCTTACCGAACTGACTCGCGACTTCCTGTCTGGCCGACTCACCCTGCCTGAGGCGGAAGCAGATGCGTTCAGCGTACCCATATCACTGAAACAGATTCTTGCGTCCCGCGTGGAAGGCCTGTGTGAAACGGAGACGTCCGTTCTGCACGTCCTGGCCGCGGGATCCAAGCCGCTGAGACTCGGCGACCTCGCAGAAGTTCTCGACGTCTCCCTCGATCAAACGGCCGATGCAGCCGACGAACTCACCACACGTCAACTCGTTGAGTTGGATAGGGATCGCATCTGGATAGCGCATGACATCTTCCGAACAGCAATCTACCGCGAGCTCAGTGAGGCGCACCGCGCCGTTCTGCACCACCGTGTCGCCGAGCAAATTCGAGAGAGTAGGGGTAGCGCAGCAGCCAGCGAGCTGGCTACGCATTACGATCGCGCCGGTCGCTCGGCTCTGTCTGCCCAGTACGGGTGGCAGGCCGCCGCCCATGCATTCGAGAGAGGTGCGGTTGCCGAGGCCGCTCACTTCTTCGAGCTCGTCACACGCAACGAGGATGATGAGAAGAGGCGGGCCGAGGCAACTGCCATGCTCGCTACTTCCCTCCACCTGAACCGTGACATGAGCCGAGCCAACCCGGCTCTCGAGTTGGCCGCCACCCGGCTCCGCGCCGCCGAACTGAACGAGCGTGCCCGAAGAATGGACATCAGGCGCGTCGAAGGCCTCGCAGAGGTGGGCGACACTCCAGTGGACGAACTCGTCGATCGGCTTTCCTCGATCAAGGACGAATGCCGGGACAAAGGCGACTGGGAGGGGGTAGCGCTCGCGCTGGACGCGGAGGTCCAGCTATTGCAACTGGCGGAGAGACTCGATGACGTGCTCGGCCTCCAGACGGAGTTCGACACCGTCCTCGCTGTCGGCTCTCGCGAGGCCACCTCGATCGCTCACCAGGGGCTGGCGGTCCTATTCATGCTTCGAGACCCCGACGCCGCCCTTCGCTCAGCTGAGATCGCGGTCTCCCTGGCAAAGCACTCAGGAAGTAACCAACGCCTCAAGACCATCAACCGCCTTCTCATTGTCTTGTTGCACCAAGGCACCCTTCACTCCGGCCGCAACAGGAGCCTGCTAGCGGAGGCGGAAAAGCTCGGCACGCTGAGCGGCGATCTACTCCAGAGGTTCAGCCTCGCCAGCAACTTGGGTGTATCCCACATGGATGCCGGCCACCTTGATCATGCTGAAGCTCTGTTCGATCGAGCCGAAGCGATGCTGGGCAACGCAGACATGACGTTCCCCAGGATCAACCTTGCCATCAATCGTGGCGAACTGGCACTTGCCCGCGGGGAATACCACAAGGCGTCAGAGCACTTCGCTGGCGCCGGCAGACATGATGGCCTCACCATTCCCAAGTATACCGAACGAATGGTGACCGCCGGCCTCGGGATCTGCGCGCTAGAGATGGGCCGCATGGCCGAGGCTCGGCGGCTTTACGAGGAGCTTCCTGAGGCTCCTTCAATTTGGTACTACGACCCCACTCCGCTTTTACAATTTCAATCCCGCTACCTGGAGCGACGTGGAGACCTACTCGGCGCCATATCCGCTCTCGAAGTGGCCCAAGTGGACCTTCAAGGACGCCTAGTGGCCGCATGGATCAAGACGCAGGTCAGCCTTGTACACCTGCTGCGAAAAGCTAATGACCCGCGCGCCGGCAACGAGGCACTTCGAGGGGTGGAAGTCACCGGGCAATTGTCGATGAAGGCCCGTGAACGGGAGTTCGCGCTACTGCTGGGCGAGTGACGATCTAATGGACGCGGAGCTTGCGTTTCGACCTGGTTGTGACGGGCATCCGCGGCTGCGGGAGAGGAACCGGTGACATGAGCTCCGCCTCGCGATCACTCTTGGACCGGATCGCACGCATCGTCTTAGCATACTCGCCCAAGATATCTGATGAAACGAGCGCATTCACCACTCGGTGATCGAACTGTCGGCCACGATGCTCTTCAAGCTCTTCCAACACGCCCGTCAGAGGCAGTGCCGTTCGATACGGCCTGTCGGACAGCATGGCGTCTACAGCATCACAAACCACGATGATCTTGGCGCCAATAGGGATCTCGTCTCCCAACAGGCCATCCGGATAACCCATACCATCTTCCCTTTCATGATGGTGGCGCACCGCCCTTATTACTGTCTCAGGGACAGATGACAGGTCCCGAAGGAGTTGTTCTCCTCGGGTCACGTGCGACTCAATGACCTCTCGTTCTTCGTTCGTGAGCTTGTCCGGTTTTCTCAAGATTTCCGTGTAGAGGGCTTCGATTTTTCCGATGTCGTGCAAGAGTGCGGCTTGCCGCACATGCTCTACCGACATCCGGTTGAGCCCCATCTGCTCTGCGATTTGCCGCGCCAGGGTGGCCACTCGGAGCGAATGACCCGACGTGTAAGGATCTCGCGTCTCAATAGCCTTTACGAGCGCGGTCAGGAGGTCGGCGTTCGATTCGCGCAACCTGAGAGTTGTGAGATAAGAGTATCGAATGAAGAGCATGGGCAGGATCACAACCAAGATCCCCCCCAAGCCGAACTGCACGTAGAGGAAGGCAACTGCCAGCGCGATCGGCGCGACCAAGATGTCCTGGAGGCTGGCTCCCGAATTGCTAAGCACCAGGCCCCAGACTCTTCGGAACGGAAGCCCTTGGCTGAGCGTGATCGCCATTGACACCGCCGCGTGATTGACGGCGAGGAATGCGAGCCCGAAGACGATAAACGGCAGAAGCTGCTGCGTCATCGTGGGCGCGCCAACGCCCTCATGGCCCTGAAGTGCCACGCCGCCCATTACCGTGAACAGATAGCCGCCCGCAACCGTCGCGACCACGGCCTGGGACACGTTGAAGAGCACCCGACCCACCGGCTTCCTCCTGACTACGAACTCCCCAAAAACCTGCGTGACAGTCACGAGAACCACGGCAGCCGCCGGGCCGAACAACTGTACCGCAGCGAGTAATGGAAGGAAGGTGATGGACGAGGTACTCGTCGCAGCTCCAACACTTAGCCCGATAGCCAGGCCCTCAGAGAGGACCCCGATCAGAATAAGTCCCAGCCAGCCTATCAACGCTTGGCTTGGCAGGGTGGCGAGGCTCGACCAATCGGTCAGTAGGAGCGCACACAACGCCAACCCGTACATCGAGGCCATATAGGCCGATAGGCGACGATCATTCATTCATTGGAAGAAACCCCCTCGATCTCCCCTACCAATTAACTAGGCCATTGCCCAGCAGTGACAGCACTGATCCGAATAGATCGAATAGAGAGCTGAACATGCGCACCTCCTTTTAAAGAGAAATGTCAGCATCCCGTTTTCCGCTTGGGAGCTGCATGCGCTTCGCTCTCCGCTATTCTCCGCTCTGGCAGACCGAGGGGGTACTTGTCCTCCTTACTTGAACCTTGGGGGGGCTCGCGCCCGGGTTAGGTGTCAATCCACCAGGCCCCGGACCCAACGATCCGTGGCCTGAAGTGTGGCTAGAATCGCTGCACGATCAGAACTTTCATCTGCAACAGTCGTGCCCGCGAGACGCGCGACGTGTCGTCCGGACATTGCATGCACGGCGACTAGGACGAAGCGGCGTTCGAAGGCTTCGACGAGTCGAACACCATCGAGAGAAAGGGTCACTTCCCTCCGGCCGTCGGACTTTTTTTCCTGTAAGGCCTGCTCGAGAGCGTCGAGGGTGGCCCTGGTGGCGGCCTCGAGTCTGGGCTTGGGGAGATCGGCCGCGCGGGCCTCTCCCACGTAGGTCTGGCCCTGCCATTCGACCTCGACCCGGTGTTTGACATGGTTGGAGCGCTCGGTCTCCACCTGGTGGCCGTAGAAGAGCACCCGGGTGTCACTCAACGCCGGCTCCGCGAGGATCTGCACGGGGAGCACGGGCTCGGGCAGCCGCGCCGCGACGGCCTCGGTGGTCTGAGCCACCGAGATCTTGCGGTGGTCCACGGACAGGTCGAGTTGGGCGAGGAGCGCGGACTCGACGTTGCGAACCGTCTGCTTGGGCCTGATGTCGTCGGTGGTGAGCATGTGGACCTCGTCGATCTCACCCCCGGGGCGCGCGACGACCCGGGCGGACACGACGCCCTGCAGCGACATGAGCAGCTGCTCCGCCTCCTGGATGGTCCACCGAGGTCGCTCTTCGCTGCGCGCGGTCATTTCGCCTTTGGGATTGTGAGCCCTGTAATGGTCGATCCGCGCGAAGAGCCGGCGCGTATTCGATCGTCTCCGGGCTCGGCATCTCGCGAATACGCGGTTCGTCGAGACGCGCCGGGGGGCGACCGGGTACATATGTTTATAAACGAGGGGTACCTATAACCCGCGCCCTTTCTGCATGTCAAGATTCAAGGAACGGCAAAGGCTAGTGCCTACAAGCCGTTGCGGGCGTCCGCGTACCAAAACGATAGGAGTTTGGGAAAAAAGTGTCCCGTCAGTAGATGCGACGGCCGTCGAGGTCGTCGGGGACGGGGATCCCGGCGAGTGCGGCCAGCGTCGGCGCGAAATCGACGGTGTAGACGGGCGCATCGGAAACACCTGTTTCTATGCCGGCACCGTAGAAGATCAGGGGAACGTGACGGTCGTACCAGTAGGGCGTCTCGTGGTTGGTACCGGTTTGAGAGCCGATGTAGTCGCCCTCTCCGTAGCGCAGGTCGACGCCAAAGCGCGACAGGTCGTCCCACGCCCGGCCGGGGTAGTAGGAATTCCGGTACAGGACCGCGAAGGAGTCGGCGGGCGCGCCTCCGGTCATGAGGCTCCGGTGGGTATAGGCCGCCTCGACGACCTCCAGCCGCTCGACGTAGCGCGCGGTTCGCTCGGCGATCTCCTCCGGGCCACCACCCTCCTGGATGGCCCGCCGGAGCACGTTCTCGAGCTGGCTGCGAACCTCGTCCCTGGGGTGGCGCTCGGCCTCTCGGGCCCCTTGATCGCGCGCGTACTCGGGAATGGTCACAACGCCGTGGTCGGCGGTCAGCCCCACGGTCCAGCGACCCTCTCCCACCTCTTCGTCGAGGTAGTCGAAGAGCTCGCCGAGTAGCCGGTCCACCCCCACCACGGTGGAGAGCACCTCCTGGCTGAAGGGGCCGTAGCCATGCCCCACCCGGTCGACGGCCGACAGGGACAGCGCCAGGTAGTCGCTCTCCCCTCGCTGCCCGAGCTCGAGCTCTTCGATGGCGACCTTGGCCAGCTCGACGACGGCGACGTCGGCCCGAGGCTGCTCGAGCCCCCACAGGTTGTGGACCATCTGAACCAGCTGCTGGTCGGAGGGGTCCTCGATGTACGGGGCGTTTTCCTCGGCGGAGACGTGGGGAAAGACGGTGTGGATGCCATCGCCTTCGTAGGGCGCCTCATCGTCGCGGGCCAGCCCACGGTGCTCGGCTGGCACCTCGGTGTCCCAGACGTGGGGGGCCATGATGTCGGGCATGACGTCGCGGTTGAAGCGCTCGATCCACCCGGGGTAGTCGCGGCGGTAGTACGTCGAGGTAATGAACCGCCCGAGCTCGGGCAGGATCCAGTAGACGTGCTCCGAGTTCTGACCACCCATGGGCACGGCGGCGCGGTCCTTCTTGGAGATCGACACCCGTCTCGAGTCCGAGTTGGCGGCCGCGAACCAGTCGGGAAGTCCGTCCCTGATCATGGTCGCCGGGGAGCGGCCCTCGAGCGACTCCTCGTTCTCGAAGCCGAGAATGGGGCTCCCGGGATCGGCCACCGCGTACATGGGCTCCCACCGGAACCCGCGCTTCTGTTGCCACGAGTTGGCGATGACACCGTGGCGGGCCGGAACGACCCCCGTGGTCAGAGTCGCGTGCCCGGGGGCCGTGCTCGTGCGGGCGTGGGCGTGGGAGGCCTGGGTGAAGCGGTATCCCTCGTCGAGGAGCCTCTTGAGACCCCCGGCGAACGCCGGGGCGTACCTCTCGAGGACATCGGGGCGGAGCTGGTCGATGACGACCGTCACGTACAGAGCAGCCGGCTCCATGTCCTGGGCAGCCACGTTGTGCCGCGAGCCGTCCACGACGAACAGACCTCCCGACGCCGCCAGGGCGGCGAGTGCGAGCAGCGGCTCGATGGGGGAGCGGTTCATGTCGGATCTCACGTCGTGGTTGTCGTCGCCGGCCAACCG
>JABDLS010000149.1 GCA_013002885.1 Gemmatimonadota bacterium | reverse complement strand
AGCGACACGCCCCAGTTCCGGCGAAGCATACGAAGCGCGAATCGAACGTCCTGCACGACCTGGCCCATGGCCCGTCCCTCCATCTCGTGATTCCACCCAGCGAGTCACGATCAAGGTCGGGGGCTCGTCGACCCGTGGTCTACCGGAAATCGATGAACGGGCTCCAGGTGGAGGTGAACGGGAGTCAATCAAGGATGAGCGGCGACGTATTCGACTCGGGTCGCGGATCGCCGGATCGGAGCGCATGTTGATGCAACCATGAGCAAAGTCCAGGTAAGTGAGAGGCAGAAGAAGGCGTATCAACGCCTTCTGGCCACCCACCAGAAGATCGAAATGAAGGGCAAGAATCTGCTCTACACCTCGGTGAACGGGCACATGTTCACGATGTTCTCGACAGAAGGTAAGCTCGGTATCCGGCTACCTTCCGAAGAAAGAAGGGCCTTCCTCGCCGACTTCCACACCGAGCTCCTCCTGACCTATGGAACGGTCATGAAGGAGTACGTGACCGTTCCTGGCGATCTCCTCGAGGACACTGAAACGCTCGCGCCCTACCTTGCCAGGAGCTACGACTACGTTTCGAGCCTGAAGCCGAAGCCGACGAAGCGGGCTTCGCGCTAGGAGGGGTGATCCGACTGCTTTCGCGGCTCTGCTTGCTCGTACTGCTTGTCGTGGTGGGGTGTACGGGCCACTCCGACGCGGACCCTCGCCTCGACCTACCCCTGCGCCCCATCGACGCCCCAACAGGCTCGGAACTGGCTCGTGAACTCAGAGGACTGGAACTGGAGGAGCGGGAGCAGCGGGTGCACCGCGAGATCGTCGGCGGCAACGTTCCCGACTGGCTGCGACGGCTTCGACCCGTCACCGTCTCAGGTGAAGTTTCGGGGCGCCGGCGCACTGTCACATTCTGGGCCGCACCCGACTACCTGGCCGTGGGTTCGGACGAAAACTTCCTCCGCATTCCATTGTCTCCGCAGACCGCCTGGGACATCGCCGAAGCAGCGGGCGCCGCTCTCCCGACGCCGGCCATGTCCGACGCCATCTGGCAAGCCGCAGACGTCCGGCTTGGCCCTACGCCCATCCCTCCCAATCGACTCATGACGACGGTCCCCGTCTTCGAAGACCATCAACGGAAGGTGCAGCGTCAGCGCGACCGAGCCGCCGCCGCCCCGGGAGCTCTCGTGGCTGGGCACAAGAAGGACGTCGTGCTCACGCCGCGTCTCGCCGACCAGCCCGGACGAGTAGCCATCTATGGATGGCACTACCTCAGCGGCGACCCGATTCAGCCGTTGTATCTTGGACATACCGACGACTGGGTGGACTACAGCCACGGGATTCGTCTCGTGGACGACACGGTGGCGGTCGACGGTGAGATGCGGTCCCTGGCCGCCGCCCTGGCCGATCCCGCTCTGGCGCCACTGCTCAGCCGCGAGGGGCCGATTGCCAACGTGCCGATAGCGCGGTAACGCCACTTCGAGGGCCATGCGGAAGCCGGCATGCCCGAGCACTCACTCTCGGCGGCTATTCTCCGACCAGACGCCCAGTGAGCGGTTCCACCGCCAGCGGTCGTCGGGTGACGGCCGGCCGCACCCACCCCCCGCGCCCCCGAGATAGCAGGATCGGCAGTTCGACCGTCTCCACAACCGGACCCTCTACCGTACGGAGTTGTGAGACAACGACGACCCGGGCGACCTCGGCCACCCCGGCTCCGCAGGCTTCGCCGGTCGCGAGCTGCAATACATCTCCACCCACCAATGCCTCCATCCGAAGGCGTATCCGGTCCAGGCAGTGGACATCCCCGACGCTGATGGTCAGGACGCTGCCCAGGCCCTTGCTCTCGAAGGTATGGCGCATCTGGACGAACTCGGCGTCCCGACCCGGACTCACCATGACCCGCACGTTCCGGGCGGCGAGGCGGTTGGCCGCTTCGATGCTACGCGGAACCCGGCCAGGTTCTTCCGTCGAGTAGCCGTGATCCGGAGACGTCCCCTCGATGACGAGAACCGCTCGAGCGTAGTAGCCCCCGTCTGCGACAGGTTCGTGGTCCAGCAAGACGTGCGTATTCACCGTGTGTCGACCTCCGGCGGGACGAAGCGACGTTCCGTTATATCGATTCTGGGGTTCGAACGTCAAACGCGCGTCACAGATAGCGGCGCCCCGTTATCTGGCCGTTACCTCCCCGGAGGCGGTGCGCATCTACCGTCATCAACCGAAGGCCCCATGGGTTTTTCGTCCCAGGATGGGGGCCGGAGTCGCCCTAGCGGGCCCTTCGTCCACGCACAAAGCCAGCCAACCGCCGCATGGCCTCGGCCAGAGCCTCGTGCGACACGCAGGGGTAGACGACGCGGAAGAGCCCGTGACACGCGTGACCGAAGCCCACCCCGGGGGTGAGGAGGACGCCCGTGGTGTCGAAGAGGTCTCGCCACAGCGCCAACTCCCCTTCCTCGGAATCATCCTCCAGGAACTCCGACAGGTTGATCCAGGCGAATAGACTGCCGCGGCTAGGTACGTACGACACGCCCATGCTTCGGAGGGCGCCCGCCACGAACACGTATGCTTCGGTGAGTCGGTCCTTGTTTCGCGACACGTACCCGGTCATGAAGTCGGCGTCGGCTAGCAGGTGCGACAATAGCCACTGCGTGTGGTTCGAGACCGAGTGGGTGAGGTTCAGGTTCGCGTAGCCCGTCAGGAAGTCCTCGTTGTGCGAATACGCCATCCCCACCCGAAAGCCGGAAATGCCCAGGTCCTTGGAAAGGGCATACCAGAGATGGAGGTAGTCGCAGTCGCGGTCCGCGATCATGCCGGCGAACGAAGTGAACACACGATGCTCGACGTACTCGCTCGCGATGGCCGGATGCCGCGTGTCGATGAGGGACAGGCCGTAGATCTCGTTGACGACGAGGTGGATCTTCCGCGCCACGCACCAGTCCGCGACGGCCTCCAGCTGGTCAACACCCAAGATCCCTCCCGTGGGATTGTTCGGTGTTGTCAGGATGAGCATACGAAAGCGCTTGCCCGCCGATTCGATCTCGCTGCGGGCCGCTTCGAGGTCGGGGATCGTGAAATCCGTCGCATCGGCCAGTCCACCTTCCGCAGACCTCGTCACGAGGTCGTAGCGCTCCATTCCCGCCACGTTAGCGATGTCCCGCTCGTAGACTGGGTAGCAGGGGGCCGGGATCACCGCGACATCACCGGCCTCGGCGAGGACCAACGCGGTCATCTCGATGACACCCGTCGCCCCGGCGGAGACCACGAACCGTTGTGGGTCCATGGGCTCGCCCGCGAGGTGCTGCGAGAAGAACGACGCGAGGGCTTCGCGGAAAGCCGGCGCGCCCCGGGTGGACGTATAGCCCGGCACCCAGTCGGCGATCTCCTCCCCGGCGGCGATGGCTTCAATCCGGGACTTCAATTCCGGCCAGCTGAGCCGATTCTCGGCGATGTTGAGAGGGATCTTCCCCGACGGATTCGTCGTCGGGTGGAAGAGGTCAGCCTCAGCTTCGCGGAAGGCGTCGTAGTCGATGCGGAGTGGCGTTGCGGCGGCGCGGGCGCCACGATCGGATAACGATGAACTGGGCATGCGCCCACCCTAGCGTCCCCACAGCCCCTTCACCACCCGACGGCGTCTCGCTTCGCGAGCCGCTCGCCCGTTCGAACCGGGGCTTCCTGTAGGAATGGCCCGGAACCGCTCTCGCGGTCCGGGCCCCTCTGATCGGGACGGCCGGTTGGAGCTGCGGTGGCTTCGCCATCCTCGCTCGTCTCGCGGAACCACCCTCTCGCTCTTCGAACTCCCCGCAGGCCGCTCGACACCCCCCGACGGCGTCTCGCTTCGCGAGCCGCTCGCCCGTTCGAACCGGGCCTTCCTGTAGAAATGGCCCGGAACCGCTCTCGCGGTCCGGGCCCCTCTGATCGGGACGGCCGGATTCGAACCGGCGACCCCTGCAACCCCATTGCAGTGCGCTACCGGGCTGCGCCACGTCCCGAGGACCGGGAAAGTAAAGGGAATCGAGCGCTACCGGAACCCAACGGGCGCCTGGTTTCCCGCCAGTGTCGCGCTCAGGGCGCGGTGGCGTCCGCGGCGGAGGACACTTCCACTCACTCCAATCCGTACGCGACGAGGCCCGCTAGCATGGTATCAAGCTTTCCTACAACGACTTAGGGCGTCCGGACCCGAGGGATGCCGCAGTGGCACGCCCCCTGCCTAAGCTCGGAACAAAAGACGCACAACTGTTTTCTGAACCCGGGGGATACACCGCATGAAGACGACGATGGGAAGGGTGGGGATGTCGGTGGCTTTGGTCCTCGTCTCCGCAGGCTGTTTGGAGCATACCTACAACGTGGGGGCAGGCGCTCCCGTCGGCCCCAAGGTCTACGATGAGTGGCACAACCACTGGTTAGGGGGCCTCATCGGCGAACGCACTCTCGACATCGAGGAGTACTGCCCATCGGGCAACGCGACGATCCACAACGAGCAGTCGTTCCTCAACGGGTTGGTCGCGGCGCTCACGAGTGGAATCTATACGCCGACCACGGTGACCATCCGCTGCGACGACGGCGAGAACGCCGATGTCGAGCTGGGCCAAAGTGAGGTCATGACGATCTTGGAAGCGCCCGCATTTCTAGATCGGGTCGAAGAAGTCGTCCCCGCCCGATTCCAGGAGGCAGAACTCGCTTTTCGAGCTCTCCAGCAGGATGACCAGGACTGATTCGCAGCCGCCAACTCGATCCCTGGTCCGGAGAGTCGCGAGCGCCCCGGTCGGACGTTGTCCGGCTGGGGCGCAGCCGGCGCGGGGGCTCAAGGCCAGATCCCGCGATCCATCACGACCTCCGCCACTCTTTCGATGGCCAGAGCGAAAGCGGCCATGCGTAGATCCGCGGGCTCGAGCGGGTCACCTCCGCGATCGAGCTCCTGTCGCTGAGACTCGAGTCGATCCAGGGATTCGTTGATCTCTTCGTGCTTGGCCAGAACTGCATCGGTGGCCCGGACCATGACGCGTTCCAGGCGCTCGTTGACCTCGTCTTCGTCCCACTGCTCGTTGCGGTTGTTCTGAACCCACTCGAAGTAGCTGACCGTCACCCCACCGGCGTTGGCAAGGATGTCCGGTACCACCACTACATCAGAACTCCTCAAGTGGGCGGCCGCGTCTGGGGTGGTTGGTCCGTTGGCGAGTTCGAGCACCATGCGGGTCTGAAGTGACTCGACGTTGTCGCTCCTGATCTGGTTCTCCAGCGCCGCGGGGATGAGGATGTCGCATTCCAGGGTCAGTAGATCGTCACCGCTGACCGCTTGCGAGCCCTCCATCTCCGCCACCGACCCGGTCTTCTTCTTGTGGTCGTGGACCGCCGTCGCATCGAGGCCATCGGGATCGTAGATCCCGCCGCCGGAGTCACTCGCGGCGATGATCTTCGCGCCCGCCTCCTCGAAGAGCAGAGCGGCGATACCTCCGACGTTACCGAACCCCTGAATCGCGACCGAGAGGCCCTCCACGCTGGACGTTTCCTGGAGGAGCTCCCTTTCGATGACCCTACGCGCAACTGCCAGCCCGCCCCGGGCGGTCGCCTCGACCCGCCCCCGAGACCCTCCGACGCGCACTGGCTTGCCGGTGACCACGCCCAGGTTGTTCTGACCTGGGTTGAGGGCATTGAACGTGTCATAGATGATCGCCATCGTCTTGGGATCGGTGCCCACATCCGGGGCCGGGATGTCGGTGAAGGGACCGAGGGTGTGGTGGAGCTCGGCTACGAATCGACGCGTCAGGTGCCTCACGTCTTCTGCCGACAGCTCCTTCGGGTTACAGACCACACCACCCTTCGCCCCCCCGAACGGGAGGTCGACGACGGCACACTTCCAGGTCATCCAAGTCGCCAGTGCCCGGACCTCGTCGGCGGTGACGTCCGGGTGAAACCGAATCCCACCCTTCCCCGGTCCCCGGGCCCGACTGTGAAGCGCCCTGTACCCGACGAAATTCATCACCTCGCCGCCGGACGATGCGATGGGAAACTCGACGGTCGTCAGTCGGTCGGGTTTCTTGAGGAATTCGATGAGACCCGGATCGAGATCGGGGAGAAACCGGGCGGCCTCGTCGGTCTGACGCTGGGCGATTCGGTACGGGTTGAGATCCTCTTCGTCGGCCATGGTGTTGGACGCTCCCAGTCATGTCGTGGAACGCACGGACTCGGAGCGGAGGAGTCGCCAGGCCTTCCAAAGTCCTTCTCAGATAAGGACCGACCGGCAAATACCCGCAGACCGCGAATCGTTTCGGCACTTGAAGGGCCGATGCCGAATCCTACACCCAGAAGACCAGCAGTCCCCCTCCGACTAGCAGGGCCACGACGACGAGCACCGCCAGCCGTTTGGCGAACTCACGGCTACCAAGAGAGGCGGCCATTCCCAATTTGAAGATCAGATTCGAGAGTGCTCCCACCAGGATGACCCTCCAGCCCGTGGAAGGCTCGAGGCCCTCGACGGCGACAAGTCGGGCGGTAGAGAGGGTGATGGCATCGACGTCAGTGAGTCCTGACAGGAAGGCCGCGACATACAGCCCTGTGTCGCCCAAGAGATCCTCCGCGGCAGCCAACACCAGGAGCACGACAGCGTAGAGCGCACCGAAGAGGACCGCGGGCTTGAGCTCCGACGGGTTCCCTGGCTCCAAGGGGCTCTCCCCCGGCTGATCGCTCGAACGCCAACGAAAGGCCGCCAGTGCGAGAAAGACACCGAGCATGATGCACAACGGGCCAGCCGCCGTCGGGAGAAAGGCGGGGGCCACCGCCCCGATCTCCAGCATGACCCTCACGAAAACGACCCCTGAAGCGATCCAGACCACCAACACGGCGACGGTATCCCGGCCTTCGTCCGTCTTCGTCTGACGCGCATAGGAGATGGTCGTCGCGGTGCTCGAGATAACGCCCCCCAACACACCGGCCAGTGCCGTCCCGGCCTTGGCCCCGAACAGACGGAAGGCCGCATACCCGGCCAGATTCAAGCCCACGATGAGTACGACCATCCACCACACCTGTCGTGGGTTGACCACGTCGTAGGGGCCGTACGTCTGATTGGGCAACACCGGTAGAATCACCAGTGAGATCACCACGAACTGCATGATGGCGCGGACGTCGCGGTCGCTGAGGCGATCGACCCACTTGTGAAGCTCTTCGCGAAGATGGAGGAGCATCGCCGTCGAAGCGCCCAGTACGATGGCCACCTCCCTCGATCCCACCACCACCATGGCGCCGATCAGATACATGAGGAGAACCGCGACCTCGGTGGTCTGGCCCGGATCGTCGCCACTTCCCGAGTGCACGATGACGACGTTCCCCGCCACCATCATCGCGGCCACCGCCAGCAGTCCACCAACGATGACCCAGGGTGTAGTCGTGGCCCCGACGATGGCGGCGACGGCTCCCGCGAGGCTCACCAGCGCGAAGGTCCGCAGCCCGGCCAAGGGCGAATCCGCCCGCTCCTTCTGCAGGCCGACCAGGAGGCCCAAGCCCGCAGCAATGGCCAGATCCATGAAGGTGGTGCTGAGCATGTCGTGGCCCTCGCAGGACGCCCGTGTGAAGGGAATGGCTAAGAACTCTGTAACGAAGCGCCCTCACCGCAAGCGTTTTCCAGCCGTGGCGATTGCTTGCCCGAACGGGTTGACCTCATTCCGGGGAGTGGACTAACTTCCCTGTCCTGTTGCGGGGTGGAGCAGTCTGGTAGCTCGTCGGGCTCATAACCCGAAGGTCGCAGGTTCGAATCCTGCCCCCGCTATTTGCTCGCGAAGCGCCGCCCGAGGGCGGCGTTTCCCACGTTCGGGACCGAGAAGGGAGACGAAGGATGCAGAGTATGGTCTTCTGGACTGTCTCCGACACTTGGAGCTCGCGAACGCGGGCGGGAGCGGAGAGCCGGTAGCTGACGGCTTTTCCGGCGACTTCCCGCTCGCGCCGCCACCGGCTCGAGCGGGTTTTTTGTCTGGGCCAGGTAGCTCAGTTGGTAGAGCACATGACTGAAAATCATGGTGTCGGCAGTTCGATTCTGCCCCTGGCCATGATGACCGACCTCG
>JABDLS010000034.1 GCA_013002885.1 Gemmatimonadota bacterium | reverse complement strand
GACTCACGTTCGCGGCCGAGCTGCTCGGTGAGCTCGACCTGGACGAGAACGAAGCGGTGAACCTCGACGGAACGATCGAGATCACCGACTTCGATGCGAACGACCAACCACTGGGAACGAGAGTTCTGGACGTCAGCAACATCCCGACGAGCCGTACCGACCACATCCTGTCCGGAGCCTTCGGAGTCAGGCTTGCTCCATCAGAGAGCATCTCACTCGTGGGCAACGTTCTTGTCGCTCTGAACGATGGGGGGCTGCGGGCGGACGTGATCCCGACGTTCGGGGTGACATTTACGTTCTAGTGGTGTGCTGTCTGATCCATCCCCTGCCAGGGCCCCGATGCGTTTCGTCCACGAGCTGAAGCGGCGCAAGGTCCTACGCGTTGCCGCGGTCTACGTCTCGGCGGCGTTCGCGTCTTTGGAAGGGATCGATGTACTGGTTGCGGGCTTCGGCGTCTCGGAGGGGGTGTACCGAGTCGCTGCCGCGTTGGTCATCGCGGGCCTTCCCATTGCATTAGGACTCGCGTGGTGGCTCGACGCTTCAGGCGGGCAGCTTCGCGCTACCGCACCGGCGCACACCGAGGAGGGGCAGGCCGAGTTGCAGGCGGCGGCCGGAATGTCGCTGTTGGACGGTCGCACGCTCCTCCTGGCGGGTACGCTCGTCGTCTTCGGCCTCGGCCTCGGAACCGGACTCTTCCTGGACGGTGGAGGCGCCGACTCGATCCGGGAGGGGCCGTCCATCGCGGTGCTTCCGTTCGAGAACCGCAGTTCGGACGAGGATGCCGTATTCTTCGTCGACGGGATCCATGACGAGGTGCTCAATCGACTGACCACGGTCGGCGCAATCCGGGTGATCTCGCGGTCTTCGGTCATGAGCTACCGGGACGCGCCCAAGCCGATCCGGGAGGTCGGGCAGGAGCTCGGTGTCCGCACCGTCCTGGAGGGTGGTGTCCAGAGAGCCGGAGAGCTCGTGCGTATCAGTGTCCAGTTGGTCGACACGCGGACCGACGAGCAACTCTGGGCCGACAGCTACGAGGAGACGCTTTCTCCCGAAAACCTCTTCGCCATTCAGCGCGACGTGTCGGAGCAGATCGCCGCAGCGCTTCAGGCGGAGCTCACCCCGAGCGAAGCCCACGCGATCGCCGAGGTGCCGACGACGAATCAGGCCGCGTACGACGCATACCTGCGAGGCAACGCCGCACTGTATCGCGATGAGATCCTAGGAGCGGCCGATCACTTCTCGGACGCTGTGGAGTTGGACCCGGACTTCGCGCTAGC
The DNA here is from genome assembly GCA_013002885.1 of Gemmatimonadota bacterium. Lineage (GTDB taxonomy): Bacteria > Gemmatimonadota > Gemmatimonadetes > Longimicrobiales > Gaopeijiaceae > UBA2589. Next base: position 8,463 of record JABDLS010000034.1, on the reverse strand, counting down.
GTGGGCTCGACTCTCGTTGGCGCATAGCTACGCCTACCACTTCCTCATCGATCGCACCCCGTCGCGAATCGTCTCCGCGAAGCGAGCCGTCGACCGGGCGCTCGAACTGGATCCGGACTTGCCGGCCGGTCTCATCTCGCTGGGCAACTATCACTACCGATCGGCGCTGGACTACTCGTCGGCCTTGGAGGCGTTCGACCAGGCGGCGGTCTACACACCCAACGACTACGACATGCTGCTCACGCGCGCAGCGATCCTCTACCGCATGGGCAACTTCGAGGGGAGCCGGCGTGCCTTCGTCCGCGCCATCGATGTGAACCCCCTGGGCGTGAACGCCATCTGGAACTTCGGCGGGTTGCTGGAGATGGCGAGGGCGTATGACGTGGCGGCACCGCTCTTTGAACAGGTGTTGGATTTCTTCCCTCGAAACGGAAGCATTGGAGTCTCGCAGGCATTGGTTCCGCTCTGGCGCGATGGAGACGTCGACGCCTTCCGGACCGAGTTGGAGGCTCGGGCTGATTGGACCGACGCCCGCGACATGCTCCTGCTCGAGCGTTGGCGGGTCGAGTACGTCGACTCGGCCTTCGCAGAGTCCGTCCGTGTCATCGATGAGTCCGGTGTCGAGGTGATCGAGTACCAGACGTACTACCATCCTGCGACGATGCTGATGGGTCTGGCTCGCCTTGCCGCGGGGGACACCGTTGAGGCTCGAGCCGACTTCGAGAAGGCCCGGGCCCTTGCGGAGGCCGCGCTTGGGGCGGCGCCGGACGATCCACGGGTCCTCGCGGCGCTGGGGCAAATCCACGCTGGCCTTGGTCAGAAGGATGCAGCCGTCGAGTACGCGCGGTCGGCCACAGCGGCGCTCCCCGTCGAGCGGGACGCGGTCGCAGGGCCGGACTTCGTTCTCGATCTCGCTCGCACCCACGCCATGGTCGGTGACCTCGATGCTGCAGTCGACGCGCTGGACGTCTACCTGAGTCACTTCGGGCAATGGTCGCTCGAGGGCCTCTTGGCGCTGCCGGTGTTCGCGGGCCTCGATCGCCATCCACGATTTCCCGAGTTGGAGGCGACCGCGGCCGCGTGGCGGGCGCGGATCGACGCTGCGCTGGCGGGCCGATAGCTGGACGAGCCGAGCCGAAACGACGTGTGGCTGCACCCGACGCGGGTGAGGCGTCGCCGTCCAATCTTCTGAAGGTCGGTGCTTGCAACCACGCGACCAGTGGTCCAAGCTCTGGTGCAGATCCATGAGGCCGCTCCCGCCTCGTGACGCCATCCCCACCCTCCTAGCCTCCGACCGCCCCACCATGGTATCCGAGATCTTCGACGCGACCGCCTGGCGCGACGTCCCCGGCTTCGACGACCTGACCGACATCACGTACCACCGCTCGGTCGATGAACGGACGGTGCGGATCGCCTTCGACCGCCCCGATTGCCGTAACGCCTTCCGTCCACGAACAGTGGACGAACTCTTCCGGACGCTGGAGCATGCGCGGACCTCGTCGCAGGTCGGCTGCGTTCTACTGACCGGGAACGGACCTTCGCCGAAAGATGGTGGCTGGGCGTTCTCGTCGGGCGGTGACCAGCGGATCCGCGGCGCCGACGGATACAAATACGAGGGCGGCGAAGGTGAGGTTGATCCAGCCCGGCTCGGTCGGCTGCATATCCTCGAGGTCCAGAGACTCATCCGCTTCATGCCGAAGGTCGTGATCGCCGTCGTCCCTGGGTGGGCGGCCGGAGGCGGGCACAGTCTCCATGTGGTCTGCGATCTCACTCTTGCCAGCAGGGAGCACGCGCGCTTCAAGCAGACAGATCCGGATGTCGCCAGCTTCGACAGCGGGTACGGCTCGGCGTACCTCGCGCGCATGGTCGGGCAGAAGCGCGCTCGAGAGATCTTCTTCCTCGGCTTGGACTACACGGCCGACGAAGCCCTCGCGATGGGGATGGTCAACGCATCGGTGCCGCATGCCGAACTCGAGGAGACGGCTCTGAGCTGGGCCGGAACGATCAACGCCAAGAGCCCGACGGCGATGCGCATGCTGAAGTACGGCTTCAACCTCGTCGACGACGGTCTGGTCGGGCAGCAGCTCTTCGCGGGCGAGGCGACTCGCCTGGCGTACGGGACGGATGAGGCACGGGAAGGTCGCGACGCCTTCGTCGAGAAGCGTGACAAGGACTTTTCGCGGTTTCCCTGGCATTACTAGACGGAGTATCGAGTCCAGCGACGACGGTCACCCCAGAAACAAACGGACCACGGCGGGCAAGCCAATCTCGGGCCGCCCGCCGCGGTTTCGTCCGTCGATGGGCCTCAGTTGGCCCCGACTGTGCCCAGATCTGGGCGAAGGCGTCGTACCTCTGATTCCGTTCCGCGGATCACCTGGCCGAAGGATCCGGCCCACTCCTCGGCTCCGTCGTTACCCATGTGTGCTACCAAGGCCTCCATGAACTCATCGTCCCGGGGCTCCATGTCGATCCAGCTGTCGGCCAGCCCGACGACATTCCAGACCGGTCCCATTCCGCCACCGACCGCGGGCGTCGAGAAGAGCCAGTACCAGTCCACGTTGGCCGCCTTGAGGGCGGAGGTCGCCTGCCCCACGAGCTCGTTGAAGCGGTCCTGTTGCCCCGGCCGCACGTGGAACGTGGCGATGTTCACCAGATTGACGGCACGCCCCTGCGGCGGCCGATGGCTCCAATCCTCGTTGATGACCGAGATCGAGTTGGACACCGACTCCACCAGGGGCTGGACCGTCGCCATCCAGTTTGCGAGCGCCATTGGCCCGAATTCCGCGTCGTAGGCGTCGAGATCGGCCCACGAATGGCCACTCGAGCGGATCCCATACTCTCCGAGTTCGTCGCCGGCCACGCGCATGGACACCCCCCAGGTCCAGGGGTCGCCGTTCGCAACGCGCCACGCGACGTGGTTCTTCAGCGCGGCTTCGAATTGGGTGGTCATGCCCGTCTTGGGAACGACCGAGTAGCTCATGGCGATCGTCTGCTGCGCGTGCGCGGGTGGTCCCGATAGCGCGAGTGCGACGACTGCCGCCGCGAGGGCGGGGGCTAGCTTGGTGCGCATGGTGTAACTCCTTCCTAGAGGGGTTCCCAACCTGGGGCGCGGATAGGCTTCGCGCTATAAACCGCGTTTTGGATGTCCGCCATGCTCGACATAAGTCGGGCTCGAGATGCTGCCCGGGCCGGCGGTCGCGGTCAGGGAGTCGCGCCCGTAGCTTATCCGGACGTTGCTCGTACGCATCTTCCCGATGGAGGTCCATCATGAGGATTCTCAGCCTTGCCGGGGCCATACTACTCCTCCCCGCCATGCCCTCACCGGTCGTCGCTCAGGAGTGGTCGCCGCAACAACTGGAGGTATGGAACGCGGAGGTCGCGTGCATCAACTCCCACGTCGATCCGATTGACTGGGACGCCCGCAAGGCCTGCATGCACCCCGACTTCATCGGCTGGGGCGTGGAAGATCCAGTCCCCACCGCGTTCGACGATAAGGAACTCGAGTACTTGTTCGGGCGAACGATCATTCGTCTCGAGGAAATGACGCCGCTGAGGATTCTGGTCGAAGGCGATCTTGCCGTCATTCAGCTGGTCGTCCATACCGTCATGAGCACTGACGGGGGACCTGACGAAGAGACCTGGGTTGGATGGACCGACGTCATGAAGCGGGAAGGTGGCACATGGCGCTGGATCGCGGATCACGGCCATTGGATCAAGGGTGAGCCCGGCGGCTAGTGCTGGACGGCACTCGGCCGAGCGGGCTCTGCTCTACCCCCGGAATCCGCCCATAAGATGTTGAGTTCTGCCCGACCCGCTCCGGCGGACATCGCGTGGCCTCCCCCTTGCCCCCGATCGTGTCGGACCGTCCGTTGAGCGGGTCTTGCCAACCTCGGGAGCTGCGCGATGACCTTTTCGTCCGATCACGACCTCGGCATGGGCCGGTCGATTCCTCGCCGCGACTTCGTGAGCGGCGTGGGCGTCGCACTCACGGGCTCTCTGCTCCCCTTCGGCTTCGCAGACCCGTTCATGCCGTTGCTCGGTGGACGCCAGGAACGGATCGACCCGCCAGCGCGCACCGGAATGCGGGGCACACACGACGGGTCCTGGGAGACCGCGCACGGTCTGGTTCGGGGTGAGGCGTGGGACCGTGCCCTCGATACCGGTGAGACGTACGACCTGGTGGTGGTCGGCGGCGGCATCAGTGGGTTGTCGGCTGCGCACTTCTTTCGACGGCAGGTGGGTGGGCCTGACGCGCGCGTCCTCGTGCTCGACAACCACGACGATTTCGGGGGACACGCCAAGCGCAACGAGTTCCGTCACGACGGACGGTTGTACCTGGTCAACGGCGGGACGCTCAACGTAGAGGCACCCTCGCAGTACAGCCCCGTGGCGGCCGGGCTGCTGTGGGATCTGGGCATCGACCGGACGCGGTATTGGACAGGGACTGAGGAAGTGCGTCGCCGGTACGCGGAACTCGGGCTTTCCCGCGGCTACTTCTTCGATCGGGAGCATTTCGGCGAGGACCGCCTGGTCTCCGGCTGGGGACGCCGCCCTTGGTCCGAGCTCGCCGCCCGAACGCCGCTTTCGGAGAGTGCACGGGCCGACCTCGTGCGACTCTACGAGGAGCGCGGATTGGTCGACCCCTGGCCGCGCCTCGGGTCCGACGAGAAGAAGGCGCGCCTGACGCGGATGAGCTATCGCGACTGGCTCATCGACGTGCTCGGAGTGGATTCGTCGGTGGCCCTGATGCAGGACTCGTCGGGGCATCTGTTCGTCACCGGGGCCGACGCGGTCCCCGCAATCTACGCTTGGGAGATGGGGTATCCGGGCTTCGCCCACCTCGGCTTGGAGGCCACGCCGCCCGAGCGTCTGATCGACGAGCCAGGGGGCTCGCACGGCCGCGAGAACGCGGCGCGCGCCGGATCGGGCGACCCTACCATGTACTTCCCGGACGGCAACGCCACCATCACCAGGCTCCTGGTTCGCGCGCTGATTCCCGAGGCCATGCCTGGCAGCTCGATGGAGGACGTCGTGCTGGCCCCCGCCGCCTATGATCGACTGGATCGGGACGACTCGGCGGTGCGCATCCGGCTGAGCAGCACCGTCGTCGGTGTGCGCCACCTCGGGGATACCGACTCGGCCCGAGAGGTCGAGGTCACGTATGTCCGCGATGGTACGGCTCGCCGGGTCCGTGCACGCGGGGTGGTTCTCGCGTGCTGGAACCAGATCATCCCCTGGCTCTGCCCCGAACTCTCCGACACGCAGAAGGAGGCGCTCGGTTACGGCGAGAAGGCGCCCCTCGTCTACACCAACGTCTTCCTCCGACGGTGGCGCTCGCTCGTGGACGCAGGCGTGTCGGGCGCGTCGGCCCCCGGCTCGTTTCATCAGAGCCTCGGCCTGTCGACCTCGCTGCGCATGGGCGCCTACACCTCGGGGCAGAACCCCGACGAGCCCGCGGTGCTGCGCATGTCGCGCTACGTCTACGAAGCCGGGCACTCCCGTCGCGAGCAGCACCGGCGCGGGCGCCGGGAGCTCCAGCAGACGTCGTTCGAGGCCTTCGAGCGCAACATCCGTGACCAACTTGCACGGATGTTCGGGGACCACGGCTTCGACCCGGCCGAAGACGTCCTCGCGATCACCGTGAATCGGTGGCCGCACGGCTACACCTACTCGTACAACCCACTCTTCGAAGATCCACGCTGGGCCTTCGGCACGCCCGACGACCGTCCGTGCGTCGTCGCACGCCAGCCGTTCGGTCGCATCACGATTGCGAACGCCGACGCGGCGGCGAGCCCACACAGCGACGCGGCCATCAATGAAGCGTATCGCGCCGTGCAGGAGCTGCGAGGGGCAATGGGCTGAGGGCCGGCGAAGCGGGGAGCGAAAGGGCGTGCTCGGTGGTACAGTTCCCGCGCATGAGCGACCCGATTCCTCATCTGAACGCCGCCCTCGAGGGCCGCTACCGAGTCGAGCGCGTGCTCGGCGAGGGCGGCATGGCGACGGTGTACCTGGCCGTGCAAATCAGATTGCCGATCTGTGCAATCGCGGGATTCGCTCGTGAGCGCCAGCCCGACGGTTGGCGCGACCGAGCCACTCTGTGCCACTTTCTCCAGCAGTCAGAAAGCTCACCCGTTCCTGGTGCCCAGCTTGCGTCGCCTGTTCCAAGAACTTCGAGAGCGAAGAGTGTTCCGCGCCGCGGGCCTCTATCTCGTCGCTGCCTGGGGCGTGGTCGAGGTCAGCGCGACAGTGTTTCCTCTCCTCGGCGTCGGTGACTGGGCGCCCCGGCTCGCGCTCGCCCTCGTCGCGGCCGGATTTCCGGTAGCCTTGTGGTGGGCTTGGCTCTTCGACCTACAGCCGACCGGCATCGAGGCGGCGAATGGCGAGGTTTCGCACAAGGGGCTGCGCTGGGGGCAGGCGTCACTGGTCGGCGCAGCCACGATCGTCGGATTGACCATCCCGGCCTTCCTTTTTCTCGGCCGGGATGCAGCGTCCGAGGCGTCGATAGCAACGTCGGCACTCAGTCCGGTCGCAGCCGGCGGTGACATGCGGACCGTCGCGCTTGTCCCGTTCACTCAAGGGGGCCGCGACGAGCAGGAATCCTACTTTTCGGAGGGCGTCGCAGACGAAATCGTCTCGATGCTGGCGCGGGTCGATGGAATCCGGGTCTTGGGCAGGGCCGCAGCCGCCAGGCTCGTCGCCAACGGTTCGAACCCGTACGACATCGGAACGGAGCTCGGTGCGGGCTTCATTCTCGAGGGAACCGTCTGGAGAGCGTCCGGTCGGGTGCGCCTCAGGACCTCGCTCACCGACGTGAGGACGCTCCAGGTGGTATGGTCCGACGATCTGGAGCGGGACTTGACCGTCGAAAACCTCTTCGATGTGCAGCGCCAGGTTGCCACGGCCGTTGCCCACCAGCTGCGAGACGAATTGGTGGAAGACGGAGCGCCGTTCCGCTTCGGGCCGCTGCCCACCCGGGACTTCGGCGCGTTCGAGCGCTATCTGGAGGGAAACGCCGCCATGGCGCGTCGCACCCCCGCGAGCGTTGCGCAAGCGATCAGCAACTATCGCAATGCGGCAGCCCTGGACTCCGCCTTCGTGTCTGCGATTGCGCGGGAGGCCTATGCTTCCGCCCTGTTCATCGATTGGGGATGGACCTACCCCGGGGCTACGGTCGAAGAGCTTCTGGCCCGGGCGCAGGACCTCGCAAGCCGCGCGCTGGCCATGGACTCGACGAACGCCGATGCCTGGCTCGCCAGCGCATACACCCGATTCATGGCCAACCGCAGACGGCCCGAATTGAGCCTGCCTTACTTCAAGCGTGCCTTGGAATTGAACGGCGGCGCCGACGCCGAAGCCTTGTACCAGTACGGACAGACCTTGATGGTGTCAGGACGTTACAACGACGCGATCTCCGCATACCACGGAGTCCTGGCACAGGACCCGACCCGCGCGATGGCGCTCGTCCCTATGGCAACGATCAGCTATCGCCGCGGGGACTTGGAACAGGCTTGGCGCTGGGCCGACAGCGCCATCGTAGTCGGTTCGGAGGTTCCGTATGTCTGGGCGATCCACGCGAATCTCCGAAACAGTAGCGGAGATCCGCTGGGCGCGCTCGAGGACGCACGACGAGCCCTGTCCATCGACCCCAGTTACGGAATCCCGGCCCGGAGCGCGCTGGCCGTCGCGTATTATCAGCTGGGAGACCAGGCACGCGCCAACGCCGAACTGGAACGCGCTCTCATCGAGCTACCGGACGCGCAGGCCCCCGGGCAGACCGACGCGCTTTTCATTGGGGGCGCCCTGGTCCGGATGGGGCGGGTCCAGGAGGCCCTCGATTTCGTCGAACGCGCCGGGCCTCGATCAGCTTTGCTCTGGTTCTATCTCCAGTATCCCGACTTCGACGCGATCAGGAATGAACCCCGCTTCGCGGCCGTTGTCGCCGAAGCGAAGCCCAACGAATCGGACTGAGTGGCCCGAACCGATTCCCGACCTATCGGGCGCCCGGGTCCTGAGATAGGGAGCGCCGCGCTCGCGTTGCAGGCGTCCAGCTCTCACTGCGGCGTGCACACCAGCACCCCGCTGGGCCTTCGGCACGCCCAACGACCGTCCGTGCGTCGTCGCACGCCAGCCGTTCGGTCGCATCAAGATTGCGAACGCCAACGCGGCGGCGAGCCCGCACAGCGACGCGGCCATCAACGAGGCGTACCGCGCCGTAAAGGAGCTGAAGGCGGCACGGGACTGAGGGTCGACCGGATTGCGAAGCCGACACGGAGGAGACGCCCTTCCCGCGGGCGTTGGGCTTGAACGAAAACCCGACCGTCCGTTCTCACGTAGTGAGGTGCGCCGAACACCATCGTGGACAACAGGAGAGCGATTTCTAATGACCGACTCGAGCGAGAACGACCGGAGCGGGCGGGACAAGTTCCGTGTGGCCGGCGACAAGGTAATCGCCACGATCAGAGA
>JABDLS010000023.1 GCA_013002885.1 Gemmatimonadota bacterium | reverse complement strand
GGATCTACGTGCCGTACACGGGCGAGGCCCACGCTTCCGGAGCCCAACCGGACCTGAGCTTTCCGGCCGTGACAGCCCACGAGCAGGCACACCAGCGAGGCCTGGCCCGCGAGAACGAAGCTACGTTCGCCGGAGCCCTGGCTGCCATCCACGCCGACGACCCCCTGGCTCGCTATTCGGGCTGGGCACGGGTGCTTCGGGCGCTCCAAGCCGACCTCACGCGAGTCGATCGAAGCGAGTGGGTGAGCCTTCGCGGCGAACTGGTGCCCGGAGTCCTCCGGGACTGGCAGGACTACATCGACTACCTTCTGGACTCGCGGAGTGTCGCTGCGCCCATCGTCGAAGCGACCAACGACGCCTACCTACGAGCGCACGGTGTTCCGGGCGGAATCGAGAGCTACGACCGCGTGACGACGCTCTTCCTGGAGTGGGCGCGCAGCCACGACGGCGACCTGCGCCTCAGCGAACCCTAGCGGCCCGCAACACCGGCGGGGATGGACCGGGTCAGCGCGACCAGCGTGTCACCCGCCGATGGCTCGAGGGGCTGCTCCCGGGTAGCCACCATTACCACGCCGTCTGGATCGACGGCGACGAGTGGCAGCGCATCCTCACCGGCAGCCGTCCGCCACTCCTCCCAGCCGAACTCCTCGTCGAGGACGGTCGGTATGAACTCGTGCCCCTCGCGGAAGCGCCGCTGGAGCACCTCGAACGTCACCTCTTCACCGAAGAGCATGCGGGCTTTCAGCTCCGATCCCAGTTCGGCCGACCCCTCCGCCGGCTTCCGTGTGGTAGCGAGCTGAAAGAGGTTCTCCCGGCCGAACAGGTGAACGAAGTGCCGAGCCGACAAGGCGTTCACCTCGTCGTTGGTGGTCATCGCGAAGATCTTCCCGATGCCAGGCATGTCGAGCTCTTCATCGGCCTGGTCGCTCAGGACGCTGCCGTGGTAGACGGGGAGGCCCTCGAGGCGCGCGGCGCCAACATGCCGCGCGTTCGTATCCACGAGGAGTACCGGGACGGCGAGCTCCTTGAGCGTCCGAGCGAGGGCCCGAGCGAAGCCGTGGGCACCAATGAGGAGGATCCCGTTGGGGTTCTTGTCCGCCACGCCCAGACGATGAGCGAGAGGACGGCCCAGAAGCCCGTAGATGGCCACGGTGCCGGCGATGACGAAGAAGACGATGGGAACGAGTCGCTCGGCTCCGGCGAAGCCCTCCTCCTCGAGTCGGAGGGCGAAGATGGCGGTGACGGCAGCGGCCACCACCCCCCGAGGCGCCATGGCCGCGACGAAGAGTCGATCCACCCTTGGCAGGTTGCTCCCGGCGGTGGAGAGCGCCACGCTGATGGGACGCACGACCAGGATGAGCAAGCCAAGGAACAGGAACTCGGGCGCACCGATCTCCCGTAGCTCGGCCCACCGTACACGGGCAGCGAGGAGGATGAAGAGGGCCGAAATCAGGAGGACCTGCAGGTTCTCCTTGAACTCCATGATGTGGCTCAGATCCACTCGACGCTGATTGGCGAGCGTAACACCCATGACCGTGACGGCCATGAGCCCGGCCTCGTGCTGCAGGAGGTTCGCCAGCGCGTAGCCGAGAAGGGCCAGCCCCAGGGCGGAGGCACTGTGGAGATGATCGGGGATCCAGTACCGCGCGAGACACACTGTCAGCACCCACGCAGGGAGTACGCCGAAGACGGTCCCCGCCACGATGGTCTTACCGATGCCCGTCACTGCCGGCATCACACCCCCATCGATCAGCCCCTCGAACACGAGAACGGCGAGGACGGCCCCGATGGGATCGATGAGGATCCCTTCCCATTTGAGCACGGCCCCACCCGGTCCCGTGGGCCTGATCTGCCGGAGGAGCGGGATAACGACCGTGGGTCCCGTCACCGTGAGCACGGCCCCGACGAGAACGGAGAGCGACCAGGACAGTTCGAGGACGTAGTGGGCGGCCAGTCCGCCCAGGACCCAGGTCACCGCCGTCCCGACCGTTACCAGCTTCGCGACCACGCCGAACCGCTCCCCCAGCTCCGGCAGGTGCAGGGTGAGCGCCCCTTCGAAGAGGAGGATGGCCACGGAGATGGCGACGAAAGGAAGGAGCAGCTCCCCGAACATCGCATCGGTTCGAACGAGGCCCAGACCCTCCGGCCCGGCAGCGACGCCGAAGATGAGCAGGAGGAGAATTGCCGGAAGACGGAGTCGCCACCCGAGCCACTGAGCCACTCCACCGAGCACGGCGACGGAAACCAAGCCTATGACGAACGATTCGTTCATATGCGAGGATTTCGGGTTGGGAGGGGAGAGGGTGTCGGTGAGCGGGCTCGCTCGGGACATCAGGACGCCGGGAGACCGTGCGCCATGCCTGGGTAGTATACGTCTTCCTGACTCGAGCGGGTGCTTCGTGTGGGTTAAGCGTCGCCTTCGGTCGACGAAATAGTCAGGAGTAGGGCCGTATCCTCCAGGGCCCGAATGTCCTGGGCGTGACCGGGCCCGAAGAAGAGAACCTCTCCTCGGGCGATCTCGAATTCCTCCTCACCCAGGCGATAGCGAAGCCGGCCTTCCAGGGGCTGAAGCGTCATGGGTGACGTCGCATGATGCGTTCCGATTTCAACTCCCTCGGCCACCACCGTGAGCGTTATCCGCATGGAACCGGCCTTGACCAACGTCCGACCGACGCGACCACTCCGAACGTACCCGTCGTCACCTTTCAGCTCAGCGATCTGCTCACCGAGGTCGAAGGCGAGGTGCTCTCCGGTCAGCGCGCGGGACATCGATGTCATTGGGCCTCCTGGGTTCCGTGACGGACTGCTTTCAGTATAGGGGTTGCGGCCCGTCAGACCACCTCGATCGCTCGACGCCGCCTTTTGCTTCCCGAGGGCCGCGGCGCTATCTGAAGCCATGTTCGGAACCGGCGCTCGTCTTTTCCACTGGAGTATCGCCCTCCTCGTCGCGGTGCAGATCCCGGCCGGGATCGCCATGACGAGCGAGCCTCTCGCGGCGTGGGCCGATCCGCTCTTCGTCTTGCACAAGGGCTTGGGAGCGGTGCTCCTCGTGATGGTCCTTTGCCGCATCGCGTGGCGCCTGACCCACCCGCCGCCGCCTTTTCCGGACTACATGTCGCCAGCGGAGCAGCGCGTCGCCCACGCGACCCACGTCGCCCTCTACGGACTGCTCCTGGTGATGGCGGTGAGCGGATACGTGCGAACCGTAGGCGACGGCTACCCTATCGAGCTTCTGGACGCCATCGGGATTCCGCCCCTCGTGCGCAGCATGCCCGAGGTCGCCGCAGTCATGCTGGTGGTTCATCGCTTCACGGTGTTCGCACTGGTCATGCTCGCCGCCGCCCACGTTGCCGCCGTCATCCAGCGAGGCTGGATCGACGGCCACCCCGTCATGAATCGCATGTGGCCACCTTTCCGGCCGAAGGAGGACGATGCCAAGTAGTCCCGACCTGAGACGCGTCGACTTCTCACCAAAAGACGAACCCCTTCGACAGGACGTGCGTCTCCTGGGCGATCTCGTAGGGTCGGTGATCCGGGAGCAGGGTGGTGAGGACCTCTTCCAGTGCGTCGAGGCCGCACGGCACTGGGCCATCCGCAGGCGCGAGGGCGTCGAGGGTGCGGCTGGGGATTTGGGGAACGTCCTCTCGGGTCTGGACGCCGACGAGGCTGCTGAGGTCATCCGTGCGTTCTCCACCTATTTCCAGGTGGTCAATCTGGCGGAGCGGGTGCACCGGATCCGTCGTGGTCGGCAGTACATGCGCGACGGGCGCGAACCCCACGAAGGCTCCCTGGCTCACACAGTCCACCGCCTCATTGCCGAAGACGTGCCACCCGGGCGCATCCTGGAGCTGTTCCAGTCGTCCCGCGTCGAGCCGGTCTTCACCGCCCACCCCACCGAATCCACCCGTCGAGTGATCCTCGACAAACAGGAGCGCATTGCCCAGGAGCTCATCCATCGCCTCGACCCCACCCGGACACCGCACGACGAGCGCGTCTCCTGGTCGGTGATACGTGAGAACGTGACCACCGCATGGCAAACCGAAGAGCACCCCTCGGCCCGCCCCACCGTCGCCGACGAGCGAGAGCACGTTCTGTACTACGTGACCGAGGTCCTCTACAGGATCCTCCCTGCCCTCCACGAACAACTGGAGGTCGCGTTGAAACAGGCCGGCGTTGGAGAGCTGGGTGCGTCCTCTCCCCTCGTCCGGCCGGGCTCGTGGGTCGGCGGCGACATGGACGGCAACCCCAACGTCGACGCGAAGACCTTCCGACAGACACTCCAGCGGCACCGGGCCCTCGCTCTGCATGCCTACCAGGCCGAGATCTCCCAGTTGGCCGACCACCTCACACAGTCGGCCTCGCGGGTCCGCTGGAGTGAAGCGGTCTCCACAAGGACGGAGAAGTACTCGGTGTGGTTCCCCGAGGTCGTCCATGGCATCCCCGATCGGATGGCCGGCATGGGGTACCGCGTCTTTCTCCAGCTCGTCGGGGCTCGCCTCGAGGCGACTCGAGCCGACGGAGACCATGCGTACACCACCCCCACCGAGCTCGCTGGCGACATCGAGCTCGTCGTCGAGAGCCTGAGGGAGAACGGCGGCGAGCATGCCGGCCTCTTCGGTGTGACCCGGCTCCTCCGCCGTATCCGCGCCTTCGGGTTCCATATGGCCGCCCTCGATGTCCGGCAGGATGCCAGGGAACTCCGTGACGTCGTCGCCGATCTGCTGGGGGATCCGGAGTGGCCGACACGTACCCCGACAGAGCGGACGGAGCGGCTGCACGGCCTTCTCGCGAATGTGGCGTCGGGGAACGGTGCTCGCGGAACCCACACCTCGGGAGTAATGGAACCGTCGGAGAGGTCCGGCACCTCCAAGCGCGCCGCTCGAACTCTCGACGTCTTCGCCGCCATCCGAGAGGCGCGCCAGAGGTACGGTCCAGACGCCATCGGCTCCTACATAATCTCCATGGCTCAGGACGTCGACGACGTCCTCACAGTCCTCTGGCTCGCAGTCCGCGGTGGGCTCGGAAGCGCCGACGACATGCCTCTGGATGTCACGCCGCTCTTCGAAACCGTGCCCGACCTGGAACGAGCCGAGTCGGTCCTCGATGCCCTCTTCACCGACCCGGTGGTCGCCCCTCACCTCGGAAGGCGAGACCGACGGCAGGTGGTGATGGTGGGCTACTCCGACTCCAACAAGGACGGAGGTATCGCGTCGGCACGATGGGCCCTCCAGAAGGCGCTCCAGGGCATGGCCGACGCCGCGAGTCGTCACGACGTGACCCTCACGGTCTTCCACGGTAGGGGTGGAACGGTCTCTCGAGGGGGAGGCGCGGTGCACCGAGCCGTCTCGGCTATGCCACCCGCCTCTATCGGCGGCCGCCTCCGCCTGACCGAACAGGGTGAGGTCATCGACGCCAAGTACGGGCTCGCCCCCATCGCCCTCCGCAACCTCGAGCGCATGCTCGGATCCATCGTACTCCGTACAGCCACAGCGACGTCCCAGCCAGATCCGAGCGAGTGGTCAGCGCTGGCCGACACCGTCTCGGCAACGGCGCGGTCCACCTACCGAGGCCTGGTCTACGAGCACCCGCGATTCAAGGACTTCTTCCGCTCGGGGACACCCATCGACGTCATCGAGCGCATGGCCATCGGGTCGCGACCGGCGTCACGGAGGTCGAAGGCCGGCGTGGAGGACCTCCGTGCCATTCCGTGGGTCTTTTCCTGGACCCAGTGCCGGTCCATGCTCACCGGATGGTTCGGCCTGGGGTCCGGCCTCGAAGCCGCGACACGAAAACACGGACTCGAAACCATGAGGACCGCCGCCGAGGAGTGGCCGTTCTTCGACGCCCTTCTCGCCGACGTCGAGATGGTGCTGGCGAAGGCCGACCTGGACATCGCGGCACTGTATCTGGACCTGGTCCCTGAAGAGGCACGGCCCCTCTTCTCCGTTGTTCGGGAGGAGTTCGACCGGACCGTCGCCTCCGTCCTGGAGATCCGGGGCGCCATCGGCCTTCTGGACTCCGAGCGCACCCTTCAGAGGTCCATCCGACTCCGGAACCCGTACGTCGACCCTATGAACATCCTGCAAGTCGATCTCCTGCGTCGCTGGAGAGAACAGGATCGTCCCGACGGCGACCTTCTCGACGCCCTGCTGTCGACGGTCAACGGGATCGCCCGGGGGCTTCAAAACACCGGCTGAACTCCGACGTGCAGGGAAGCCTCAGTCGAGCTTCAACACACGATCGAGTGCGAGGCTGTCGTCATCGATGGCCGACCAGCCCACGAGAATGCCTGCGAAGATCACGGCCGAGGAGTAGAAGACGAGATTCCCGCCTTCGAGGAAGAAACCCCATGGATCGACGATGGACTTCCACACCGCCACGAAAGTCACTCCGTTGACCACCGCCAGAATGGGCCAGGTAAGTCGGCGAAGAAAGCCGAGCACCGTGGCGAGCCCCACGAGAACCTGGAAGATCCCCGCAACGGTGAGAAACGTGCCTCCGCTGCCGAGGCCAAGATAGAAGGACTCTGCAACCGCCTGGCCGTGGGCGGGGTCGGTGAGCTTGTCCACACCCCAGACGACCATGAGCCACCCGAGTGAGATGCGGAGGAAGAGAAGGGCGATGGCGTTCATCTAGTCGGCGGCCTCGTCAGCATGGGCAACGTTGTCCTCCACCACTTCGCCCCGCGCCGGATAGTCGTTCGCGAGGACGAAGTCGATAGCGCCGAGGATCTCGCGGAAGCTCGGCCGGGCAAAAGGCATGGTCTGGACCGACCCGAAATAGAGAGTGCCGTCGGGCCTCACGAGGTACGTCGCCGGCTCGGCGAAAAGCTCGGGCTCCACGATACCCGTCGACGTGGCGCCCCGCGAGGTCGAGAGGAATAGCCCCCAATCCCGGGCCTCGTCGAGAGAAAGGCCATAGCCGATGCGGAGTCCATCCACTTGCCACTCCTCGAGCGTCTGCTCCGCCCGCGCCCGGGTGTCCGTGGACACGGCGATGACGTCCACACCCCGCTCCGCGAAGTCATCCACCTTCGAGGCGAGATCAGCGAGGTGACGCGAGCAGATCGGGCAATGGAAGCCACGGTAGAACACGATCATGGTGAAGTTCTCTGGCGGCTCCTCCCCCAACGTCCAGTCGTCGCCTCCGGCGACCCTCACGTTGAGGTTCGGGACGGTCTGACGGGGACGAAGAACATTCTGAGGCTTCATGAAGAAGCGCCTCCACGGCGAGTCGAGAAAAAAGTTGATCCATCATATTTGCAAGCCCCGAACGTTGGTCGTGGTTCCCTCCGGTGGGCCAGCAATGGCGTGGACAACAGCTCCGACTGCCAGCACTGTAGGTGGGCAGCGCGCGTCCTGTCCCAACGACTCATACTGGCTCCACCGAGGCTCATAAAATGCGGATCGTACCCATCGCCGCAGTGGCGGCACTCCTCGCTCTCACGTCCGCGTGCCGGACGGGCGGCAACCCTTATCCGGAGCCCATCGAGGCCACCGATGGGGTCATCGTGGTGGGATACAACGACTTCGCCGTCCTGCCGGAGAGCGACAACCGGGTGGCCCGCCCCATGCTCATGGTCGAGGAGCCCTACACGGGTCGCTTCTTCGTGAACGACATGAGAGGCCCTCTCCACACCGTGTCCGACGGCGGTGAGGTGAGGCTCTATCTGGATCTCGACGATCCCCGTTGGGGGCGGCCGGTGGAGGACTCCGGGCGGGAACGAGGCTTTCAAAGCTTCGCCTTGCATCCGCAGTTCGGAATGCCTGGCACGCAGGGTTACGGGAAGCTCTACACCTGGTCGGACACCGAGGATACGGGCCCGGAGCCCGACTTCGTTCCAGGGGGTGGAGACGACACCCACGACACCATCCTGCTGGAATGGACAGCCTCCGACGCGACAGCCTCCTCGTACGACGGGGGCCAGCCCAGGCAGGTCCTCCGCCTGGAACAGCCCTTCGGCAACCACAATGCCGGGCATATGGCCTTCAACCCCCTGTCCGGACCCGAGGATACCGACTACGGCATGCTCTACGTCGGTGTCGCAGACGGAGGAAGCGGGGGCGACCCCATGGACCTGTCACAGGACCCGGGCTCCGTGTTCGGCAAGATCCTCCGTATCGACCCGCTTGGTTCGAACGCCGCCAACGGTGGGTACGGCATCCCCGCGGACAACCCTCACGTCGGCGAAGCAGGCGTTCTGGCGGAGATCTTCGCCACGGGGGTCCGGAACCCCCAGCGCTTCGGATGGGACCCCACGAACGGCGACCTCTTCGTCGCGGATATCGGGCAGAACTCCATCGAGGAGCTGAGCCGCGCCTGGGCCGGCGCCAACCTAGGCTGGAACGACTGGGAGGGAAGCTACCGATTCATCGAGCGGGGCGTCCTCGACATGTCGGACCCGCGAAGCGATCCCGACCTTTCCTATCCAGTCGCGGAGTACGGCCACGGTGACCCGCTTCTCACCAACCGCGCGGCCATCACCGGCGTAGTGGTCTACCGCGACGACGCCATCCCCCAGTTACGAGGTCGTCTTCTGTTCGGCGACTATCCCAGTGGGGAGATCTTCCATGTGTCAGCCGACGCCCCCCCCGGCGGGGGCGAGGACGCCATCCGGCGCGTTCTGCTTCGCGACGAAACGGGACAGCGTACGTTTCTGGAAGTGATCCAGGCCACGACGGAGGCGCGCGGTCTGGACTCCACGTCGCGAACCGACCTCCGCTTCGCCGTCGGGAGCGAAGGACGGGTCTTCCTGCTCAACAAACATGACGGGGTCATCCGCGAGATCGTCCCATGACCCTCCGCCGCCTCGCTCTCACCGCTCTGGTCGCCGTCGTCGCTGGTTGCTCCTCGGATGGGTCCTCTCCTACCGGCCCCGATCCCGATCCCCAGCCCGGGAGCTACGATCACCGACGATCGACGGGGGCCTCTGCCGCCGATCTGTTGTCGTCGGAGAACTACGACAGCCTCGTAATCCAGGTGCAGTACGTGGAGGGCCACCGCCCGACCGATCAGGGGCTGGCCATCCTGAGGGACTTCCTCGACGCCCGAGTGAACAAACCCGGAGGCATCTCGATCCAGATCGAGCCTGTCTCCATCCCATCGCAGGCCACCTATTCGGTGTCCGACGTCGTCGAGTTCGAGCAGGTGCATCGGACGGCGTTCACCGAAGGCACCACGCTGGCGATCTACTTCCTCTTCCTCGACGGGGAGTTCTCCGACAACGCGAATGTCCTGGGCTTTGCCTACTACAACACCTCCATGGCCATCTTCCAGGACAAGATCGAGGACAATACCGGCGGGGCTCTCCAACCTTCACAGTCGATGGTCGAGGGCATCGTTCTCAATCACGAGATCGGTCACAACCTCGGGTTGGTAGCCAACGGTTCGCCCATGCAAACCGAGCACCAGGACGAGCCCAATGGCAAGCACTGCGACAACGAGAATTGCCTCATGTACTGGACCGTTCGGACGCTGGACTTCATCTCCAACCTCACCGGTGACGCCCCCGACCTGGACCAGAACTGCCTCGACGACCTGCAATCCAACGGCGGAAGATAGGTTCGGCAGGCA
>JABDLS010000018.1 GCA_013002885.1 Gemmatimonadota bacterium | reverse complement strand
TCCCGATCATCGTCTACGGCATCTTCGTCAACGAAGGACGCGATTGGCGCATGCCCGAGTCGTTCTTCCTGGGGCTGCACTTCAACTACTGGGGCAGCCTCTTGGTGGCGATGGGCTGGATCTCGGCGGTCATGCTGATGTGCCGCCATTCCATCTTCGTCGGCCTCCAGGAGCGACTCTCCGCGGTCGGTCGCATGGCGTTCACGAACTACATCGCGCAGAGCGTGCTCGGGACGTTCGTCTTCTACGGCTTCGGTCTGGGCCTCTTCGGGCGCATGGATCGGGTCGGCCAGGCGGGTGTCGTGCTGGCGATCTGGCTCGTGCAGTTGGCGTGGTCGCCGTGGTGGCTCGGACGCTTCCGCTTCGGTCCGCTCGAATGGCTCTGGCGAACGTTGGTGTACTGGAAGGTCCAACCCATGCGCCGGTGACCGGTTCGGTGCTATGGTGACGGACTCCGTCACGTCATCCGAACCCGAGTATCCGATGGACCGCCGAAACTTCGTTCGCACCACCGCCGCTGGCGTCGCCGCCGCCGCTACGCCCGCCGTCGTGTCCGCAGCCGAACGCTCCACAACGGCCTCCGCACCGTCCGGACCCGCCGTCCACCTGCGCGCCACGCGGCCCATCTGCGTTGCCGACGTGAGCAGCATCCGCTACAAGAACGGCGGCCCTGAGAGCGCGATCGAACGGGCGTATCGGGGCATCACGGAAGGTGAGGACGTCCTCGACGCCATCGTCGCCGGGGTGAACATCCCCGAGCTCGATCCTGCCGAGCGAGGCATCGGGCTCGGCGGTCTGCCCAACGCCGACGGCGTCGTGCAGCTCGACTCCTGCCTCATGCACGGACCCCGCAAGTGGGCCGGTGGGGTCGCCGGCATCGAGGGAGTTCCGACCCCCTCCCTTGTCGCAAAGGCAGTCGCTGAGCTCACCGACCACCATCTCATCGTCGGACGTGGAGCCACGGAGTTCGCCCGCGACCTCGGCTTCGAGGTCCTGGACGACCTCAATACCGCAGAGTCCCGTGGGCTGTGGCTCGAGTGGAAGCGCCGCATCGATCCGGGCCACTGGCTCGACCCGCAGGAGCGTCTCGACGGGATGAGCCGGACGGGGGGTGAGACCGATCCCGACGTCATCGGACGCAGGCGTCCGGGTGGTGGGCAGCCGATGGCGTCAGCCAACGGCGCCGTTTGGCGGAGAAACCCGGAGCGCGAGGAGCGCGTCCAGCGCTTCCAGGCTGCGGCCCTCGCCGCCGGACTCTCCATGGTCGACGACGGCCTCATCGACCCAGACTCCTTCTGGGGCACGACCAGCCTCGAAGCGGTGACGCCGGATGGTGACATCG
Organism: Gemmatimonadota bacterium; assembly: GCA_013002885.1. GTDB lineage: Bacteria > Gemmatimonadota > Gemmatimonadetes > Longimicrobiales > Gaopeijiaceae > UBA2589. The sequence continues at coordinate 29,562 of JABDLS010000018.1, read as the reverse complement.
CTGGTGTGACGACGACGAGCGGGCTCTCGTGGAAGATTCCCGGAAGGGCCGGAGACTCGCCCATCCTCGGAGCCGGACAGTACGTCGCCAACGAGGTCGGAGCCGCCGGCTCCACGGGCCGGGGAGAGGCCAACCTCTACAACTGCGCCTCGTTCCTCATCGTCGAGAACATGCGCAACGGCATGTCCCCCAAGGATGCCGGGATGGCCGCGCTGACGCGTATCAAGGACAACACCATCGAGGCCCGACTACTCAACGAGCGCGGCCTACCCAACTTCGACGTGCGCTTCTTCGTCGTGAACAAGGCCGGCGAATATGCCGGCGTCGCCATGTACGGGGCGAGTGAGTCGATGTTCGCCGTGTGCGACGAGAACGGGGCGCGGGAAGAGGCGCTGGCAGGGCTACTCGAAGGCTCGCCGAGGGCCTGACGGGGGGCCTTTCGATCGCGTCCGACCGCGGAGTCACGACGCGATCCGAACGGGGTCGGTCTGGGCGGGGCGCGCTACGCCTTACGCGCCACCGTCACCCCGATCGGGCCGTCGTTCCACACCCGCTCGGCCTCGAAGCCGATCGCGCGCAGCGCTGCGATCTCGTCGTCCAGCGGCAGGTAGGTGTCCTCCCCGGCCCACTCCGTGAAGTGCGCATACGCCACTTCCTCGGAGATGCCGTGCGACATCTGGTGGTCGGCCCAGTGACGATAGAGCGGGGCCCGACCTTCTTCGTCCGCCGGCATGTTGCAGTCCGCGTTGACCAGCACGCCGCCCGGGCGCAGCGCTGCGAAGGCACGAGCGAAAAGCGCGGCCTTCGCCTCCAGGGTGGGGATGTGATGCAGAGCGAGTGAGGCCGTGAAGGCGTCACAGGGCTCGAACGGCGCGTCGTAGGAGCGCATCGTGAAGCGCACACGGTCGCCGAAGCGCTCGAGCCGAGCGCGGGCGCGGGCCATCATCTCGTCGTCCACGTCGAGCAGCTCGACCATGCCGATCTCAGGGCGCTCGAGAAGTGCCTCGGAGAGGCCACCGGTCCCGGCCCCCAGGTCTACGACGTGCTCCGGCCGGATCGCTGCCACGGCGTCGGCGGCCGCGGAGAGCATCACCTCGTAGCCGGGAATCCAGCGACGGATCGTGGCGTCGTAGTCGTCGATCTCGAGGCGCAGGTGCCGGCGAACGGAGTGGGCCATGGGAGGAAGGCTTCAGTTTGGCAGGGGTGGTGTCAAATGGGGGGCGGGTAGGGGTTGGATCGACGACCACCCGTCGTGGGCATGCGCCTTGCGCACAGCTTGTATGCGTCTAACTTGCGGTGAGCTTGCGCCTTGTGCGGTAGGTGCCGCCCGGCTGGATCTACACAGGCCCAGCGAGGCGTCTCGGAAGACCGGCTAAATGCCATCTCCGAACCATGTGTGGCGGTGGCAGACGTAGTCGGAGCGCGGTAGATCAGCAGATTATACGCTAGGAGGGAAGATGGCAGACTTGACGCAGGAGGACAGGGACCGTCTGCGGTACATGACTGAAACCGATTGGGTAGCCGCGTGCTTGAACAGTGACTGGGACGCGGCGGTTGCCCTCTGCACCGGAGACGTTGACTACATGCCTGCCGATCTTCCGTGGCTGCATGGTCGCGCCGAGGTGAAGGACTTCCTGAACAACTTCCCAGAGCTGGTGGACTTCAGCCAGAGGGTTGTGGCCACGACCGGCGACACCTCTTTGGCGGTCATCCACGCGACGTTCGGAGGCACCTTCGTTGTCGAAGGCCAGCAAGTCACCGGAGATGGCAAGGTCCTGGCCACTGCCAGAAGAGACGACGGCTCTTGGCACTTCTCCAGCGTTTGCTGGAACTGGAACGCGCCGCCAGCTCCCTCCAACTGAGTCGACGCGGGCTTTGCAAGCCGCTCACGCTGGCGGACTTCCGACCAAGGACTCGTTGCAGCCCTACCTTCCTTGCCCTCGCCGGCGTTCACGGTAGCCGAGAGCACACCGACACCGTATCACTGGGGAAAGTCGGCACTCCGCGCGACCCGCAGCTGACACATCGGTGGGGCCAACGTCGTATGGAGGAGCCTTCGAAAGCCGCGGCTGCGCATCGAGGAGCAAGCAGTGGAGAGTCTCTGGGCGGACCTGAAGTACGCGCTTCGTAGTCTCATGCATTCTCCGGGCTTCAGCCTCGTTGCCATCGCGACGCTCGCGCTCGGCATCGGGGTGAACGCGTCGATCTTCAGCGTGGTCAATGCAGTGCTCTTGCGGCCGCTCCCGGTCGAAAGCCCCGAGCAGCTCGTCGACATCTACGGCCACACTGCGACGTCCGACTCGCACGACTCGAACTCGTACCCGAACTACCTCGACTACCGCGAGCAGACGCAGACGCTGTCGGGGCTCGCCGGGTACACCAACTTCTTCGCGAACCTGTCGATCGACGGGAGCTCGGAGATCGTGATCGGCGAGCTCGTGACCGAGGACTACTTCTCGGTGATGGGCGTACAGCCGGTCATGGGGCGCACCTTCGTTGCGGACGAGTACGCTGCGACGGGCGCCGCTCCCGTGGCCGTGGTCGGCCACCGTTTCTGGCAGACCCGGCTGGGCGGAGATCCCGGCGTGCTCGACCGCGCGCTCCGCCTCAACGGGATCACGTACTCCATCATCGGCGTCGCACCGGAATCGTTTCGGGGGATGTTTCCTGCGGTGACGGCACAGATGTGGATCCCCACGGCGATGGTCGAGGAGGTCGAGCCGCTCGGTAACAACCGCAACTCGGGGCCCGTCGTGGGCGAAACCGCTCTCGAGCAGAGGGGCCGGCACTGGATGTGGTTACGCGGCCGGCTGCGGCCCGACACGGAGGTCAGCCAGGTACGCGCCGAGCTGGAGGGCATCGCATCTCGACTCGCCACCGAGTACCCGGACACGAACGAACGTGAGCGCGTCAGGGTCCTCGCAACGAACGACGTCTCCATCAACCCGGACTTCGACGCCACGGTCGCCCCCGCCGGCCTCTTCCTTCTCGGCGCCGTGGGGCTCGTCCTGCTCGTCGCGTGCGCGAACCTCGCGAACATGTTGCTCGCGCGGGCTTCAGGACGGCGACGCGAGCTCGCCCTGCGCGTGGCGCTCGGCGCATCGGGCAAGCGCGTGGTTCAGCAGCTGCTCACTGAGAGTCTGGTGCTCGCGCTTGCTGGAGGGACCGTCGCCGTCGCCCTGTCGGCGTGGCTCTCGACGTTGATCGCCGGGCTCGAGCCACCCCTTCCGACCGACATCGGACTCGACGTCGCCCCCGACTGGCGCGTGCTCGTCTTCACGCTCCTGATCGCGGTCGGTACCGGACTGGCCTTCGGGTTGCTGCCCGCGCTGAGCGCCTCGCGCCCCGACCTCGTGCCCGCGCTCAAAGACACGGGGGCGTCAGCCAAAGCGCGGGGTCGGTGGTTCGAGCTTCGCGACGTGCTCGTGGTGGCGCAGGTCGCACTGTCGGTGGTCCTCCTCGTGGGCGGCGCGCTCCTCGTCCGAAGCATGGGGGCCGCGCAACGCGTCGACTTCGGCTACGAGGTCGACCGAATCGCGTACCTGGGCATGTCGTTGGAGATGAACGGCTATGACTCCGATAACGCCGGCGTATTCTACGACCTCGGTGCGGAGACGCTGACGAACCGTCCCGACGTCGCGGCCGTGGGCCTCACGAGCCGCGTGCCGCTCTCACTCAACAACAACGGCTTCGGGCTCTTCATCGACGGCCACCAGACATCGGGCGACGATACCCCGTACAGAATGGACGGGGCGTCGATCGACGAGGGGTACTTCAATACCTACGAGCTCGATATCGTCAGCGGCCGGGGCATCGAGCGGGCAGACCGGGAAGAAGGGCGACGCGTGGCCGTCGTGTCCGAGGCGATGGCAGAGCGGTACTGGCCGGGCGAAGCGGTCGTTGGCCGGGAGTTTCGGCGGTCGTGGGGCGGAGAGCCCTGGCAGATCGTCGGCGTAGTGCAGAACCACAAGGTCGACACCCCCGGCGAGTCGCCGAAGCCTTACCTGTACATTCCGCTCTCCGTGCGCAGCACCTACGGCAACTTCGTGATTCGGACGGTTGGACCCGCAACGGAAGCGGTGCCAGAGCTCGAGCGCGCGCTGCGTTCGTTGGACCCGGATCTGGTCTTCGTGGAGACGGGCTCCATGCGCGGGCTGGCCGACGTGCGTCTCTTCCCGATTCGGGCCGGAGCATGGCTGCTCGCCGCATTCGGCGTGCTTGCCCTGGTGCTCGCGGCGGTGGGCCTGTACGGCGTCATCGGGTACTCTGTCAGCCGACGAATGCGCGAGATCGGGGTGCGCAAAGCGCTCGGCGCCGAGAGCGGTCAGATCCTCGGTCTCGTGCTGAAGCGTGGGATGTTGCTGGTCGCCGTCGGCGGTGGCGTGGGTGCGGTGCTCGCCGCCCTCGGCGGGAATCTGCTGAGCAGCGTGCTCTTCGTGGGTGCGCTCGACCCGGCGAGTTTCCTCGTACCGATCATCGTTCTCGCGTCGGTCGCGGCCGTGGCCAACGGGGTGCCGGCCTGGCGTGCGTCGCGCGTCGACCCGATGCGGGTGCTCAAGGGCGACTGACGCCAGGGCGCCTTGCCCCCCACCCGTCCGGTTCCTACGCTCCGGGGCCTCAGCGCTGATGCCCGTTCGCGGGTCCCCGTGTTGGCCGAGTCGAACTCGACTCAGCGGTTTCACACAGATGCTCTCTCCGGAGTCCCCAGTATGACGATGCTTCGTCGCCTCTTCCTCGTCCCAACCGCCACGCTCCTCGTGGCCGGTGCCGCGACCGCGACCCCTCACGCTGCCCAGGCGCAGTCCCTCGACGAGTCGGTCTTCGCAAACCTCGAGTACCGCGAGATCGGACCGACGCGTCAGAGCGGGCGCTTCATCGACATCGCCGTGCCCACGGACGACCCGCACACCTTCTACATCGCGACGGCGTCCGGGCATCTATGGAAGACGACGAACCGCGGCATCACCTTCGACGTGCTCTTCGACGAGCAGCCCGACATCTTCAGCATCGGCGCCGTCGCGGTGGCCCCCTCGAACTCGAGCGTCCTCTATCTGGGCTCAGGCGAGGCCAACAACTCGCGGTCGTCGTACTGGGGCAACGGCATCTACAAGTCGACAGACGCCGGCGAGACATGGACCAACGTAGGGCTGCCCGAATCGCAGCACATCGGCCGGGTCGTCATCCACCCTACGAACCCGGACATCGTCTACGTCGCCGCCCTCGGCCCCCTCTATTCCGAAGGCGGTCAGCGCGGCCTTTACAAGTCCACGAACGGCGGGCGGAGCTGGGAGCAGGTCCTCGCCCCCGAAGTGGAAGGCCGCACGATCGGCGTCGTCGATGCGGTCATGGACCCCACGGACCCCAACACGCTCTACGCCGCCAGCTACGACAAGGTGAGGCTCCCCTTCACCTTCGATCTGGGCGGACCCGGCAGCCGACTCTGGAAGACGACGGACGGCGGCCAGAACTGGATCCAGATCGGACAGGGCCTGCCCGACGGAATGCTTGGCCGTATCGGCGTCGACGTGTTCGAGCGCGATCCGAGCATCCTCTATGTGACCATCGAGAACGCGAACAAGGAGGACATGTCCGAAGAGGAACGCCGTCAGGAACTCCTGAGCCACGAGTCGAGCCGCGGGATGATCGGCGGTGAGGTCTACCGCTCCGACGACGCCGGTCTGACCTGGACCAAGGTGAGCCCGGACGACCAGTCCATCGGTGGGGCTCCGGCCTACTACTACGGTCAGATCATCATCGACCCCAACGATTCCGACGTCGTGCACGTCCTTTCGGCCGCTTCTTGGGGCACGTACGACGGAGGAGAGACCTGGGAGCGCCGTCCCTACGGATTCGGCGGAGACGACCACGCCCTCTGGATCAACCCCGAGGACTCCGAGCACATCATTCTGGGTTACGACCACGGGATGGGGATCAGCTACGACGGCGGGGAGAACTGGTACCACCCCGACTTCCAGTCGCTGGCCCAGTTCTACGCCGTGGGCGTCGACCAGTCCTACCCTTACCGCGTGGCCGGCGGCCTGCAGGACAACGGGTCCCACATGACGTACCACACGAACCCGGACGGCGGACCCGTCCGCTTCGAGGCGTGGGAGCGCGTCGGCGGGGGCGACGGGATGTACAACGAGTTCGACTGGTGTGAGAACCGCTACCTGTACAACGAGTCCCAGTTCGGACCCATCCGGAGAACCGACCTGTGGACGGGCGAGGTCCGAGGAATCCGGTACGAGGACGACGAGATGCGCTGGAACTGGAACGCCCCCATTCTCGTCTCGCACCACGACTGCGACGCCATTTACCACGCCGGCAACAAGCTCCTCCGTTCGGAGTTCCGGGGCGAGAGCTGGGAGGTCATCAGTCCCGACCTCACCAAGGCCGACCCCTCGACGCTCACCACCGGCAAGGGCGGCGACGGCAACATCCAGTACGCCACCATCACCGCCATCGACGAGTCGCCCCTCACCCCGGGCCTCCTCTGGGTGGGTACCGACGACGGCAACGTCCAGTTCAGCCGCGACGGTGGCGAGACGTGGACCCTCCTCAACGACAACATTCCCGACAACCCCGAGTACTGGGTTAGCCGTGTTGAGGCCTCGCACCACGATCCGGGGACGGCGTACGTCTCGTACACGGGCTACCGCCGCGACGACTTCCGGCCTTTCGTCTACAAGACCACCGACTACGGGCAGACGTGGACATCCATCGCGTCGAACCTGCCGTCTGGACCCATCAACGTCGTCCGCGAGCATCACGAGAATCCCGATCTGATCTTCGTCGGCACCGAGTTTCAGGTCTGGGTCTCCAACAACGGGGGCGTGCGCTGGACGAGCCTGAAGCTCGACATGCCAACGAATCCGGTGCACGACATGAAGATCCACGAGCGCGACGACGACCTCGTCGTCGCCACACATGGACGGGGCATCTACATCGTGGACATCGCGCCGTTCGCCGAGCTCACACCGGCGGTTCTGGCGTCCGACGCCCATCTCTTCGAGCCCGAGCCGGAGATCCGGTGGGTCGCGAGCGACCGTACCAACTACGCGTTCAACAACTTCGACGGTGAGAGTGAGGACGAGGGGGCATCGCTCTATTACTACCTGCGAGGAGACGCCACGGACGTCAGCCTGGACGTCTATCAGGGCGGGCTCATGATCTCCGAGCTCGAAGTGGATGCTGAGGCTGGGCTCCACAAGGTCCAGTGGGACATGACGAGGCGCGTCGAACGGAGCGCCGCCGAGCAGGAGCAGATGCGTGAGGAGATGGGCTCGGGTGGAGGTGGCGGCGGCTTCGGTGGCGGCCCCTCAAGAGAAGAGCGCATCCGCTACGAGATGAGCGACGCGCCTCCGGGAGACTACCGGGTGGTCCTCACCGTCGATGGCCAGAGCTTCGAAGAGACGCTGACCGTCCTCAAGGACGAGTGGTGGGAGGAGCGGCGCTAGACTCCCGACGCCGCTCCGGCTCGGGTTCTGGCACGTTCCGTGCTTCTCGGATGTCGGGCGCTCGGAACGGACGGGCGTCAGGCACCCGAAGTCGGACACGACCATGCGGAAGACCATTTCATTCAGCACGATACTCCTGGGGCTGGCCGTCGCACTCCTGACCGGTTGCGGAGACGGCAACCTCATTGGGCCCGACAACGAGCTCGAGGTGACCAACGCCATCGACCAGTTCCAGTTCCAGCTCACGGATCTGGTGGAGGTCGACGACACCCGCTCTTACACGTGGGAGAACACGGGCACCCAGGCCACCATCGACATCTCTCAAGCCATCACCGGTGGTTCGGCCTTCCTCACCATCCTCGATGCCGACGGCACCGTCTTGTACCAAGAGGACATCGCCGACGACAGCGACACGACGACGCCCGTTGGGGTGGCGGGTGGCTGGCGGATCGAGGTCAGACTCGAGTCGGTGACGGGGACATTCAACTTCCGCGTGCAAAAGACGACCTGACGGCTCCAGCAAGGCTCTCGGAGTCTTCTTCGGTGGGCGGGCCCGACTTGCCCACACCCTGTCTCGCGCCGTACCCTCAGCCGACAGGGGCCAGCGGTCGGGTCCCGGCTGACGTGACAACCAGCCCGGGTGGATGGGCGGTGGCCTCTCGAGCGGACCACGCTCGGTGGGGACCGCTCGGCCCTCGAGCAACGGAGGTGTCATGTCGAATCAGACCCGACTCTTCATTCTGGTCTTTCTCGCGTTCCTCCCGACCGTCGCGCTCTTCGTCCATGCGGACCGGTCGCTGAACGAGGCGGCCATCGAGAGCCACGAAGCCGAGATGGTCCGACTCGCCAGCCGGGCTGGCAGCGACTATCGGCAGATCCTTCAGGACACCGAGTCGCTCCTGGGTGCCCTGTCCGAGATGACCGAGTTCCGCGATCCGAGCCCGCAGTGCAACGGGACGCTGTCGGCCATCATGGACCATATGTACCACTACACGGCCATCCAGCTCATCGAGCCCGATGGCTTCGTCACCTGCGGGTCCCTGGCCATCGACGAGAGCCTGTTCGTGGGGGATCGCTACTACCATCGAGCAGCGATGGCGAGCGGCGACTTCACCGTCGGGGAGTTCGTGGTCGGCCGGCTGACGGCTAAGCCCATCGTGGGCCTCGCACATCCTGTCGAGGTAGCAGGCGAGGCCCGGGGCATCCTGGCCGCCTACCTGGACCTTGACGAGCTGGCCAACCGGATCTTCAGCAGCGACGTGCCCCAAGGGGCGACGCTCACCGTCATCGACCGTCGCGGCAAAGTCATGATCCGGGTGCCCGCCGGCGCCAGCGCCATGGGGACGGACACCATCGGCGCCTACGTGCCTGAGACCTTCCCCGAGCCTACGGGCGAGACCCAGAACGCCTATATGCTCGACGGGCTCGACCTCGACGGTGTGTCGAAGCACTTCGCCGTCCAGCCTCTGGAAGCAGGAGGACAGAGGGCATCGGGACACCTCCTCATCGGGATGACCGAGGAGAACATGCTGGCGAGCACCGAGGTCGCGGGTACACGCCGACTCCAGCTGCTCGCCGTCGGTGCGCTCTTCATGTTCGTTCTCGCGTGGATGTTCGGTCACTACACGCTCCTTCGTGACCGACCGAAGGAGGCGTGATCGGCGGCGTCTTCCGCTTAGGGCGTTGCCGCATTGTGGCGACCGGCCCACTTTTCGCGCTCTCCATGAACGGCTCCCGCGACGGGAGCGACGCACGTGCCTACCGAGGTCGAAGATGAAGAGGTCGAAGATGAAGATGATCCGTGCCCTATCCGCCGCCGCTCTCCTGGCGGTGACCACGACGCCCCTCGCCGCCCAGGACGTCCCCTGGTCGCCTCTCAAGCGGGGTAGCGACAATATCGAGGTGCTCGGCCACCTGCCCCTCGGCCCACGGCTTTCCGTGGCCGACATGGACGTCGAGCAGGAGCTCGACCGACCCTTCGCGTACGTCGCCCGGATGGTCTACGGCTTCGAAGGTCCGAAGGGCACGGACATCATCAGCATCGCCGATCCGGAGAATCCCGAGTTGCTCTACGAGTGGCGCATCGAGAACCAGGATCTCCATCAGCGCACCGGCGGGATGGACGTGAAGCACTTCAAGTGGAACGATCGGTACTACCTGGTCCAGTCGCTCCAATTCGGTCAGGGTGGCCCCAACACGGACCTCGGGGCCGTGATCCTCGACGTCACCGGCCTCCCGGACCCCTCCACCGTGCGTGAGGTTGCGCGAATCCGCGAACCGGAAATGCCCGGCGGCTTTCACAACATCTTCATCTACAAGCACTCGAACGATCGCGTGTACCTCTTCACGACGGCCCGCGCGCCTGGCGCCCTTGTCTACGACCTGGGGATGGTCGTCGAAGGCGATCTGGAGAACGCTCGGGTCGGGATGGTCCCCGTGCCGGAGACGCCACTCGGGCAGGGCGCAAACCGGGGGTACCACGATTTCTACGTCGGCTACCATCCGGACACGGGCGAGGACCGGTTCTACGGAGGAGGAACCGGCGGCTACTTCATCTACGACGTCTCGGACGTGGTGAATCCCGAGCTCCGTATCACCCTCACCGGTGTGAGCGGCGTCAGCTACGGTCATACGTTCACTCCGAGCCCCGACGGTCGATACGTCATCGCCGAGACCGAGTACCAATACGCGCCCCTTCGAATCTTCGACCTTCAGCCGGCTCTCGAAGGGCAGCAGACGAACATCCGGTCGCCCATATCGGCCTTCACCGCCAACTGGAAGAACCTGGTCCACAACCATGAGGTGCGCTGGCCCTACGTCTTCGTCTCGGGCTACTTGGACGGCCTTCAGATCTTCAACCTCCAGGATCCGATGAACCCGGTGACCGTGGGGTATTACGACACCTACATCGGGCCGCCCAACACCCAGCGTTCGGCCATGTTCAACGGCGCTTTCGGTGTCGACATCCGCAACGAAGATGGACTCATCGTCATCAGCGACATGTCGACGGGATTCTGGACCTTCAAGATGGACGGCTTCCAGGGCTGGAACGGCGAGCACTGGGGCGTGCCCAACATCTCCTCGGCGCAAAACTGGGATGGTCCGGTAGTGACGAGGCCGATCTCGGACCGTTAGGAAGCTCCCGGAACAGCTGTCCGACTAGTGTCGAGCGCCCCAGCGGCGCCGGGCCCAGCGCACGAGGACGACGGCGCTGACGGCCATGGCGGCGGCAAGGGCGTTGAAGGCCACGTCACGGAGGTCGTAGACACGGGTGGGCAGGAACTCCTGAATAACTTCGTCGAGCCACCCCAGGATTGAGGTGGCCACGACGGCGAGGAGAGCGGGTGCCGGCACACGGCGTCCGCTCTCTTTGCGCTCCAGGAGCGCCTGGTAGACGAGCATTCCCACGAGCCCGTACTCGAAGAGGTGCGAGCGGGCCTCCGGGACAGGCAGCCTGATCAGGGTCATGAAGTAGACCACGGTTACGCCCAGGGCTGCGCCGATTTCGTGCGTACCAGGTCGGGTCTTCACCCAACGGACCAGAGCGACGGCTCCAACCGATCCGAGCACCAACCACGTGAACGGCCCCAGGAGGCCTCGTTCCCGGAGGGCGGCAGCGAGGGTCTGGGCCGGCGAGAGGGTCAGGTAGATGGCCAGGACGACGACACTCGTCCACAGCCAGAGCCGCTTCTCCCTGTCGGAGGCGAACAATCTCCTCTCACCCGCTGCGTCCCGGTGGCGGACCGCCCTTGCCGAATCACGGACGAGGAGCCAAGGCAGGACCAGCATGACGAAGGCGAGCGCGGCCACCATGAAGAGCGCTTGCCACGCGACAACGTCAGGGCCGGTGCTCACGATGGCGTGCCACGCTGGGCCCTGAGTTCATGTGGGTTCACTCGAATGCGGCAGACTGGTGGCGTCCGATCCCACGGGATACCGTCGGGGTCGCGCGTGCGCTGCCTTTCATCCACAGGTAGATATGTTCGGACTCATCGGCAAGATCGCGGCAGTGGCGGGGAAGCGTGTCCACCTCACGGCCTGGAGCCATACTCATGAGCTACGACCCTGACGCGGTGGTCCGCTACTTCGACGCCTTCGGCCGCTCGGAGTACGAGCGCCATGACACGTCGCCGGAGCAACGCATCAAGTTGGCCCTACACATGCGATGCCTCCGGACCTTTCTGGACCCCGGCAGTCGCGTGCTCGAGATCGGTGCCGGGCCAGGGCGTTTCACCGAGGCCATGGCAACACTCGACTGCCGGATCACCGTGGTCGACGTGTCGCCCACACAGCTTCGCCTGAACTCGGAGCGAGCCCAAACCGAGGGATACGCCGACGCAATCGATGAATGGGTGCTGGCGGACATCGTCGACCTGAGTTCGCTGGACGCGGGTGCTTTCGACGCCGTGGTCGCCTTCGGCGGGCCCTTCAGCTACGTACTGAACCGACGTCAGGAAGCCCTGGACCAGTGCCTCGATGTTCTGACGCCGGACGGGCGGATCCTGCTCAGCGTCATGTCCAAATGGGGAACGATCCACGCCTTTCTCGGGGGCATCCACAAGCTGGACAAGGAAGAAATCGACGCCGTTGCGCGAACCGGTGATGTGACGCCGGCCACGTCTCCCAGCAGCATCGAGGGCGGACACTTCTGCCACATGTTCACGGCGTCGGAGCTCGAGGGGTTCCTCACCGCCGCTGGCCTCACCCTGGCGTTCATGGGCGCTTCCAACGCGCTCTCCACCACATGGAGCGAGACTCTGGAAGACGACGACGCGTTCGCCAAGGTCCTCGAGTTGGAGAAGGAGGCGACAAGGTCCCGGGGCGCCCTCGACATGGGAACCCACATCATTGCCGTCGCAGAGCGCTGAGTGCTCCGCACTCCCGTCCGTGGCCCATGCGGCCATTCGTCCGGTTCCTAGGCAACCCGGCATTCGCGTCGCCCCATCGTCGACTCCAGATTGACGGCTCGCAGGACTTACTCGTCAGGAGGCCGACTCATGAACGCTTGGATCTCTCACGTGTCTCTGGGCGTCGTCGCCTTCGCGGCTGGCTACTTCCTCCAGCAGGTGACTTCGCCGCCCGAGATCGCGACCACGGCGCCTGCGGACGAGGCCGTTGTCGACCCCGCGCGCGCCCCGGGCGTCACCGGCGTGGGAGGCATCTTCTTCCGGAGCGATGATCCGGCGGGCGTCAGCGCGTGGTACCGGGAGCGTCTCGGCGTAGGGGTCCCCGAAGGCACCTTCGTCTTCCGGTGGCTCGAAGAGGACGATCCCGAGGAGCTTGGCTACACCGTGTGGGGGGTCTTTCCGGCCTCCACGGAGTACTTCGCTCCGTCCGACGCGCCGTACATGATCAACTTCAGGGTGGAGAACCTACCGGTCCTCCTCGAGGATCTCCGTTCGGCTGGCGTCGAGGTCGTGGGCGAGCTCGAGGAGTATCCCAACGGATCGTTCGCGTGGATCCTCGACCCGGAAGGCCGCAAGATCGAACTGTGGGAACCGGTCCCGTCGGCCGACGACCCGTACATCGGCTGACTGGCGATTCCGCTATCCAGCTATCTTCGTCCTCGGTGCGCTCGTCAGCTCGATGGCTCCACATCCCGAGCCCGTCCGAGCAGGGCCCATACCCCCATGAGCACCAACGGGTAGCCCGCCAACTGACCGACGATGAACCAGGTGGGGTGCTCGAAGGCCGTCCAGTTCGCGACGCTTCCGAGGAGTGCAGCGCCGACGATGACGCCGCAGACCCAACGGGCGCCAAGGGCGATCCTCCCTGCTACGAAGGCCCCGGCGAAAGCCCCGATGAGCTCCGAGGCGAAGGCAATGAACCAGGCCAACGCGGGCATGGCCGCCATATGCTCACGGAACGCGTCGGCCTGATCGGGATCGAAGGGGTCCAGCCCCTCCGGGATGGGATGCATGGACGCCGAAACCTGCTGCAGGCCCATGACCACCAGCCCCACCACCAGCAGTCCCGCCACGATCGCCCCGATGGTTCGCAACATCACCACCTCCATTGCGCCAAGCCGCATCTTGTCGTCCGCGGCATCCACTACTAGCCTCAGATATGGAAACGATAGTACTGCTCACAGCCCTTCTCGGCGCCCCCGCGGGCCTGTCCGCGGTCTCCGCCGAGGCGGCTTCGCCTGTGCCGGTTTGCGCCTCGGCCGGTCCGGAGTACTACGCCTTCGAGCTGTTCACCACCCGCAACGTCCCGGGCACGGGGCTGGCGGAAGCGCGGGCGGAGCTCGAGGTGTCGGGCGGTTCACCCTTTTCGATCACCCTGGGACCCGACGGGAGCTACGTCTACGACGTGTCCGTCTCCCTCGACCGCATGAAGGCTCCCCGAACCGGCCATCTGGTGGCCTGGGCGACCACTCCCGACATCGACCAGGTGGAGCGACTCGGCACCCTCGACGAGCAGCTACGCACGTCGGGACAAGTCCGGTGGAACAAGTTCCTCGTCGTCGTGACCTGGGAGAGCGAGGACGATCCTGAAGCGACGATGTGGAAGGGTCCCGTGGCCTTCAGGGGGATGTCCCGAAGCGGGATGATGCACACCATGGTTGGGCATGGCGCGCTGCAGCAGGAGAACTGTGCGGCGTACGGCTACGGCAACTGACGCGACCGGCGCACCACCCGTCAGCTCGCAGCGGCCTCGACCGTCACAGTGTTCTTGCCCGCCTGCTTGCTGTCGCGAAGCAGCATCTCCGTTCGGGTCAGCAGATCCGTGACCGACGACGTCCCGGGCTTCACCGAAGCGACTCCGATGCTCAGCGTGACTCCGAGGTCATCGTCCTGCACGGTCAACTCTCCCACTGCCTGACTGATCCGGCTGGCCACGATCGAGGCGTCGCTGAGCGTGGTGCCGGGCAACAAGGCGACGAACTCGTCGCCGCCGATGCGGCCGGCGACGTCTGCGGGTCGCAGGGAGGCGCGGACATGCTCGGCCACCGACCGGATGACCTCGTCACCCATGGAATGGCCCAGTGTGTCGTTGACCTTCTTGAAGTCGTCTATGTCGATGAGGATGGCCGACACCGGCAACCCGTCTCGCTCGCTGCGCCGAGAGTGGCCCTCGATGGCCTCCCTCATGCCGCGTCGGTTCAGGAGCTCGGTGAGCGGATCGGTACGAACCAGGCGCTCCAGATGTAGCCTCGTCTTCGCTAGCTCACCCTCGACCCTGCGCCGATGAATCTCGGTGCCCAACCAGGTCGCCATGAGCCGGATGCAGTCGAGATCCACCCCCGTGAACTGCCGCGCACGCGGTTGCGCACTCGAGAAGTTGAGCGTCCCGAAGCGACGCCGATTCACGTAGAGGGGTACACCGAAGTACGCCTCGAGGCGAAAGGCCCCGTACGCCGGATGTCGGACCACGTCGGACTCGGCGGCGTGCGCGAAGCCCACAGGCCCTTCCGCGTCCACGACCATGCTGCAGTAGGTGTTCGCGAGCTTGAATCGATCCCCTCGACTCAACTCCACACCTGGGGGCGACACCGCCCAACGCACCTCGTAGTTCGGCGGCTCGATCTGGGCCACAATGCCAATGTCGAGGTCGAACGTCTCCCGCCCGAGCTGCAGCACGGCCTCGACCTGCTGATCGAAACCCGCCTCGAAGTCCGACGTGATCTCATAGAGCTGGTGGATAACCACCTCACCAGAGGTTCGCTCGCGCTCCGGACCAGAGAACTGCATGGCGCCACCTTGGGAGGGTCGGGGTCGTCAGGCTGTTCGCCTCACACTACTGCCTCCTTCGCAGTATCGGTAGGCGGAGCCGTGCCTTGAGATGCGAGAGAGACGCCCGAGTGTGACAATGGCTGGCCATCTCGTGGAACGCTCACCAGCCCCGCCGGTAACCGTCTGGCAGTCGAGTTACCAAAGACACAGGTGACGAAGTGACGGATCGGCGAAGGCAGGCAAGAGTCCCCGGTTTTCTGGTCCCGCTCTGGGCGTTGTGCGTGTTGACGCCCAGCGCCGCATCCGCTCAGCACGAGATGCACGGCATGACCATGGAAGGGGGCTGGAGAATGGTCCCCATGGACATGAGCATGCCCATGCTCCCGGGGCTCGAGAACGCCGTCCCAGTGGTCGGTCCTTTCCTGCCCGGAATGGGCATGGACCCGTCGATGCTCCCCGAGGCCCGTCCTTCGGAGATGGTGCCCATGGCCGACGGCGACACCCTCGACGTCTCCGTCTCCATGGTCCGCCGCACCATCGATGGCCACGAGATGGTGATGTTCGGCTACAACCAACAGTACCCCGGACCTCTCCTCCAGGCGCCCAGGGACGCCACCATCGTCGTCCGCGTGAGGAACGAGATCCAGATGCCCACCACCATCCACTGGCACGGCGTTCGTCTGGAGAACCGATTCGACGGCGTGCCGGGAGTGACGCAGGAGGCCATCGAGCAGGGCGAGAGCTTCACGTACGAGGTTCACGTCCCCGATGCAGGGATGTACTGGTACCACCCCCACGTGCGCGAGGACGTCCAGCAGGACCTGGGGCTCTTCGGCAACCTCCTCGTGACGTCGCCGGATCCCGACTACTACGGCCCGGCGCACCGCGAGGAGGTATTCGTTCTCGACGACATGTTGATGGACGAGCAAGGTGCCCTGCCCTGGGGTGACAGCGCGCCCACCCACGCCCTCATGGGTCGCTTCGGCAACGTCATGATGGTGAACGGTGAGACCGACTACCGCCTCACGGCCCAAAAGGGAGAGGTGGTCCGCTTCTACCTCACGAACGTCGCCAACTCTCGAACGTTCAACGTCACGTTCGGCGGAGCCAAGGTGAAGGTCGTCGCCTCCGACGTGAGTCGCTTCGAGCGTGAGCAGTGGGTTGGCTCCGTCGTCATCGCTCCGGCCGAGCGCTACGTCGTCGATGTCCGCTTCGACGAGCCCGGCGAGGTGGTCATCGCCAACACCATTCAGGCCATCAACCATTTTCGGGGCGAGTTCTACCCCCACGTGGACACCCTCTCCATGGTCTCGGTGAGCGACGAGCCAGCCGAGTCATCGGTTTCCGAAGCCTTCGACACCCTTCGCGAACACGCCGACGTGGTGGGCGATGTGGAGTCCTTCCGGTCCTTCTTCGGACAGGCCCCGGACTACGAGCTCGAGACCACCGTCCGGGTGCGCGACCTGCACCAGTCCATCGTGCTCTCCATGGAGGCGGATACGCTCTATGTGCCGCCCATGGAGTGGAACGACGCGATGCCGATGATGAACTGGCTGTCCACCGGCGAGCAGGTGACGTGGATCCTCAAGGACCGGGAGACCGGCGCGGAGAACGGGGAGATCGATTGGAGCTTCGACGTGGGCGATGTGGTGAAGATCCGCATCTTCAACACGCCCGACTCCTTCCACCCGATGAACCATCCCATCCACGTCCACGGCCAACGATTCCTCGTGCTGTCCATGGACGGTGTGGAGAGCGAGAACCTGGTCTGGAAGGACACAGCCATCGTCCCGGTGGGCTCGGAGATGGACCTCCTGATCGACATGTCGAACCCGGGGGAGTGGATGATCCACTGCCACATCGCCGAACACCTCCACGCCGGGATGATGTTCTCCTTCACCGTGGGAGCGGAGCGGCCATGAGACGGCGTCCGGCTACGGCGCGGTCCGTGTTACCCGTCGACGCGGGGCTGCGTTCTTGAGCCCAATCGTACGCACGGTCCTCCTGTCGATCTTCGCCCTGGTCCTGGGCGGCCTGGTCATCGTCGGTATCCAACGGATCGTCGAGCGTCAGCAGACACTCGAAGAGATCAATCGACTTCGTGAGGATCTCTACCGGAGTCGCTTGACCGCCGACCGGTGCCGGGGCGCGCTCCAGACCAGCGAGGCGGCGCTGATCGTGCTGCGCACCACCATCGACTCGCTACGGGCCGAAGTGGGTGACTATGAGACGGCGTCGGGTCAGGTGCCCCAGTCCCTATACGATGAATACCTCGGCGTGTTCGAGGAGTACAACGACTCCGTACAGGTGTGGGAGGGCCGAGAGCGAAGGCTCCGTTCCGCCGAGTCCTCGTGCCGCGCGACCATAGAGCGGCACAACGCGTTGAGCGATACGCTCCAGACAGTGCTCACCGAGGCCGGAATCGAGACGATCTGAGAGAGGGCTGGCGCCGGTGACTGCCGCCCGGCGCCAGCGCTGCAATCGCCGCCGCGGTCAGTTCTCCGGCGCCGTCTCCGTGCGATCCAGCGTGAAGCGCTGGGTGTACTCCTCACCATCAACCCGGAGCATGACGGTGTAGACGCCGGGCTCGGCGAGGATCCCGGGCTCGGAGCGGCTGGGGAAGATGCCGCCCCCACCGCCGAAGAAGCGCCGCCGGCCGCCCTGGTCACCCGTCACCGCACGGCGGATTCGGTTCTGGAGGGAATCACCGCCTCCCCGGCCGAAACCGCCTCCCCCGCCCTGAATGGCCGGGCCCTCGGCGGGGCGCTCGATGAAGTTGCCATCGGAGTCGAAG
Source organism: Gemmatimonadota bacterium (assembly GCA_013002885.1). Taxonomy (GTDB): domain Bacteria; phylum Gemmatimonadota; class Gemmatimonadetes; order Longimicrobiales; family Gaopeijiaceae; genus UBA2589. The sequence goes on along the minus strand of JABDLS010000018.1, from coordinate 11,635 downwards.
GGCAACCCGGCGCCTCCACCGCCCCCACCTCCGAAGCCGAACCCACCGCCACCGCCCTCTCGGAGGGCCTCGACGGCCTCCTCGACCTCATCCCGGTCCTCGCCGGCATCCACCAGTGAATCGGCGACTACTTCCAGTCGACGCTCGATCTTGACGCTGTCGCGGACCTCCGACGGTGACCGGGCAAGCTCGATCCGTTCCCCTCTCATGTTCCATGTCGCGGTGTGCATGCCCGGGCTGTCGGCACCGTTCGTCGACCAGAGCTCCTCACCCTGGTCGTCGAGAACGGCGATCTCCGCCCGTTCCTCCAGGTCGGAACCGAGCCAGTACCTGAAGGTGGCGCCGTACTGTGGGTTGTTCGCGATGAAGTAGTGCTGGGCAGTGAACTCGCCGCCGGTGGGTGACGTACCGTACTGGAAGGCGGGCGCCGGCTCGAAGAGATGAACATCGGCGTCGGCCACTACGCTCGGCAGTTGCTGAAGCGGCTTGATGTCGGCGATCCAGATGGACCGCCCGTGCGTGCCGGCGATGATCTCGCCGTCACGGGGGTGGATCTGGAGGTCGTGGACCGGCACCGTGGGCAGCCCGGCCATGAAGCGCTTCCACGAGTTGCCCCGGTCCACGGAGGCATAGGCGCCGACGTCGGTTCCGACGAAGAGGAGGTTCGGATTCACGTGGTCTTCGCGTACCACGTGCACGAAGTCGGGCTTTCCGGTGGGCAGGTCGCTGGAGATGGAGCGGAAGCTCTGCCCACGGTTCTCACTCACAAGCACGTATGGAGTGAAGTCGCCGCGGCGGTGGTTGTCGTAGGTGACGTAGACCCGGTCGCTCACGTGTTTCGAGGGCTCGATACGGCTCACATACGTGCCGTCGGGAACCAGACCATCCGTGGCCCCGGTCAACTCCACCCACTCGCCCCCGGCGTCCGGCGACACCCACAGGTTTCCGTCGTCGGTGCCGGCGTATAGAAGCCCCTCTTCCATCGGTGACTCGGCCAATGAGACGATAGTGGCAAAGGTCTCGGCACCCGTAACATCAGGGGTGATCCCGCCTGTGGTCTCCGTGCTGATTGCGATCTTCTCGGGGTCGGCCCGGGTAAGGTCCGGCGAGATCGGGTACATGTCGTCGCCGCGCCAGTCGGATTTGAGCACCCGGTTCGCCCCGGCATAGATCACGTCGGGGTCGTGGGGCGACAGGAAGTAGGGCGTGTTCCAGTTGTATCGAAGCTGAAGCGCGAGGGAGTCCGCCGTCGCCTGCGCCTGGAGGTCTTCGATGCGGCTCCGATGCTCTTCCGGCATCGGCTCGGTGATGTCGGGCCAGAGAAGTGCAATGGAGTCCTGGTACTCACGGTACACCGTCCGCCAGTCGGGGCGGTCGAAGGACTCTCGCTCACCCGTCTTGAGGTTCGATCGTCCCATGTTGCCGCCCTGGGACTCGGAGTAGACGAGTTCGGGATGCCGGGGGTCCTGCTGGGAGACGAAGCCGTCGCCGCCGCTGACCCGGAACCAGTCGTGGTTGGTGATGTCCCCGCTCGCCTTTCGGCTGGGTCCACACCAGGTGTAGTTGTCCTGGAGACCGCCGCACACGGTGTAGGGCACCTCCATCCCGTAGCTGATGTTGTAGAACTGCCCTATGGGGAAAACGTTGGGGAACCAGTAGTTGCCGCCCCGGTCGAAGCTCACCGCGATGCCGCCGTCGTTGCCGAGAACGATGCGCTCAGGGTCGTTGGGGTCCACCCAGATCGCGTGGAAGTCGACGTGGACGGCCTGTGCCATGTTGCGCATGGTGCGCCCGCCGTCCTCCGAGAAGCGCAGCGATGAGAAGTAGACCCGATCGGGGTCCGCCGGGTCGACGACGACCTCGGAGTAGTAGAACGGCCGGCTGTTGTACTCGTTGACACGCTCCCATGTCTCTCCACCGTCGTCGGACCGGTAAAGACCGTTGAGATTGTCCTCTTCCGAGCCCTCAGGGGCCGCGGCCTCCACCATCAGGTACATCACCCGCGGATAGCTCGGGGCGAAGGCGACATTCATCTTGCCCAACGTCGTCTCCGGGAGACCACCGCCCTCCACCTTCTCCCAACTGTCACCACCGTCGGTGCTCTTCCAAAGGCCGCTTCCGGGCCCGCCACTCTCCAGGTAGTAGGGACCTCGCTGCCGCTCCCAGCTCGTTGCGAAGAGGACGTCGGGGTTCCTGGGGTGGAACTTCACGTCCACGAAACCGGCTCGGTCACTCACGAAGTTCACAAGCTCCCACGTGTCTCCGCCGTCGCTCGTGCGGTAGAGGCCCCGCTCGGGGTTGGTCCGCCACAGCGCTCCAAGCGCCGCGACGAAAACGACGTCCGGATTGTCCGGATGCACCTGGATACGGCCGATGTGCTCGGTGGCCTCGAGCCCCTTGAGCTCCCACGTCAGGCCGCCGTCGTCGGACTTGTAGATGCCGCCCCCGGGAGAGATGGAGTTCCGGGAATCCTCCTCACCCGTACCCGCCCAGATCTGGTCAGGATCGCTGGGGGCGATGGCGATATCGCCGAGAGAGATGACCCGTTCGTTCTGGAAGACGGGCCGATACGTCACGCCGTTGTTGGTGGTCTTCCAGATGCCACCTGCGGCCGCAGCCACGTAGAACGTCTTGGATGGGCTCGGAAGTCCTTCGACATCGGTGACCCGTCCCGCCATGTTCGCAGGACCGATGGAACGCCACTCCAGAGCGTCGATCCACTGATCCGCCAACTCCTGGCCTCGAACCGGCGCAGGTGCGAGAAGAGCGAGGGTGAGTACGGTCAGAAGCGCGTAGCGCGGTGTCGAGTCCATCGGTGATCCTGAGTTTCCGGTACTTGGCCTTCGGGCAGCCTTGATTCTCAGTACAGGCCCGCCTTCGCGCCAGGGGCACCCGGAAAAGCAAACCGGCCTCCGAAGCTCGAAGCTCGGAGACCGGTTTACAGCCGAACCCGCGTCTCGGCGGGTGAAGCTTATCGTTACGTCCTACATCTCAGGCAGAATGACCTGATCGATGACGTGGATGATGCCGTTCGTGGCCTGGATGTCCGTGGCGACGACGTTGGCGTTGTCCACCTTCACCGAACCGTTCTCCACCAGGATGGTCACGTTCTGGCCGGCGGCGGTTTCAGCCGTGTTCAGGTTCACGACCTGGCTCGCGGCGACCCTACCGGGAACGACGTGGTAGAGCAGGACCTTCTGGAGAGCTTCCTTGTCCTCAAGGAGGGCCTGGAGTTGCGCCTGAGGGATCTTAGCGAACGCCTCGTCGGTGGGGGCGAAGACCGTGAACGGACCTTCGCTCTGGAGCGTCGCCACCAGGTCGGCGGCTGTAGCAGCGGCGAGAAGAGTCTCGAAACCGCCGGCGGCTTGAGCAACGGCCACGATGTCGCCGTCCTGAGCCTGAACGTCGGCCGGCGAAGCAGTCGCCACGGCGGCGGCGGCGAGGGCAATGGTAAAGGTTTTCTTGAACATCGTCTGGAACTCCTGCCTGAGAGGCTTTGTTTAGTTTGTGTCCAGCATATTGATGCCCCCATCGCGTGCTGTCAAGTGCTTGTCTAGGATTTAAGTTTGACATCACCTCTACAAGAGCTTACCGTTGCTTTCATGACCGATGCCACCGAAGCACGCCATCCCATTCGAGTCGTTTCCCAGCGTACCGGGCTTTCCTCGCCGGTGCTTCGAGCCTGGGAGCGGCGATACGGAGCCGTCGAGCCCTCACGTAGCGATGGCGGTCAGCGCCTCTACTCCGACTCCGATGTTCGACGGCTTCAGCTCCTGGCCACCGCCGTCGATGGCGGACGCACCATCGGCCTCATCGCTGCGTTGGATGCCGACGAGCTGCAGGAGCTCATCGACGAGGACCGGGAAACGCCGGTCCAGCTCCACGGAGACGCGATTGCGCCGGATGTCGAACGAGTGAAGACGGCACTGGAGCTGGTGCAGGGCATGCGCACCGAGGAATTGGAGCAGTTTCTGATGCGCTCCGCGGTGGAACTTCGCCCCCACGAGCTGGTCGAGGGGCTCATGGTTCCCCTACTCCAGGAAGTCGGTCGGGCCTGGCAGTCGGGGCACATGCGCCCGAGTACGGAGCACATTGCTTCGGTCGCCATCCGCCGTTTCCTCGAGTGGGTTTCGACCACCAACCAGCCCGACCCCGATGCGCCCCTCGCCGTTACCGGGACGCCAGCCGGCCAGCGACACGAGTTCGGGGCTCTTCTCGCGGGAGTCATTGCCGCGTACGAGGGCTGGCGGATTCGCTTCCTGGGACCCGACTTGCCAGCCGACGATATTGCACGGGCCGCAAAGAAACTGAACGCGAAGATGGTGGCACTGTCAGCCGTGCATCCACGTCTGGATGCCCGCGGCGTTCAGGAGGTCCTCGAGATCCGGAACCTCCTCCCACCATCGGTCAAAGTGGTGATCGGAGGCGCAGGGGCGGCCCCCCATGGAGACGACTGGGACAGGGCCGGCATCCTGCACCCGGGCACTTTGACCGACTTCCGTGACGTTCTGAACGGTCAGCAAGCTTGATTGGTCCGGTTGCGTTTTGCCGACCTCCCTGGAGGGCGTGACCGACAGGGCCCGATTCCGGCAATCGCTCAGGTGAGCGAGGCGTGACTCCGGCCGGCGGGACCTACCGAGCTCACATCGTCATTCGCCAGGATCCGCTCCACCAGTCCCGCGGTTCGCGCGGGCAGAATCCGGTCCGAGTGGCGCGAGCGGAGTCGGATGGGCAGCCGTCTGAGGTGGGCCTCGAGAAGGCGCCGCGGCGTGAGTTCCTCATCGATAATGCTCGCCAGCTCTTCTTCCTGTTTCCACAGAAAGGCCAGCGCGCGCGCCTCCATCTCGAGCAGGCGACGCTCCACGGACTCATTGAGGGCGATCTCCAGCCCGATGGTTCCCGTCGAGCCCATCTTCCACAAAGTCTGACGCTGCTCCGTCACCCGGGCCGCAAAGTCGCCGGTGGACCCTGCCTCCTCGATGGCTCGAGCCGCCTCGGTGATCCGCCGCTCGCTGGCGCCTCCGATATTCTGGTAGGCCAGCAGCCGGCGTAGAACGTTCTCAGCGGCGTCGCCGTGGAGTTCATAGACCTTCTCCGGGGTCCAGGGGTCACAGCGCTGACAGGGGACTCCGAGACCGAGCCGCCCGTCCTTGCCGCGCAGCGGATAGACCCACCAGCCCAGGTCGTAGCGGAGGGCCCGGAGCGTGCTGTTGCAGTACGGACAGGTCTCACGGCCGTGCCAGGCAGCCCAACCGAAGCGGCGCCACCGCAGGACGTCGGCCACCGGAGTATCCTCCCAGTCGATGGCTACGTCGCCGTCGGAGAAGCCTATGGCGTCTCCAATGAACTGAAGGGCACCGAACGTGTAGGCGGTGACCTTCGAGCGACGGCTCTCGTACGATGCCTTTCGCTTGCGAAGCTCCCGACCATAGCGCCACCAGGCCTGCTCGACGAGACTCGCGTCACCAACGCGGATGAGGGTCATGGAGCCGGAACGGAACAGGGCGACGTTCGCCGTGCTCACCAGGGGGCGGGCATGATCGTGGCAAAGCCGCTCGAGTTCGTAGAGCGCGGCTTCCCGCTCCTCGATGGGTGCGAGATTCCAACGGTGGCAGCTATCGCAGACGGCCCAAAGCCGGCCCCGTGCCGGATCGAAGGCCACCTTCCTGCCCCTGGGCATCCGGTGGAGCTCACCGTTCTCGGGGAATGGGGCATGGCAAAAGAGACACCGCGGGAAGAGCCCGATGGTGCTCATTGTATTCGTCGTCGTCATCTTCGCCCCTGAAGCGCTCTTCGAGGCGAGCCCCTGCCCGCTTGCGCTTACTACCCAAGATTATCAGAACCAACTGGCGTGCGCCAAGTTCCCGGACCGGCGGGCCTGAACCCACGAACCGAGGTGGACGGTGGAAGGAGTCTTGTCAGAACGTGTGGCACTGGTCACAGGAGGCAGTCGCGGGATCGGTGCCGCCATCGCTCACGAACTGGCCAAAGCCGGAGCCACGGTCATCGTCACCCACCGGGACAGCGAGGAGGGAGCCCGCGAGGTCGTGGCCTCCCTCCCTGGCGAAGGGCACCGGTATCGGCAAGCGTCGGCCAGCGACACCCGGGCCCTGAACGCGCTTGCCACCGATGTCGCGGCCACCGAGGGTCGCCTCGACGTCCTGGTGAACAACGCCGCGACCACCCGGGTCATCCCCCATCACGACCTCGAGGCCCTCGACGACACGTTCTTCGATCGGATCATGCAAACCAACGTCCGGGGACCCTTTGCCACCATCCGGGCGTTCCGGGCGCTCCTGGACCGTGACGGTGGGGGCGTGGTGGTGAACATCTCTTCGCTCGCGTCCCGAATGGGCAACGGCAGCAACGTCGCCTACTGTGCCTCCAAGGCGGCGCTGGACAACATGACCACCTCTCTCGCTCGAGCGCTGGCTCCCAACGTCCGGGTTCTCTCCGTCGCTCCGGGCCTTGTCGATACCGAGCTCACCCGAGGGTGGGACCCCGAACGAAGGCAGCACATGCTCGACAGCACCCCACTCGGCCGCCTCGCCACGGTGGGCGACGTCGCCTCGGCCGTGATGGCCGCGGTGGTATCCCTGCCTTCTACCACGGGTGTCTCCATTCCGGTGGATGGAGGCCGTCCCCTCGGTGGCTGATCTTTCCAGCAGCCCTCCACTCGTCGGAGACTTCGCCCGCAGATCCACACCCCAACCCCAACCAACATGAAACGCCGCGAATTCACACGACTGGGAGGCCTGGGAGCCGTAGGCCTCTGGCTGGGAGGCGCCGAGGGCGTGGTTCCGCGCTTCAGCGGCTCGACGAATGAAATGATCGAAGGCGTGGACCTCCAACCACTGGAGGTCGACAGCCGTCGACTGGGCGATGGCATGCGTACCCTTGCCGGCTTCGGAGCAAACGACGAGGGCGGCATCGATCGGGTGGCCTTCAGCGACGCCAACGTGGCAGCTCTGGAGTGGATCGAAGCTCTCCTCACAGAAGCGGGCTTCTCCGTGGAGCGCGACCTCGTGGGCAACTTGGTCGCCCGGAAGGCGGGTTCGGTAGACGGCCTTCCCCCCATCGTTTTCGGCTCCCACGCCGACTCCGTCCCCGGAGGTGGTAACTATGACGGCCAGGTCGGCGTCATGGGCTCGGTCGAGGTCGCGACGGTCCTGGCCGACGCACGTCACACCACCCGGCATCCGCTGGAAGTCGTCGTCTTCACCAACGAAGAGGGCGGCAAGACGGGTAGCCGGGCCCTCGTGGGTGAAGTCGAGCCCTTCGAGCTCGACATCGAAACGGCCTCCGGTCTCACCATCGGCGAGGGCATACGCAGGCTGGGTGGAGATCCCGATCGATTGGACGAGGCGCGACGTGGGGAAGGATCCATGGCGGCCTTCCTCGAACTTCACGTGGAACAGGGAGCGGTCCTCGATCAGGACGGCATCGACATCGGCGTCGTGGCAGGAATCGTCGGCATCATGAGGTGGAACGTCGTCGCAGAGGGGATGACGAACCATGCCGGAACGACGCCGATGGACCGCCGGACCGATGCCCTCGTCGGCTCCGCCCGGTTCATTGAAGCGGTGTATCGGACCGCTCTCGAGATGCCCGGGCGGCAGGTAGCGACGATAGGCATCATCGAGCCGGAACCGGGGGCACCCAACGTCATTGCCGGGCGAGTACGGATGACGCTGGAGATCCGCGATCTGAGCATGGATGGTATTGGTGCCGTCTTCGACGCGGTTCAGGAGCAGGCGGCCGCCATCGAGACCGACACCGGGGTCGCCTTCTCCTTCGAACGCTTCTACACGAGCCGCGCCGCGCCTACGGACCCCCGCCTTCGCGACATGATCGAGGATTCCGCGACCGAACTGGGCCTTTCCAGCCAGCGCATGCCATCCGGCGCGGGCCACGACGCCCAGAGCATGGCCCTCATCGGCCCCGTGGGCATGATCTTCGTGCCATCGGTCGACGGTATCAGTCACGCGCCGGAAGAGCGGACGGAGCTCGCCGATGTGGTCAACGGATCGAACGTCCTTCTGCGGACGCTCCTGTCACTGGACCGGCAGGGGCTCGAATGACCTCGTCGGCGACATCGGCGGTCCTGCCGTCCGTCCCGATGATCGTATCGGCGGGCTCCTATTTCGTGCGCATCGCGCTGCGGCTGTTGGCTGTGGCCATGACGACCCTCCCGATGAGGGTCGCTGCACAGGAGGTCTTTCCGGGCGAAGTCCGGCAACTGGTGACCTTCCGCTTTGTCCCTGGAGGGGCGACGGCAGCCCGGACCATCTTCCGCGAGAGGGCCCTCCCCCTCTACGAGCTGGATACAGCCATGCGCTCCTTCCGGGCGTTCCGTGAGGTAGAGAGCTCGATTCCGCTGGACCTGATCGTGGTCAGCAGCTTCGAGGGAATGGCGGGAATGGACGAGCACAACCGCGTCATCTCGGGGCTGCCCGGCCCCGACGGCATGGGCATCGGCGGCTTCTACGGAGCCATCGGAGACCTCATCGCCGCCCACGACGATCAGTTCGTGGCGATGCTCCCGGACCTGTCCCATGGCGATCCTACCAGCCGACCCCGAGTCGCCCTGGTGTGGTACCGCATCCTGCCGGGGCAATCCGATCGGTTCGAAGAGGCCATCCAGCACGAACTCCTGCCGAGGGAACGCTCGGCGGGCCTTCCCTCGGCGACGGGTCGCTTCCTCCTATCTGACGGCTGGCACTATCTCCGGATGCTGGGCTTCGATTCCCTGGGGGCCTACCAGGCCTACTGGGACGGCCCTACTGCCGCCGGCCACGAAGGAGTGGACGGCGTCACCACGGAGCGGCGTGAGGTGATCCTGGCCCCCGTCCCCGAACTCGCCGTTCGGTAGTCGGTCGTCGGAGGACCGATGGCCCTGGACTCTCATGCACCGGGCGGAGACTATGAGCCCTCGGGCGCGCCGCCGACCACGTGCGGGCTCGGCACCCGTTGAAGCAGCACCAGGCCGATGACGAAGAGAAGCGTCAGTACGAGAAAGGCCGGTCGCTGGTCGCCACCCGCGAGCACCGTGGCCGTGCCGAAGAGGAACGGCCCCATGACGGATGACGACTTTCCGCAAAGCGCGTAGAAGCCGAACATCTCCGACTCCCGCCCATCGGGAATGAGCAGGGAGACGTAGCTCCGGCTCGCCGACTGCACAGAGCCGAGGCCGAAGCCAGCCACTACTGCCAGCCCGAAGAAGACCGTCGAGCTCTGGACGAAGAACGCAGCCAGGCCGGTCACGATCCAGAGCATGAGGACTCCGTTCAGGACCTTCTTCGGGCCCGCGACGTCGGTGGGCTTGGCCATGGCGAAGGCGCCGGCCAGGGCCGAGAACTGAACCACGAGGAAAAGAACGATGCGCTCGACCTCCCCGAAGCCGAAGGTCTCTTCGGCGACGGGGCCGGCCATGACGATGATGGTCAGCACACCGTCGATGTAGAAGAAGAACGCCATCAGGAAATTTCTGAGATCCTTGAGCCTCCAGACCTCACCCACGATGCTCGCCATGTTCGTCAGTCCCCACTTCGCCGCCTGAGGGACGGTCATTCCGCCGGGCTCGTCCTTCGGCAGGTAGACGAACGCCGGAATGGAGAAGACCAGGAAGAAGGCGGCCGTTGCCAGCCAGACGAGCTCGATGGTCTCCACCAGCGGTATGGCCATCATGAGACCGATGGCCGACCCCAGGTACCCGACGCCGAAGCCGAGACCCGAAATCCGGCCCTGCTTGTCCGGCGGGGCGATGTCGGGAAGGAAGGAGTTGTAGAATACGAGGGCGCTCTCGAAACCCACGTTTGCGATGACGAAGAGGATGAACCCGCGCAGGGCCATTCCGGCGTCCAGCGTGGCGAAGAGGGTCACGCCGAAGAGACACACGCCGGTGTAGAAAAGCATGAAGCGCTTGCGGGCTCCTCCCCGGTCCGCGATGGCTCCCAGGAGAGGAGCCGTGAGAGCCACGATGAGGGCGGAGAGGGAGACGGCATTGCCCCATAACTGAGTACCCCGTCCGTCGTCGCCTCCTACCACGAAGCCTGTGTAGTAACCGGAGAAGACGGCCGTCGTGATTACCGCGGGGTAGACGGAGTTGGCGAAGTCGAAGAGCGCCCAGGCGCCGACCTGCTTCTTGTTCATCCCCAACTCCCGTGGACGTTCATCGCCTGCTGCGCCCCAGGCTACCACCCACGTGCCGATGGCGTAAGAGCCGCGTTGGCTGCGGCCCGTTGCCCTCCGGGACCATCAGGGCGAAGCTCAGGCGCTTGACGGGTCAAGGAAGCTCCGGCTACGCGCCTCGCCGGCGACATCTGCCTACGCCCTCTCACCCCCAATCCATCGGCCGGAATGAATCGACTGCAGGGAAAACGCGTGATGATCACGGGTGCCTCGGCCGGCATCGGCGAAGCATGCGCCCGCCACTTCGCCGAACGGGGGTCCCACCTCCACCTCACGGCTCGGCGACTTGATCGGCTGCAAGCGCTGGCGGAGGAGCTGTCAGCGGCCCACGGCATCGAGACCGAAGCCCACCCCCTCGATGTCACCGATCGCGACGCGGTCTTCGCCTACGCGTCGAGGCTGGCGGACAGCGGCTGTGTCCCTGACGTCCTGGTGAACAACGCCGGAAAGGGCCGTGGTCTCGACAAGCTCCACGAGGGATCGACGGAGCACTGGGACGAGATGATCGACACCAACGTGAAAGGCCTCCTCTACGTGACCCGCGCCATACTGGCTCCCATGGTGGAGCGGGATTCGGGACACGTCATCCACATCGGGAGCATCGCCGGACGGTGGGTCTACCCGCGGAACGCCGTCTACAACTCGACCAAGTTCGCCGTGCGGGCCCTGACTGAAGCGATGAACATCGACCTCCTCGGGACGAAGATCCGGGTCTCGAGTGTCGATCCGGGCATCACCGAGACCGAGTTCAGCGAGGTGCGATTCGACGGCGACCGAAACCGGGCCGACGCCGTCTACGCCGACACGGTGCCCCTCAGCGCCGACGACGTCGCCGACGCCGTCATCTATGTGGCGAACACGCCAGAGCACGTGGACGTTCTGAACCTCGTCCTCATGCCGACCGCGCAGCGCTACCCCGGCTTTATGGACCGGCGCGACGATTGAGTGGGGTCGTGACCCCACCGGACGTCGACGTGCGGCAACGCAAGGGACGAGGTGACGGCGCGTCGCCGTACCTGATCGTCTTCACTCTCTGGCTCCTCGTCTTTTCGTCGGCGAGCCAGACCATGATCCTGTCGCCCATCCTTCCGATGATCGGCGACCAGCTCGACATCGCGGACGCCGTCCTGGGAACGCTGGTCTCCGTCTACTCCCTCATGGTGGGGATCTTTGCCATCCTCGCCGGTCCCGTTTCCGACAAGATCGGTCGGCGGCGGATCCTCCTTCTCGGGTGCGGCGCCATGACGGTGGCGCTGTCGCTGCACGGCTTCGTCAGCGGGTATGCCTCCTTTCTCCTCGTCCGCATGTTCGCAGGATGCGCCGGTGGGATCCTCTCGGGGGCGGCCGTCTCGTATATCGGCGACTACTTCCCCTACGAGCGTCGTGGTTGGGCCACGGGGTGGGTCATGAGCGGGGCGGCCGTCGGACAGATCATCGGAATTCC
>JABDLS010000001.1 GCA_013002885.1 Gemmatimonadota bacterium | reverse complement strand
CACTCGGGTCTCCAGAGCAAGCTCTGGGCCCTCGTACGACTTGCATGTGTTAAGCACGCCGCCAGCGTTCGTCCTGAGCCAGGATCAAACTCTCCGTTGAGAAATAGCTTGATTGATAGCTCTATTGTTCGAACGCGACCTGTACTACGTGTACTGATCGAGCATTCGGAATCTTTGTTGTTATGACCTGCCGACCCGAAGGTCGGATGCGACAAGACAAAGCGCCTGTCGCTCAGGCCCGCTCAATACACTCGAAACCTCGGTTTTCAAACAACTTGGGTGGCTCGTGTTCGGAGTGTTCATGCGCCGCGGAAGCGGCAGGGGAACTCCGTTCGAGCAAAACGCAGCGCGTGGCAGGTCCAAGCGGCCACTCGCTGCGAGGCATTTATGGTAACCGTACCCCTGAGGGCGGTCAACACCTTGAGGCAATCTTTTTTCGCACCGCCCCGTCAAAAAGCCGAAACCGTATCGTTATCCTTCTGTGACGCGGCTTTCAGGGTGGACGACCGGATTTGAACCGGCGACCTCCGGAACCACAATCCGGCGCTCTAACCGACTGAGCTACGCCCACCATGGGACCCTCGTGTCCGCGTCGTGAGTTGCGCACCTGAGGGTCGAGTCGGCCGTTTGCGGCCGAGCGCGAAAATGTAAACAATCGCCGAAAGACGGTAAACCCGCGTCAGGGAGCATACGTGCCCACCGAAAAGATCCAGTTCGAAGGAGTGGACGGCCACCTCCTCTCCGCCCGTATCGAAGCGCCACCGGGCCCTCGGCCCCACACGTGGGCGCTGTTCGCCCATTGCTTCACCTGCACGAAGAATATCCGAGCAGCGGTCGACATCTCGAAAGCGCTCGCCGGTCGTGGCGTTGGCGTCCTGAGATTCGACTTCACGGGGCTGGGAGAAAGCGAGGGTGACTTCGCCGATACCAACTTCTCATCCAATGTCGAGGACCTGGTTGCGGCCGGTCGCTTCATGGCAAATGAACTGGGCGCTGGGCCCTCGATTCTCGTCGGACATTCGCTGGGTGGAGCCGCGGTGTTGCAGGCCGCCGCCTCACTGCCCGCCGTACGGGCCGTTACGACCATCGGCGCTCCTGCAGACCCCGAGCACGTACTCCGACACGTGGAGGCGTCGGCAGAGGAGATCGAAGAACGTGGCATGGCCGAGGTTCGTATCGGCGGCCGCCCCTTCAATATCAAAAAGCAGTTCCTCGACGACCTCAGGGCCCAACACGTCGAGGAGGTGGTTTCCGGCCTCGACGCAGCCCTGCTGTTCATGCACTCGCCCGTCGACGAGATCGTGGGCGTCGACAACGCGGCCAGGCTCTACCGGATGGCCAAGCACCCGAAGAGCTTCGTCTCACTGGACGGTGCCGACCACCTGCTCGCCGACTCGGCGGACTCGGCATACGTGGCCACCGTCCTCGCCGCCTGGGCCAGCCGCTACGTCGACCTGCGGGATGGGCCGGCTGATATCGACGAGCTCCGCGAGGCGGACCGAGCCGTGACCCGGACAGGCAAAGGGACCTTCCACACCGACATCGCCATCCGGCGGCACGTCCTCGTCGCCGACGAGCCGGCGTCGGTGGGAGGAGCGGACGCCGGACCGACACCCTACGACTACCTCATCGCCGGGTTGGGAGCGTGTACGTCGATGACGCTCCAGATGTACGCTGGACGAAAGGAGTGGCCCTTGGAGGAGGCACGCGTCAGCCTGAAGCACCGGCGGATCCACGCCAAGGACTGCGAAAATTGCGAAGAGGACCCGCGACTCGATGTCATCGACCGGGAAATCGAGCTCGTCGGGCCGCTGGACGAAGAGCAGCGCGCCCGCCTCATGGAGATCGCTGATCGATGCCCGGTTCATCGGACGTTGGACGCCGGAGTCAGGGTGGACACGACCGAAAAAGGGTAGCGCTCGCCCTTCAATTCCCCATCTGGTGGGCCCAGACCAACGCAGACAGGTCGGCGATCATCGCCTCACCTTGATCCTCCGCAGGATGGCCGCGGACCAGGATCACCAGGACATAGGTCGATGCATCTTCGGGAAGAACGATCGCCGCGTCATGGTGGATTCCCGTGATCCACCCGGTCTTGTTGGCCACCCGTACGCCGTCGGGTACCCCCGATGGAATACCCCCCGTGAAATGCTGGCGGGAAAGAATGTCGAGCATCCCTTCCCGGACCTCCTCGGAGAAGACCTCCGATTCGACGATTCCCGCCATGGCTGCACCAAGACCTCGGGCGGTCGTGGAGTTCGAAAGCCCGGCCTCGAAGGCCTTCAGGTCTTCTACGCCGCGGAGCACCGACATGGAGTCGGCACCGATCTCGGCGAGCATCGTCTCGATGCGCTCGGGCTCGGCCGCCTCGATGAGGATGTTGGTCGCCAGATTGCTGGACCAGGTGATCATTCGGTCGACCATCTCTCTGATCGTCGCCTGACCACCCACTTCCCCATAGAAGGTGGTGTCGGAATCCGACTCGGGCGGAAGGTCGTACGTCGATCCATCGACGATGGATCGGAAGGTCCGCTTCACCGGAAGCGTCGAGTCGAGACTCCGCAGGCCTTCTTGATGGTCCAGGAAGAGCCGCTGCATGACCGGGACCTTCATGGTGCTCGCGGCGTGCATCCGGACATCGGCGTCGATGGTGATCGAGTCACCACCTTCGGCGAGGCTCCGGTAGTAGATACCGACGACCTCTGCACCGCTGGTCTGGACGACCGAGTCGAGGGCCGTGCGTAGGGCGTCTCGCGATTGGGTGCGCACGTCGGCGCCCCCCGGCTCGGAGGCGCAGGCGCAAACCACGAAAGCCGGGCCAAATGCCACGAACAGCTTCAGCGCGTTTCCGAGGGCGTGGGTCATCGTTAGAACAGGGCAGCCGCACAGAGTGGGCCTGGAGGATCAAGCTTCGAGCGCGCCTGGCAGGACTCGAACCTGCGACCGTCGGCTTAGAAGGCCGATGCTCTATCCAGCTGAGCTACAGGCGCGGAGCGACCCGTTGGGTCGGCGCTGAAAATATACGAGGCTCGGACGTTCAGGTACCGCTGGTCTCGGCCTCGGCCAAATCCAATCCTCCGCGGGTTGCCATGAAGCGATGCTGAGAATCGGGCCCATCCCCGCGTGCGCGCTCGAAGGCCCCGTCCGCTCGAAGCGTCCAGGCTCGCGGGTCCTCCAGCTGTGCGTCGAAGACCGCCCGAAGAAGTCCCCGGCCTGCGGGATCGTCCACCGGGGTCACCACTTCCACGCGGCGGCGAAGGTTCCGTGCCCGCCAGTCGGCCGACCCGATGTAGTACTCGCTTTGACCGGCGTTCTCGAAGTAGTAGATCCTCGAGTGCTCGAGGAATCGCCCGAGGATGCTGTACACCCGCACGGTGTCCGACAGACCGGGCACGCCGGGACGCAGGGTGCAGATCGAGCGGACGATGAGGTCGATCTCGACTCCCTTTCGAGCTGCTTCGTAGAGGGTGCGGACCACCTTCCGGTCGGCGAGCCCATTGAGCTTCGCCTGGATCCGGGCGGGTCGGCCCGCCTCGGCGTGCTCGATCTCCCGGCGGATCATCCGCTCGATGCCTTGAACCAGCGAGTGGGGCGCCACCAGAAGCCGCCGGAACTGCGTTTCCGGCGGACCGGCCCCCCCCGTGAGTTCATTGAAGAAGTCGTTGAGGTCGGCTCCCAGGTCGGGATCGCCGGACATGAGCCCGAAGTCGGTGTAGAACCGGGCGGTGGTGGCGTTGTAGTTGCCGGTCCCGATGTGAACGTACCTGCGGATTCCTTCAGCCTCGCGCCGTATGACCAAAGCGGTTTTCGCGTGGGTCTTGTATCCGACCACTCCATAGACGACCCGGGCGCCCTCGTCGGCCAACCGCTTCGTCCAATGGATATTGCTTTCCTCGTCGAAGCGGGCCTTGAGCTCCACGAAGACCGAGACGTCTTTGCCCTGGGCGAGAGCCTCCAGGAGGGCATCCATGACGGGTGATCGACGCCCGGTCCGGTAGAGCGTGAGCTTGATGGCCACGACGTCGGGGTCGCGGGCTGCCTCGTTGAGAAGACGTCCTACCGTCGCCTCGAAGTCGTGGAAGGGGTGATGGCAGAGAATGTCGCGCTCGGCCAGCAAGTCGAAGATCGAGCCGTTCTCCTGGAGAAGAGGGTGAGCCGTATACGGCTCGAAGAGTCCTTCCTCCACCTCGAGATCGCACAGATCGGCAACACCCGTGAGATCGACGAGACCCGGCAACTCGTAGACGTCCGACGCATCGACGGTGGCTCCATCCATGGTTTGGTCGTCGCGAATGGAGTTGAGGATGAACGCGCGGACCTCCCTGGGCATCCGAGCCTCCACCTCCAACCGGATGATGGGCTTGTAGGGCCTGGCCTCGACCTCGTCCTGGATGTCGAGGAGGAGCGATCCCGACGAGTCCTCGTCGATGTCCACGTCGCCGACGCGGCTCGCCCGGAAGGCATAGGTGCGACCGACCTCGGCGGACGAAAAAAGCTGGTCGACGTTGGCACCGATGACCCGCTCCACGGGAATGACGTCCTGGGAGTCGGGAACCGGAAGGAATCGGTCCACATCGTCGGGAATCGGCACGTACCCCAGCTCGGCCTTGCCCTCGGCACCACGGCGCAGGGACACCGCCAGCGCGAGGCCCAGGCTGATGAGCCTCGGAAAGGACCTTCCCGGACCCGAGGACATGGAAAGCGGCGTGATGAGCGGGAAGATCTCATCCGCAAACCGCTGGCGGAGTCCGGCCTGTGCCGCGGGATCGAGGTCCTCCCAGTCCACGATCCGCACGCCGCATTGTGCGAGGGCCGGTTCGAGCACCCTTTGGAAGCATGAATACTGCCGCGCGAGGAGCGCTCTGACCCTCACGGCCACGAGGTCGAGAAGCTGCTGGGCTGATAGATCCTCGTAGGCGTCCTGTTCACCTCGGGCCACCTCCTCCTTGAGTCGCCCCGTCCGGACCACGAAGAACTCGTCAAGGTTGCTGGAGAAGATGGAGAGGAAACGGAAGCGCTCGAGAAGTGGGATCGACCCGTCCTCAGCCAACTCCAAGACCCGCTGGTTGAAGTCGAGAATGCTCAATTCCAGGTCGAGATAGTCGTCGGGACCCTTCCCCGGCTCGAGGCCATCCTCCCGCGGCTCCAGCGGCAGCTCCCGAGGGGGGACGGCACCCAGGGGCACGTCGGCCAGCATCCGCTCGCCGATCTCGGAGCGCACCAGCATGAGCATCGTGGCGATGAGGCCAGGGTCCCGCAGTCTGGGCGCGCCCAGACGCTGCATCAACTCGACGACCGGCATCCAGATGAACCCGGACGGCTGGACCCCTGCCGAGAGCTCATGGAGCCAGACCTCCAGGTCGGATCCTCCCTTCTTGGCGGCGGCGAAGCCCACCAGATCGAGGTCGGTGCCCGTCGGTTCGACACCCGTGAGGTCAGCGAGGTACTCACGGGCGATGTCCTCGCCAGACCCGCGGGAGGTCGGAAGCGTGAGGCCGTCGGGGCCTTCCACCAGCGCGACTTCCGCGTTCCGGGTGAGCATGAGCGCCACCTGGACGTCCTGCGGAATGGCCGAGGGTCCCGCCCCGTTGCCGGCCACCAGGTAGCTTCGGACCCGACGAATCGTGTCCAGGCCGTCACTCGTGAAGCCGTGACCCTCTCGCAGCCGGTCACCCAACTCTTCGAGCGTGACCTTGCCGCTCGTGAGCTCGATGAGGGTGATCTCCTGGAACTCCCTCGCCGCGCCGGGAGCATGCGCGATGACCTCGTCGAAGGCCATGCGGTGGGTTGCTCGCCCGAAGCGTCCCGACTTCAGCTCACGCGTTTCGCGGTCGATGTCCATGGCGGCCTGGGGGCGCAGGGCTGCCGGTTCCACCACTTGCCGGATCCGAGCCGCGATCTCGGAGTCCCCGGCCAGCGTCTCGTAGAGCCCCTGGACCATGGGCGTCTCGAATGTCTCCAGTTCCACCACACCCTGGAGGCTGACCTCACGGTTGATGGACAGCTTCAGAAGCTGATGTCCCCGGGCCTCCGAGCGGATCCGCAACGTCATCTCCCGCTCCATGAGCGCCCCGTCTGCGGTATCGAAGTAGGTATCGCGGAGAAGGCGATACCCGGGCGTCGTCGTCCACATGCCCAGGGGTCGTCGCTTCTCGGTCAGGGCGAGAAAGCGGGCGGTATCGGGCACTGGAACGTTGAGCCTTCGGATCACGCGCCGTCTCCCTGGCGTCGGTACACGGTGATGTGGGGATCATCACCGTTCCTTTCGTTGGCAATGTACAGCGTTCCATCCGCACCGATCGCGAGCCCCTCGGGCTGGGGGTGGTTCTGTCGTCCCAGGGCCACACCGGCGAGAACGCGGCCCGACGAATCGATCTCGACGATGCTCTCCGTGACCGCAGAGAGGAGGATCCAGGTACCGTCCAGGGTCACCGCCACTGCGCTGGGCTGGAAGTCGGGGTCGAGGCCCGATGCGGCCAGTTCGGAACGAGCCACGTCGATGGACGTCGCTGCTCCCCCGCCCACAGGAAGGGCATACAACCTCAGCGACTGGCCGTCTCCGTCGGCGCGCTTGCACGCCAGAAGCAGGGCTTCGGAGTCGGGGTCGAAGTCGAGTCCCTCGACCTCGCACGACGAGCCAAGGCCCGTATCCGTAACCCGATAGGGCACATCGACTTCGTCTGCACCTTCTCGAAACTCGTAGAGGAAGCCGGTGCTGGACACCAGGAAGAGACGCTCACCGATGGCTGCGATCCCCTCGAAGTCGTCCTGTACGTTTCCGCTTCCAAGGTCGAACTGCTTGCCCACGTCCCCCCTGCCCGGGTCGATCTCGTAGACTCGACCGCGTTCGTCGTCATGGCCCAGGAGTCGTCCGTCGGCCGTGAAAGCCAAGCCGGAGATCTCGTCCAGGCGGCCAGGAAGCTCGAAACGGGCATCGGCGGTGGTGAAGTCGTAGCTGAGGAGCGTCACCTGGCTCCCGGTTTCATCGACTTCGGGGGCGGCCCGATCTATGTCGCCCGGCCTCGGCGCCTGATCCTCGTCTTCGGCCGGCCCGCAGGCGACCAGGACCGCCGTCATCAGCTCGAGGTACCTCACTTTCTGGGCTTCAGTCCCTTGAGCGACCTGAACTCGGCGGCGGAGACGACGCCCCCGTGCCCTTCCCTCAGCCGGTCCATGACGGCCCCTTCGGCGGAAGGGTCGTCGAGGCGAGCCACATACACGAGCATCTGGCCCGTGGACGTCGGCTCCATCTCCACGAGCTTCCAGCGGACGGCGAACTCCGTGAGCACGCCATCGACGTAGGTCTGCGCCTCCTCCGCGCTCGCCGAGTGGACGATGATGAGGGCATTGGCCCGCTTCCGCTTGTTCTTCTGCCGCTCCTCGGTGATGTGGCGCTCGAAGCGAACCGCGCGCTCCGCCATCTCCTTGATCTCGCCGACGGACACCGCCTCGAGGACCGCCCGGTCGCCGACCTGGAGGGCGGCCAGGGCTGAATGAGGGCCGGCAAGGACGTCGCCAACCCCCATGGCACCGTCCCGGCTCCGCTGCTCAGCGTAGACGTTGCCGAAGTTGGTGAACCAGAGAGCCACGATGACCAGGTTGAAGATCAGGGACAGCGTCAAGGCGATCCCGAGGGCCTGGACGCCAGAGGCCAGACCCACGCCGATGGCGAGGAAGACGTAGACCGCATCCTTGGTGTCTTCCAACGTCGTGCGAAAACGCACCGCCGCGACGATCCCCGCAAGGGAGAAGGCCAGCGCCACGCTGTTCTGCACGATCATCACGATTCCCGTGACGGCCACGGGCAGGATGAGCAGCGTGTGGACCACCGACTCGTCGTATCCACGACGGCTTCGGGTGATCATGTAGACGAGGGTCACTGGAACCATGATGGCCAGGGCCCCGAGCATCGAGAGTCCGGCCACGATGGCACCCGACCAGGGTCCAGCCCCGATTTCTTGACCGATGGGTGGAGCGACGACCCCGAAGGCTTCTTCGAGTCCCGTGCCGAGCTGGTTCAACCGGGCGCCCGAAACCACCTCGCGTATGGAGGGCACGTACTGGACGAGGAGGACCAGGGCCACGGCGAAGAGGAGGTAGTAGACGACGACCCGCCCCAGGCCTTGGCCACGGAGGCCCTTCGTTCGTCGAGAAGCCATGCACGTCCGTCTTTCGGGGTGAGAGGGTCACGTCTGTGTCCCCAGCGCCCAATGATGCGCCCGAAGCCCGATGAAGAGCAACCCACCGCTGGACAAACGGGCGCGCCGCCGGATACTCTTGGCGGAGACCCGATGCACCCGAGGAACACCATGGATCGACGCAGCCTCCCCGCCGCCCTCCTCTCGCTCTTCCTAACCCCCTTCGGCCTCGCCGGTCAGGAAGTCGTGATCCCCACCCCGGAAGAGTACGCCGAGCGTGCCGAGGCCGCCGAGAACGCGCCACTCTTCCAGTCTCATGAGCCCATCCGCATGACCCTTCGGACGGACATCGAATGGCTCCGCGACGAGCGCAACGATTCGGTGGAAGTCGAGGGCACCCTGACCTTTATCGACAGCGACGGCAGCGAGGTCGTGAAGCCGGTGGACACCCGCACCCGCGGCAACTTCCGGCGGAACAAGCGCAACTGCAACTTCCCGCCCCTTCGCCTCGATTTCCCCACGAGTCAGATGGAGGGCACGGTTTTCGAGGGTCAGGACAAGCTGAAGCTCGTCACTCCCTGCAACGACGGCAGCGACAACTACCAGAACTACGTCTTCGACGAGTACCTGGCGTACCGCATCTTCAACGAGTTCACCCCACAGAGCTTCCGGGTGCGGTTGGTGGAGATCACCTACGAAGACATCGAGGACGACTACGACACCCGGACCAAGTTCGGCTTCCTCATCGAAGACGAAGACCGCATGGCGGAACGGGCGCGAGCGACCCACCAGGACGTGACCCAGTTCGCCCCCCAACGGGCGTGGGCGGAGTACTCGGTCCAGGTGGCCATGTTCAACTACATGATCGGGAACGTCGACTGGTCGCCCGTCTTCTTCCACAACGTGAAGTTGATTCGCACGGAAGACGCGCGGTTTTTGACCGTCCCATACGACTTCGACTTCGCCGGCCTCGTCAACGCTCGATACGCGACCGTCACGGAGGCCCTTCAGAACAAGATTCGACGTGTGACCCAGCGTCTCTACCGCGGCTTCTGTCGGCCGGAACTGAACCATGCTGCCGCGACCTCCGCCTTCGCGGACAAGCGCGGGGACATCGAAGCACTGATCAATGGCTTCGCCGCTCAAGGGTACGAGCGCTTCGACGAAGACGACGCCAAGGACATGCTCGAGTACTTCGAGGACTTCTGGAAGGTGGTCGACGACCCGGAGGAGTTCGAGGACGAGATCATCGACGAGTGTCGCGACATGAACACCGGACGGTGATCTCGAGCACTCGGACTGATTCCCCGATGGGCAGGAATTCGTGAATCGGGCCACCCAGCTCAAAGCTCAGCGTCGCGTCGAGCAGGGCCTCGCCGAGATGGTTGGACTCGTGCGAGGCGTTATCGCCGACGGCGACGTCTCGGCGGAGGAGGCGGAACGCCTGTCGGACTGGGCGAAGGAGAACCCGGAGATCGCCACCCGGTACCCAGCCAACCTCCTCGCCAGGCGTCTGGAGCGGATCTTCATGGATGGGCGGGCGGACAAACGTGAGCGCCAGCGGCTGGCCTCCATGCTCAGCCAGCTCGCTGAGAATCCGTCGGGCTTCGGGGGCGGCTACCCCCTCGCCACCGATCTACCACTCACCGGTCCGCCCCCCGAAGTCGTCTTCGAGGGCCAGACGTTCGTTTTCGGTGGAGAGATGGCGTACGGCCCCCTCCACGCCTGCGAGAGAGAGGTGCGGGAGCGTGGCGGGATTTGCGAGCGGAGCGTCAATCGCCGGACGGACTTCGTGGTGATTGGTGCCATAGCCGCCGCGGACTGGTCGCAGGGCGATTTCGGCGGCCTCCTCGACGAGGTCGTCCAGTACGCGGAGCGGGGCGTCCCCATCGCGGTCATCAGCGAGGAGCACTGGGCCGACGCCCTGGCCTGATCGCTTCCGCTACCGAACCAAGCGAATCCCCGCCAACTCCGTAAGCGCCCCGAGGGTCGTTTGGGCAGCGTTGAATCCCAGCATGAAGTCCCGGTCCGAGAAGGTCTCGAATAGATCGGTGGGTTGATGCCAGTGGGGATTGGCACCATTGCCTGTTTCGTAGAGGCGTCGGTTCTCCCGCAGGCTCACCGACGGCGTCAGGTTCATGAAGGGCGTCGAATCGGTGTTGCTCATGGCGTTGCTGAGCACCGCTGGGTAGTCGGTGGCGTGCATCCGGTTCGCATTGATCAGGGCGAGGCCCAACTGCGCCGACTCCGCGGCCAGATCGGACGCCAACTGAAATTCCACGTCCACATCGGCGTCCAGGGCCTGTCCGAAGGTCACGGGGTTCCCATGGTCCCACATCATCATGTCGTGCTGGATCATGCCCAACCACCGGGGTTCCGGGTAGTCGCCGGACCCGGGCGGGTTCTCGATGCCCTGCAGCTCCGCACGCTGCTCCACGTACGCCTCCGCCCCTTGAAGGCCCGTCTCCTCGTTGTTCCACAGGGCGAAACGAATCGTTCGGTCGGCGGCGATATCGGAGGATGAGAGCGCCCGAGCGATCTCCAGGACGAGGGCCGTCCCCGATCCGTCGTCGTTGGCCGCTTCCCCACCCCCGCGGCCATCCATGTGGGCGCCGATGATGTACATCTCGTCGGGACGGGTCACACCCACGAGGGTGCCGAACACCTCTTCCCTGGGCTCGGCCGTGTCGGAGCCACGGGGGGTGTACATGTAGCGGACCCGCTCGGTCTCGTAGCCCCAGCTCCTCAGGCGATCTTCGATCCAGTCGACCGCGGCCGCATTCCGAGCCGTGCCCTGCTCACGGTCGCCGAATTCGGTGAGACCTCGCAGCAACTCCTTGTAGGACTCGAAGTCCAGGCGCCGAACGATCTCTTGACGCATGCTGTCGGCCGGCGTCATGGGCACGCCACCTAGAACCCGCCGAAGGCTTCGCCGAAGCTCCGGAGGATCGCTGATCCGCTCCTCCTGGTCCCCAGGATTCTGGGCCGCAGCCGGTCCGGCAGGGAGAACGACGAGAAGAGCAGCCACGGCAAACGTTGCGAGCCGCACGGTCATGGGTTCCCCCGGGCGATGAAGCGTTTTGAGAAGCAGACGCTGGAAGCGAGAAGCAAACATCAGACGCTCACATCTCCCGGGCAAGCACGAGCGGGCTGCCGGCTTCACGGTCTCCGCCCGCCCGAGCCGGGAGCTGGTCAAAAGACGACGGACGTCTCCAAGGTGATGGCCCGGTACACGTAGTAGCTGTCGACGGCCACCGGCCCGAAGCGTGCCCAGACGAGGACCCCGCCGAAGGGCAACACCGGGGTGTGGCGCCCGATCTCCACCAAACGCTCGTCGTAGCCGGCGATGAGGCCCACGCGGTAGCCGACTCCGAGGCCGGCGCGGCCCCGGCGCCAACGCACCCAGTCGCGCTCGATGCCCAGCGCCCAGGTCCTCTCGTCGTACGAGTTCACGAACGTGGTCCCGAACCAATGTCCGTATAGACCGCCGAATCCACGGGTGCCATCGACCTCGGGGAACTGAGGCTCGAAGGGATGCATGGCCCATAGCCCGACGATGACGCGATTACGTTCTGGGCTGACGCCCAGGACGCTACGAAACCAGCCCCGTCCATCGCGTTGGGAATCCGCGACGGACGGGGCCGTCTCCTGAGCGGCCAGCGTCGGGCCGACCAGCGGAGCCCTCGCCAGGCCCACCACCAAGGGGAGGCCGACAACCAGGGCCACCCTCATGCGCCGGGCTTGGCCGCCGGCACGCCTCGGGCCCACCACGGCCCTCAGGCGGTCAGCGTCGGACAGGCTCCAGCCGAACGATGCTGGAGAGCTCACCACCCCTCCGCTCGAGGGCGAGGTAGATGTAGCCGTCGGGACCCTGATTTACGGCCCGGACCCGGTCGATTCCGTCTACGAGGGTCTCATGCTCGGTGACCATGTCGCCGTCGAGACTGAAGCGGTAGACGACTTCACCGGCGAGTCCACCGGCGAACAGGCTGCCCTGCCACTCGGGGAACTGGTCCCCGGTGTAGATGTCCAACCCCGAGGTACCGATGGAGGGCACCCAGACGTACCGGGGGTCCTGCCACCCCTCGCGCATCGTGGCCTCGTGGATCGCAGACCCCGAGCCGTAGTTCACACCGTAGCCCACCACGGGCCAGCCGTAGTTCTCGCCAGGCAGGATCAGGTTGAGCTCGTCACCACCCTGAGGGCCGTGCTCGGTCGCCCAGAGCTCGCCGGACTCCGTCATGACCATGCCTTGCGGATTGCGATGTCCGTAGCTCCAGATGGAAGGCTCCACACCGTCGACCCCCACGAAGGGATTGTCGGCAGGTATCCGCCCATCCTCGTGGATCCGGTTGATGGTGCCGTGGTGATTGGACCGATCCTGGGCCGGGTGTGCTTCCAGATCTCCTCGGGGTGGCGCTTGTCGATCACCGACGCTGAAGAAGATGTGGCCCTGGCCATCGAAGACGATCCGAGAGCCGTAGTGCCCCCTCCCCTCGGAATCGGCAATGAAGATGTCTTCCAGGTCGTGAAGCGCTCCATTCTCGTAACGCGCCCGAGCGATGGCCGTGGTGGCTCCTTCGGAAGCCTTGGGCTTCGAGTAGCTCAGGTAGACCATCCGATTCCGGGCGAAGTCGGGATGGGGCGTGATGTCGAGCATGCCACCCTGCCCCTGGGCCAGGACCTCCGGAGCGCCTTCCACGGGCGCCGAGAGAAGCCGGCCGTCACGAACGACGCGAATCCGACCAGGACGCTCCGTGACGAGGATGTCACCGTCAGGAAGGAACGCCATGCCCCAAGGGACCTCGAAGCCATCGGCCACCGTGACGACGCGATAGTCGTGGTACTTGGAACGGTGAACGTCGCCGTCCTGGGCCAGGACCGGTGCCGTCACGGTAAGGGTCAGACCGGCGGCGATGAGCGCCACTGGAAAACGGATCATCTTCAGCTCTCCTCGATGTCTTCTCGGGGCGAGGCCCCTCGAGATCAGTCCTTTCGCTGGCGAACGGACACCCGGTGGATGCCAAGGTTCCAAATCTCCGCCCCGACGGGGTTTCCCACCAGTGGGGTCCCTAGGCAGACGTCAGAACACGCCCCTGGCAAAGACCGGGTAGAGCTGATCGTACGTGAGAACGCGCTCCCTGAACTCGTCGACCACGTCCATGAGCGCCTGGAAATCGGCGGCGTTCGCCGCCGGAATCTGATGGAAGAAGAGATCGATGAACGCCCCCTCGTCCAGCGTTCGCTGGAGGAGCGTGCGCAGCCGGTCCCGGCCCATCGTGGTGGTGTAAGGGAGATCGTCGCCCTCGAAGCCCGTGAGGTCGAAGGGGCGGTCGGGCATCCACGAGACGATGCTGTCGGGCGATATCGTATTCGCCGAATACCCGCGGGCGGCCGTGTAGTAGATAGCAGCCGCGGTCTTCTCCCGGTCCTCGAACTCGTGATAAGGCGCCACGAAGACATTCGAGCCCCGGTACCCGCGCGTCACAAGCCACTCCTGGCCCGCCCGAAGCTCGAAGTCCAGCTCCCCCGCGGAGAGGTTGGGCAGGCTGTCGTGGGTCACCGTGTGCGCCACCATGGCCCATCCGGCGTCGTGAAGTTCGTTCAGGTGGGCCTCGGTCATATAGGCCGGGAAGCCGACGGCCTCGGTGTACACCGCCACGTTCGCCGGGATGTCCATGGTCTGCAGGACGGGCCACGCGTTCTCGTAGACCGAGCGCCACCCGTCGTCGAAAGTGACGGTAATGGCGCCGCGCATTTCCAGCGTAGCCTCGATGGAGTCCACGGGACTGCCGGACAGGAACGCCACGATCCAGGTGGTGCCCTCGTTGGCACCGCCGGTCACCAGGCCGTCGGTGGCTGCCGTGACCACCGCCGGATCGCGAGAGACCCATGACACCCCCGAACCCGACGTGACGTTGCCGAAGGCATCGAAGTAGGCGGGCGCCAGGAACGCCGTCTCACCACGGGCGCTCAGCAGTAGCGTATCAGCACTGAGGGAAGCTGTCGCTGCCGGCCCCGCCTGGGCGGTAGCCGTAAAGGTCACGACCACAGTGTTGCCCCGGCTCTCCAGCGATGCGTGGGCGCGCTGGGTTCCGGAGACCGAACCCAGCCGCCAGACAGCACTGACGTGACCCGTTGCGTCGCTCTCCGACTCGCCCGATGAAATGATGCTCCCGGAGCCGGCGTCGACGCTCCAGGCGACCTGAGCTCCGGAGTATGCGCCGCCTAGGACGGTCTCGACCCTGGCGGCCAGCGAGACCTCGGTGTCTACAACGGCCTCCGGTGTCGTCTCACCAAGGGCGACCAGGGTGAGCTCAGGCTCCACGCTGACGGCCACGGAATCGGTGAGCGCCTCGTGGGTGACCACGACGAATGTGCTGCCCGTGGCGAAGGCGGTGATCGTGCCGTCGACAGCGACGTCGGCGATCCCTGCGTCCCGGGATTGCCAGGCAAGCGGCGCCCCGGCTATGGCGCTTCCCCCTGCGTCGCGAGCCATCGCCACCGCCACCGCCTGGTCACCGGGGTCTGCGAGGACAATCGAGTCGGGCTCGAGCTCGAGCGTCGACGCTGACTGAGCGACCTCTACCTCGACCTGGGTGACGATGAGGCCCGCGGTGACCGTCACCGCAGTCGATCCATTGCCCGCCGCCATCAGCCGTCCCGACGCCGACACTGTGACCACACTCTCGTCCTGCGAGCTCCATGTCAGCTCTGCGGCATCGATGGGGTTTCCCTGGCCGTCGAGGACCATCGGCTCCACCGTCGCGGTATCGCCGAGGGAGGTGAAGCGCACGGAGTCCGCCGGGAGCACGAAGGCGGTCGCGCGCTGATCGACGGTGACCCGAGCCGAGCGCAGGACACCACCCGCCGCGGCCGTCACCGCGGTGGAGCCGTTCCCCCGCGCCGTGACGAGTCCCTCGCCGGAAACGGTGACCACCATGGTATCGAGCGAAGTCCATTCGGGGCTGTGCGTGGGAATGCGCGCCCCGCTCGAGTCCTCGACAGTGGCCTCCAGACGGAGGGTGTCTCCGAAGGAGGAAAACGACCAGGCGGTGTCCGAGAGGCTGATGTCGGCCACGACCTGGCTCACCGACGCGCTGACCGACGTGGACGCCGTTCCCGCCGAAGCCCGCAGCGTGGTGGAGCCCCCGGCTACCGCGGTCGCGACTCCAGCCGACACCTCGACGACGGCGGGGTCGTCCGACGTCCATGTGATGGCGGGCCCCGAGATGACCGCACCGGTCTGGTCGCGCACCACCAGGGCGACGGTCCGTTGCTGCCCGAGATACGTGAAGGTCACCGAAGACGCCTCGGGGGTGACCGTCGTAGGCACCGGAGCACCCGGGCCCGTCGTATCGCTGCACGACACAAGGGCGACCACCCCCGCCAGCAGGCTCGCAAGCCTGATGGGACGACGTTGTGAGACGCGGGAGAGTGACTTCGCGGCCATGGATACCGTGGGCGGGTGGATGGCTTGACACATCCAAGCTATGCCACCCCCGCCTCGGCACCTAGATTGGCGACCGCGACCGATCCATAGCCCTTCTCCTGCGCCAGGAGCTACGACCATGACCCGCACTCGCCTCGAGGCCGGGGATTTCCCGGCCGAGGTCCTGACCCTCTTCGATCAGTACATCCACGGCATCATCGATCGCCGCGGTTTCCTGGATGGAGCGGCCAAGTTCACGGCCGCAGGCATGTCCGCATCCATGTTCCTCGACGCCCTCAGCCCCGAATACGCATGGGCAGCCGAGGTCCCTGAAGACGACCCCAGAGTCGCGCGGGAGTACGTCGAATACCCCTCGCCCCAGGGGTCGGGGACGATGCGAGGCTACATGGCCCGCCCCACCGGGGTCGACGGTCCGTGGCCGTCCGTACTCGTGATCCACGAGAACCGTGGGCTCAATCCATACATCGAAGACGTGGTTCGTCGCTTCGGGGCAGCAGGATTCCTGGCCCTTGGCCCCGACGCGCTCACACCTCTCGGCGGTTACCCTGGGACCGACGACGAGGGACGCACCATGCAGCGTCAACTCGATCGTGGGACGATGACCGAGGACTTCATGGCGGGTGCCCGCTTCCTCGTGGACCACCCTGAGTCCACCGGCCGCGTCGGAGCGGTAGGCTTCTGCTTCGGTGGCGGCATGGTCGGCACCCTGGCCGTCCGGATGTCCGACCTGGGAGCCGGTGTGATCTTCTATGGGTCCCAGCCGGACCCCGAGGACGTGCCGAGCATCCAGGCCCCTCTCCTCATCAACTACGCCGGCCTCGACGAACGTGTGAACGCCGGGTGGCCCGAGTTCCAGGCGGCCCTGGAAGAGCACGAGAAGACGTACACGATGCATATGTATCCGGACGTCAACCACGGCTTCCACAACGACACGACCCCACGCTACGACGAGGCAGCCGCACGTCTCGCCCAGGAACGGACCATCGCGTTCTTCCGGGAGCACCTCGGCTGAGGATCCGTAGCGCCGTGCGGGGCGGCGTAGACGAATGAGCTCCGAGGAGGAGCCACCAGCGGAGCTCTCTTCGCTGGAGCGACGTGTGGTGGACGAGGTCGACGTCGGGGGCATGATCGAAGCCGCCCGTCGACTCATCCGTGCGCCGAGCTGGAACGGAAATGAAACCCGGGCTCAGGACGTCATGCGGGACCTCATGGCGGACGTCGGCCTCTCCATCGACCGGTGGATCCTCGATCTGGCCGCCGTTCAGACGCACCCCGCCTGCTCGTGGGAGATCGAGCGTACCGAGGCCGTGGGACTCGTGGGCACGCTGGAGGGGGTTGGCGGCGGGCGTTCACTGGTCTTGAACGGGCACGTCGACGTGGTGCCGCCCGGGGACATCGACCTCTGGACCCACCCCCCGTTCGCCGGAGAGATCCAGGACGGACGCCTGTACGGCCGCGGAGCGTTGGACATGAAGGGCCCCCTCGCGGCCGGCCTCTACGCCATCAAGGCGATTCGCGACTCGGGAGTGGCCCTCTCCGGAAGCATTCACCTCCAGAGCGTCATTGGAGAAGAAGACGGAGGAATCGGGACGCTCGCCACGCTTCTCCGGGGTCACGGGGGTGACGGCGCCATCGTCATGGAGCCCACAGGGGGGGTGGTGGCTCCCGTTCAGGCCGGCTGTCTCAACTTCCGGGTGAGGGTGTCGGGCAAGAGCGCCCACGGCGCCGTCCGAGACGAAGGGGTCAGCGCGTTCGAGAAGCTCTTCGACCTTTATGGCGCCATTCGGGCGTTGGAGACGCGCCGAAACGACGCCCGGCCGGACGGAGACCTGTTTCGCCGCTATGTCATCCCCTTCCCCATCAGCATTGGCACGATGCGAGGCGGAGACTGGGCTTCGTCGGTGCCGGAGCACGCGACGATGGAAGGGCGCATGGGCGTACGACCGGATGAAGATCCGGCGGACGCGCGGCGGGAGTTGCAGTCCGCCGTGCGAGACGCTGCCACCGACGACGAATTCCTCCGAGACCACCCCCCGGTGGTCGAGTGGTGGGGTGGTCGCTTCCTCTCCGCCGAGACCGACCCCGACCACCCGCTGGTCCGTGTGCTTTGCTCTGCCGAAGGGTCCCTGAAAGGCCAGACACCCTCCGTGGAGGGCGTGCCTTTCGGCGCGGACGCCGGCCTCATCCGACAGGTGGGCGGTATTCCGACGGTCCTCTACGGTGCGGGAGACATCAGAAGGGCCCACCGACCCGACGAGTGGGTAGGCGTCGACGAACTCACCCACATGGCGCAGACCCTCGCCGTGACCGCCCTTAGATTCTGCGCCGAGACCGACCTCGGCTAGGCGGCTGCCGCCCGTCCCCGCCGGCGACCCTCGAAGAAGTAGCCGAGCACGCTGGCCAGGGCGAGGAAGCCCGTGCACAGGAGGACCGGGTTCAGCCAGCGAGGCGGAACCGCCAGGGCGGCACACACCAGGACGAACGCCACCGCACCCGTCGTCGCCTTCCCGTGCCAGGAATGGACGATGACGATGGGGCCGTACCACGCGCGCAGAGTGAGCCAGCCGACAAGGCCGAGAATGTCCCGGCCGAAGATCACGGCGACGAAAAGGAGGGGTAACGCCGTGAACACGGGTCCCTCGCTCACAGCGAAAAAGACCAGAAAGGCGGCCTGCGCAACCTTGTCAGCGGCTGCGTCCACCACGGCGCCGATCTGGCTCGTGAGCCCGTAACGGCGCGCGATCACGCCGTCGGCAACGTCCGTGACGCCCATGGTGAAGAGGATACCGATGGCGGTCCATCGGAGTGCGGTGGGGTCCCCACCGGACCGAGCTGCCTCCTGGGCCGCCGCGCCGACCCAGAGGAAGATCGGAACGAACGCGAGACGAGCGAAGGTCAGGAACCAGAGGACGGCGCGCATTGCTGTCTACGAGAAGAGCCTGCTGAGGGGATGTCCAGACATCGTAGCCCTCCCACGCATTCGCCGGGACCCCCGACCGCTTCTGCTTGGCCTGTCGCTACCGCGACGGCCTCAAAGCAGCGAACCCTGAGCGCCCCAGCGCTCCAGATAGCGATCGAGTTTCAGCTTCTTCCGCGTCGACCGGGAGGTCATGGTGCGGACCTTCCCGTAGACCTCACGTTCAGGCCAACCTCGGTCGAACCGGCCCATGACCCAGAAGATCCCCGAGTACGAGTTCGGGTCGCGCCCGTCGAGGGCGTAGCGGTTGTTGAGCTCGATCATGATGTCGAGAGCATCCCGGGGGTGCTCCGTCCACGCGAGGATGTTCTTGCCCCAGAGCATGCGAAGGTAATTCTGGATGACGCCGTCATGCACCAACTGCCGTTGCGCCGCATTCCAGATCTCGTCGTCCGTGGACGCGGAATCGAGCTCTTCGAGGGAGTAGACGTGTTCCCTCTCGTCGCCGGCGTGGGCTTCCAGGGTCTCTCGCGCCCACTCGGGAAGGGACTCGTAGCTGGCGTAATCGGACTCGTGGTAGCAGAAGCCGTAACCCAACTCCCGCCAGGTGACCAGCTCGTCGATGAACGACTCGGCGGCCTCGCTCATTCCCCACCACCCCTTCCTTCGACCGTCGGGAGGGCCCGAGATCCGCTGAGGCGACCAATCCTCCTGTTCCGCCACCGCAGAGAAGACCTCGTGCGCGGAGATGTGCCCGTAGTGCAGCCACGGTGAGAGGCGGCTCGCCGCGTCTGAGTCCGGATCGTTGCGATCCTCGGCGTATCGCTCCAACCCGTCCGCCAGGAAGTCGTCCAGCCGGCGACGCGCGGCCCCGTGTCCACCCCGGGTGGCCGTCGGAGTCACGCTGTGGTCGATGGGCAGCGAACTCAGATCCAGAAGTGGACCGGATGCCTTCGTGGGATCGCGGCCGTCTTGCTCTTCGGCGGATGCTTGGGTGGGGTCTCCACGCCAGAAGACCTCATCGGCGAGAAGTTCGTGTGCCGGAGGCCACTGCTCGAGAAAGGCGTCAGGAACCCCATCCAATTCGGGTAGTTGGACTCCGCCCAGAGGGTCCGCGCGAGGAGCCTCGCCCAGATGCTCGGGGAGCGTCTTGTGAAGAAAGCGGCGGAAGTGGTACGCCGCCGCGTGCCCCTTCGACGCAGCCCGGAGAGGAAGAAGTCCGCAACTGTCGACGGCCTCCATCCGACACGGCACGACCGCCGAGGCCGCGCGGAGCATCTTGGGGATGAAGAAGGTGGGTGTGTCGTCGGTGACGACGGCGCACGCCGAGCCCGCCAGCGCCTGGAGAAGCCCCTTGCCCGCGCCTTCTTCCGGCTCGACATAGGGATAGTAGGTGACGGAGAGCCCGTCGAGCCGAGCGCGATGGTGGGCCATGCCGTCGATGATCATCTGATGATGGCGATCGGCGGCCCAGGGGTACCCGACACGAAGGGCCTCGAAGATCAGAAGCGGCTTCTCCAGCGATCGAGCCATCTCCACGGCCCTGTCGAGGGCATGATTCCACACCAGACGGCGGTTGGCGATCATCCAGTAGAGGACGTAGTCACCGGCCTCGTTGATGCTCGCGTCTACAAAGGTGCGGATTCGAATGGCTGGCACTTCCGAAGCCATGGCTTTCCTTGGGCTGTAGCAGTATTGTACATGTATTGTACAACTTTTATTGAACACGCGACAGGGAGGCGGTGGGAACCTCTGCGAACCGTGGCCCACTTCGATACTGTGACCGTACGCTTCTCCCACGAGATCGTCATGCCGCCGACCTCACATCGAGCTTCCCACTTTCGGGCCTCCCCCCCTGCCTCGCTCCGGCGCGCGCTGCGGCTCGGAGTCTTCCTGGCCCTCGCGTCCGGCGCGTGTGGCGACGGGGAGCCCGTCGGGGTCGACGGAGGGGACCGCACTCGAGACCTGATCTGTGACCTGAATCGTGACCTCCTGGTCTCCGAGACCTCGCCCGGCGCGATTCCAGCCATGACGCAACCGCCGATGGTGACCCAGGGTGAGACCGGGGCCCTGTATCTCGAAGACGACGAGCGTGTTCTCGGCGTCGTCGCCAACGGCTCCGCTCGCGCTTATCCGCATGCCGTTCTGGACCACCACGAGGTGATCAACGACCGGGTCGACGGGGCGTGGTTCACGGTCACGTTCTGTCCCCTCACCGGATCCGGCCTCCGTCTCGATCCGCAGCTTGGGGCCGAGCGCCTCGACGTGGCCGTCTCGGGGCTGCTCTTCGCGAACAATCTCGTCTTGTACGACCGCACCTCCGGCGACGTCTACGGACCGCAACTCGCCGTGGCGGGAACGTGCTCCCGCTTCCGGGACCAGTCGATGACCCTCCTGCCTGTCGTCGAGATGAGTTGGGGGGAATGGAAGGCTCTATACCCCACCACTCTGGTGGTCTCCAGCGCCACCGGCTTCAACCGCAACTACCGCCAGTCGCCCTACGAGGAATACCGGCAAGACGAAGACCTCCTCCACGACATGCCTGTGGACCGGTCCCGGCCCCTGAAAGAGCGCGTATTGGGCATTCGATCGGGTGACGGCAGCGGCATCGGCTTCCCCTTCGGCGAACTCGCCTCGGCGTTGGGTAGTGAAGGCGCCCTGAACGAGGAGATCGACGGGGAGCCGACAACGGTCTTTTACCAGGCCGACGACGGCGAGACGGCCATCGCCTTTTACGCTACCGTCGGAGGGCAGCCGCTGACCTTCGCCGCGAACAACGACGGGACGTTCACCGACGCCGAGACGGGCAGCGTCTGGCGTATCGACGGACTCGCCGTCGACGGCCAGCTCGCAGGTGAACGGCTGGACGTCCGGGAAGACGCGTTCGTCGTCTATTGGTTCGCGTGGCGGCACTTCCAACCCGACGCGGAGGTCTGGGCGGGCTGAGCGCCCTCGAGCCCCCGGAGGATGCTGGCTCAGACGGCGACGGCCTGTGGGGCCACGTCGAGCACGAGCTCTGCGATGAGGGGCGCAACCTCGGCCTCGAAGAGTGACAGCAGCCCCGCATCGACGGTGGTCCCCCGCTCCGAGGCCAGAATCGCCATTGCCTTGTCGTGTGAGAAGGCAGGGCGGTAGCTCCGGGTCGTCGTGAGGGCGTCGTAGATGTCCGCTATGGTCAGGATCCGAGCCTCGAGGGGAATATCCTCGCCGGCGAGTCCGTCGGGATACCCGGAGCCATCCCACCGCTCATGGTGATGTCGAATCATGGGACGGACGTCCCAGGGGAACTCGATGCCTTCGAGAAGCTCGACCCCGAACTCGGGGTGACGAGACATGACGGCCCACTCCGAGTCCTCGAGCCGCCCGTTCTTCGTCAGGATCTCGAGGGGGACGGAGACCTTGCCCACGTCGTGGAGAAGGGCTCCCATGCGGAACCAACGAAGGTCGTGCTCGCTCATCCCTGAGACCTCGGCGAGCATGCATGCGTAGTCCGATACCCGGGAGCAGTGCCCCTGGGTGTAGGCGTCCTTGCTCTCGATGGACTCGCCCCAGTCGCGGACGATGGTCAGGAAGGCTTCCTCGAGCTCTCCGAGGCGCTCCCGAACTGAAACCAGATCGAGACGGGCCTCGAGGCGTTCGAAGAGCTGCCGCGCCTCGTTCAGCGAAACGAGGGTGTCTCGATTGCGGCCCACCGAGCGTAGGGCCCGGGCCTGCTCCAGAACGACGTCCGCAATGAGCTTGGGGTCCTCACGGCCCTCGGCGATCTCGCGTGCGCGGCACAGGAAGTGGAGAGCGACCTCCGAGTTCTCCAGCTCCTGGTGGGCGGAGCCGCACACCAGGAGGATCTCGCCGATCCAGCGGTCGTCACCAACCGTCGCGGACAACTCGCGGGCCTCCTCCGCCGTCCGTAGGGCACGGACCGCTTCCCCGGACCGCAACATGAGCCGCGCGCGGTTGACCTCGACGATGATCAGGTGGTGAACGTCTTCTTCCGACACACAGCGTGCCCGGGCTCGCGAGAGCGTGGCCCGGGCACCCGCCTCGTGCCCGAGCTCACTCTGCAACCTCCCGATGTTGTTGAGGAGCGGTCCCACATACGACCCCTCGTCCAGCGCCTCGAAGTGGGCAAGGCTCGCCTTGAAACGCGCCAAGGCGGCTTCCAGGTCCCCCCGGATGGACGAGACGGTACCCAGATTCTGCTCTGCGATCGCCAGCAGCTTCCGGTCGGCCTGGGACGCGGCCAGGGCCCGCACCCGCTGGAACATGGCCTTGGCCGCATCCAACTCCCCAATACCGAAAAGCGTCCCGGCCCGGGTGTTCAGCACCGATGCCAGGGCGCCTCCGTCACCGGACGCGGTGGCCACGGCTTCCGCGGCTTCAAGGGCATCTAGGGCCGCGTGGTGATCGCCGTCGGTCGAATGGGTCCAGGCGATCCAGCGAAGAAGCTTGGGAGCCAGGTCGGGCGCATCCAGCGGGGTCAGTGCTCGCATGGCCTGCTCGTATGCGTCGCGGGCCTCCCGCGTGTGTCCCAGTCTCTCGGCCTCCCGTGCCGTCCGGATGTGCTCATGGGCGGGGAGCGCGTGCGCGATCCTGATCATGAGGGCGACTCCCGCAAGCCCGCCGGACCCGGAAGTGCATCGAGAAGGCTCGCTACTCGATCGGCGTCGCGAGAAGCGCCGAGCGTCGTGAAACCTGCGGCGGCCCTGGACCAGTCGGCAACGGCTTCCTCGATCCGGCCGCCGTCCCGATGAATCGCTCCCCTGTCCGTCAGGACTTCGGAGACGAGGAGGAAGTCGTCGAGGAAACTCCCGATCTTGAGGGCTTCGCTCAGGTTGGCCAGAGCCAGCTCCTCCTGACCCTTCTGGGCGTGCAGGACGCCGATGTAGCGCAGAGCCTCCCCTTCGCGGGCACGGTCCTGGCCTTCCCGTGCCAACTCCAGCGCTTCGCTGAGCTCTCTTTCCGCTGCTTCCCACCGCTCCTGAGCTAGAAGGGCCTCCCCCAGGTTGGTGCGAAGGATGCCCTGCATAGGCCGGTCGCCGCGAGCCAGCACGATGGCCAAGCCGCGCCCGATGAAGCTCTCCGCCTGCCTAGGCTGACCCAGGTCGGTGTACAACATGCCCAGGTTGTTGAGCACCCACGATGCCGCCTCATCGTCCGCTACCTCCTCGAAGGCGTCGAGGGCGGCGTGGTAGTGGGACGACGCCCGAGGCAGGTCACCGCGAATATTGGCCAGGACGCCGAGATTCTGCTCGATCATCCCGTACAGGCGGATCTCACCGGCCTCTGCCGCCAACATCTTGGCGCCTCGATACAACTCGATGGCATCCTCGATGTGCCCCCGCCGTTGAGCGATGACGGCCCGACAATTCAGTCCCGACGCCTTGGCAGCCGTGTCGTTGATCCGGTCCGCTACCGAGACGCTATCCGCGTAGAGGACGTCGGCTCCCTCGATGTCGCCGAGGTCGCGGAGGACCGATCCACTCCAACGCAGCACATTCGCCTCGAGGGCCGTCGGCCCTACACCCTCGAGGGCATCGCGCGCAGCCGAATAGCGATCCAGGGCCCCGGCAAGGTCACGCCGCTTTTCGGCGGCGCGACCCGTTCGAGCGAGGGTCAGTGCCCGCTCGAGGCGCTCCTCTCGAGTCCGGCCAGTCGTCACGGGTACTCCGATGCCTCGATTCAATTTGTCGCGATCACGTAGCCCGAGAAGTGGTCGATGCGGATTGCGCCGGACGACTGCGTCAGGTAGAGCGGGAGGATCTCGAGGGCTGTGACCGTGGGCTCCAGGGGCCCTTGGAAGTACGCACCCAGCAGGGCTCTTCCGTTCAGGAGAGACGTTAGAGTGATGTCCTGCACGAGCGTCACGGGGCGCCGAAACTCGAGGCCATGGGGCTCGAAGTGATATCCGACGAGGGCCCCGGCAGGGGCAGTCACGGTGATCGACGTGCGGGACCGCAGTGCGCCGCGGGGGACGAGAACCGTCAATCCGGCTTCGGGCAGGCGGATCACGCCTCCCCAAGAGCCGATGGTGCGAGAGGCCGTCTCGGTCCGCGCCAGAGGTTCGGCGCGCTCGAGAACCGTCACCTCCGCGCCCGTCAGGCCAAGAAGTTCCTCGGCCAGGTCGTCTTGGGCGCCGAGCAGGCCA
Organism: Gemmatimonadota bacterium; assembly: GCA_013002885.1. Taxonomy (GTDB): domain Bacteria; phylum Gemmatimonadota; class Gemmatimonadetes; order Longimicrobiales; family Gaopeijiaceae; genus UBA2589. Next base: position 13,664 of record JABDLS010000001.1, on the reverse strand, counting down.
GCCTCGGGATCGGAGAGGTCCTCGTGCGGAGCGAAGGGTGCGTCGTCACAGCCAGCGACAAGAACAAGCACGCCGACCGTGAACACGCCCAGAAGAGAGCGAAAGCGGTGCATTTGGGGGGGCCTCCAAGCAGGAGTCTATGTGCCTTCGCCCTCCACTGAGGCAAGGAAGGTGCCCAAATGCCCAAGATTCTTCAAATTGCTTTTTCACAACTATTTACATGGAAAACCTCACCTTCTTTGTAACCTGTATGACCACCACTTCTGGTCGAGCCGATGCACTTCTTTGCCACCGGCGTGCCCTGAAATGCAGCCGGCGCACACCGGACACGGGGGTCCCCTCATTCCTCCCGAAGCGTGGCCGCCGGGTCCAGGCCCAGAACGCCGCGGGCGGGAAGGCCGGTGCCCACCAGGCCGACAACCAGCATCAGGACCGAGGCCCCTATCAGAGTCCCTGCGTCTCTAGCGCCGACGCCGAAGAGGAGGGATTCCAGAACGCGCCCGGCCCCGAGGGAGATGCCAACACCCAGTAGAATGCCGGCCCCCAGAAGAACGAGACCCGAGCGCAGGGCCTCGCGCAGGATGGACTCCCTGTCTGCTCCTAGAGCCACCCGGATGCCGATTTCACGCGACCTCAACCGCACGGAGTACGACATCACACCGTAGAGGCCCACGGTCGCGAGCAGGAGTCCGACCCCACTGAAGACCGTGAGGAGAAAGCTGGCAAACCGGGTCCCGGACGTGTCGTCGCGGACCAGCTGGGCCATCGTCCTGACGCGCGCGACGACGGCGGACCCATCCACGGCTCGGACGGCTTCCCGAAGAGGGCCGAGGACCGCGAGTGGCTCGCCGGTGACCCGAAGGGCCACGTAGCGAAAGTTCTGTTGGTGGGCCGCGGCGAGCATGGGAAGGAACACCGTCTCTTGAGCCGCCGACGCAACCCCGGCGTGCTTCATCGGCTCGACCACGCCGATGACTTCGGCCCACTGGGGCTCGCCACCGACGGAAGAGGTCTCGACCCGTCGCCCTAGAGCATTCTGACCGGGCCACGCAAGGTCGGCGGCCCGCTCGTCGACGATCACCACCCCGAGGCCATCTTCCGGCCTGAACGCGCGGCCCTGAAGGAGCCGCGAGCCGAACGTGTCGAAGAAGTCCGGGGTCACCCAGCGAAACGAGGCCTCGATGGTGGGGGCGTCCGCCGCCACCATGTCTTCGGAGCGCATGCTCCCGGTAAAGAGGCCACCTCCGAGAGGCACGCGGTTGGTGAACGCAGCCGCCTGTACCCCTGGAACGGAACGCATCGCTTCCAGATACGCAGTCATCGTCGCCGCGGCCTCTTGCGCGCTTCCACCCCAATCAGGGGCCTCGACGGCGAAGGTCACGAGGCCGTCCGGATCGAACCCCAAGTCGACGTCTCGAAGGCCCGAGAGGCTGCGAAGGAGAAGCCCTGTAGCTGTCAGGAGGGTCAGCGAGAGCGCCACCTCGGCGACAATGAGGCCTCGGCTCAGCCTACGACGCCGCGGCCCCGCCGTGGCCCGGCGGTCATTGAGTGCTCCGGTCAGGTCGGAACGGCTCGCTCGGATGGCAGGAGCAAGCCCGAACACCACCGCGGTGAGCGCCGTCACTGCGAGGGCGAAGGTGAATACCGTCCAGTCGAGGGTCACCGCCTCGAGCCGAGGCAGGCTCGGGGGCGCCAGACGCAACAGACCCGAAAGCCCGACCGATGCGAGCATCACACCCGTCATGCCGCCGGCGACCGCCAGGACGCCGCTCTCCACCATGAGCTGACGAACCAAACGGGTCCGCGAGCCGCCGAGGGTCGCCCGAAGAGCGATCTCAGACGTCCGGGCCTCTCCCTGTACCAGCATCAGGTTCGCCACGTTGCCAGCGGCGATCAGGAGCACCCCCAGAACGGCAGCCAGCAGGATCCAGAGCGTCGGGGCGATGTCACCCACGAGATCAGATCTCGCCGGGATGAGATCCACGCGAAGATCCGTTCCTCCGTCCCGGGCACTGACCGTCTCGTTCACCCTCTGAATGAATGCATCGGTTTCGGCCTGGGCAGCCTCGAGGGTGACCCCATCACGCAATCGGGCGGTTGCGCGGAGCCATCCGACGGAACGGTCCTCCCCTTCCAGCCACTCCGGCGGTTGCAGGCGCCACAGGTCGAACGAAGTTCGGTTCCCGGCGAAGCTCGAGAGGTTCGGGTTGCGGTCCCGCGGTAGTACGCCGACGACCTCGAAGGTCTCGCCAGGCAGCCGGACAGATTGACCAATCACGTCCGGGTCAGCTCCCCACCTGCTCGCCCAGAGACCGTGCGAAATGACGACCCCGAGGTGATCCCCTTCCTGCAGTGTGCGGCCCAGGGCCGGGTCGACCGAGACCACATCGAAGTAGGTCGGCGTCACCCATCCTACGCTGACCTGCTCTGCCTCACCGTCTCCCAGGAGGAGCGCCGTGTTGCTCCACGAGGCGGTGACCTCTTCGAACGAGCGAACGCCCTCTTCGAGCGCCTTGTAGTCGCCCACGGTTAGAGGAGCACGCGGATACTCGGCGCTTCGCCCCCAGAGCATCACGACCTCGTCAGGATCCTCGAACTCGAGGGGTGATAGGACGACACCCCTCAGCACGCTATAAACCGCTGTGGCACCGCCGACCCCAAGACCGAGCATGAGCACGACCACCGCCGAGAAGCCCGGCCTACGACGAAAGGTCCTGAGGGCGCCACGCACGTCGTTCCCGATTCCCGTCATCATCCCCTCCACATCCAAGGTGTATGCCACCAGGGACAGCACCGTCCGCGTCCCCTCCCACACGTATCCGAGCACCGCGTTCACGCGGCCTCCATCGACCTCCCACCGGTGGAACTCCTCCTCCAGATCCCCCAGGATGAAGTCCTTCTCCTCATCGGGCAGCAGGGCCCCGAGTAGCCGAGCCATCCACCCCGGAGGCCGGGGCCTGTTCACGTCACGCCGAGGTCGACGTCGAGTCCCTCGAGCATGCTACCGAGGGCCCTGACGGAGTCACCCAGGGCTTCCCGACCAGAGATCTCCACCCGCACGTGCTTCTTGGCCCGCCCGCCCCTGACACCGGTGGGCTCGCCCACGTAGGTAGAGACGTAGCCCCGCTCTTCCATCCGATGGATGGCCTTGTAGAGCGAACCCACGGAGACCGAGCGACCCGTGCGTTCACGGATCTCGTCGCGAATGGAAACACCGTAGGCGTCGGACCCCAGCTGGAGAATGGCCGCCAGGGCCAGGACTTCGAGGTCGGAAAGAGGGTCTGCCATAAGCAACATCGTCCGGGATTCTCCGGCCTGACCTGAGCCGGCTATTTCTTTTCCAGAAGAATAGTATTATCCCACCCCCTCCTTGCGAAAGGGCATCGTTTTCACATCCCGCCTTCCGGTCGACACTCCGATGCCGGCCTTCGGACGTTCGTGCCGATCCAGTGGCAAGTCGGCCGGCGTGTGCGACCCGGGCCAACTCCTTACCGAGGGGTGGGTTACGGCGACCGCTCGCCTTCGCGGCCCCCTTCCTGGCACCCTTTCTGCACGACCCGGCTTCCGTCGGCGCATCCCCCTGGGCAACCTGCACTCATCCAGTGATGGAGAGCCCGCACGATGCCTACATGGCTCATGGTTTGGCCGGGAAACCCGGCACTGTCCGCGGCGTTGTTGGTCGTAACGCTCATTCTCGTTCTGTATGGCGCCCGGGCCCCGGCCCATCGAGGCATCCTCGGCGTCGCCCGGGCCGTCAATCAGGGCTGTAAGCGGATCGCCGTCGCACTGCGCGGCGTACAGGGGCGACTCAGCGAACGAACCCGCGAGGTGCTCCTCAGCGAGGGCCTCGAAGACACGGAACGCCAGATCGAACAGGAGTTCCGCCGGATCTCCGATGCGGTGGATCGCGACCTGGGAGCCTACCCGGTACTGCATCGGAAGCTGGCGGATCAGGTGGCCCGCATCGATGAGGACTATCAGAAGGTCACCGACACGCCGCCAGCACCCGAGTCGTGGACCCGGACCCTCGAAGCCAGCGGAGAGCTGGTCCGACAGGCCGGCGATCAGAGCGCGGCCGCGAAGGCCGTGGGAGCCCTGCGCTCGGCCATCCAGGAGGCCCATGAGGAAGCCATGGAGTCCTACCGCGACACGAGCCGCCAGCGCCACGAGCTTCTCGCCCGGATGGTCCCCGCGTGGCGCAGCATGTCGTCGACCCTCGATCGCGTAGAGCGGTCGGTCGCCGGCATCTTCGAGCGAGCACGCCATCTCGATGAGCTCATGGATCGATACCGCGAGATCGCCAAGGAGGCGAACATGGCGGAGCGGAAGCTCGCTTCGTCGACCCTGACGCAGTTCGTCACCGCGAGCCTTGTCCTGGTGGTCGCGTCCCTCGGCGGCTTCATCAACTTCCAACTCATCGCGCTACCCATGTCGGAGATGGTCGGGGCGACCAGCCGGCTCGGCTCCATGCAGACGTCGGACGTCGCGGCATTGGTGATCATCCTCATCGAGATCACGATGGGTTTGTTCCTCATGGAGTCCCTCCGTATCACACGGCTGTTCCCCGTCATCGGACGACTCGACGCCCGGACCCGACGGCAGATGGCGTGGGCCACGTTCTCCATCCTGCTCATTCTCGCCGGCATCGAATCGTCTCTCGCCTACATGAGGGACATGCTGGCGGCGGACCGCGCCGCGCTGACTCAACAACTTGCGGGCAGTACGGTTACACGCCCCGAGTTCATGTGGATTCCTGCCGTGGGACAGATGGTCATGGGCTTCATCCTTCCCTTCGCCCTCACCTTCGTCGCCATCCCTCTCGAGTCGTTCATCCACTCCGGGCGGATCGTTCTGGGCCAGGTCACGGCTGGGCTTCTGCGCGCCGTGGCCTTCACCGTTGAGATGGTCGGATTCGGGGTGGACCACGCCGGCAAGGCGCTGAACAACCTCTACGACGTCTTCATCTTCCTTCCTCTCAAGGTGGAAGAGTTGGTGATGTCGGAGCGGGAGCGTCGCGCTCGCGACGTGAGAGCGGACCGCACGACCTCCACGGCCTGACGTCGGTAGCCCTTCCTGGGAGTTCCTTCAATGAAACGACTCATCCCATCGGCACGTCCCGCGAAACGCTTCGCAGGCATCGGCATGGCTCTCGCCGCGGCCCTCACCGTGGCAGGTTGCGCGAGCACGCCACCAGGAACCGGAGTCTTCCTGCTCCTCGATACCTCGGGTACGTACGCAGGGGAGTTGGACCGCGCACGCTCGGTGATCAACTACCTCCTCGGCACCCTGGATCCCGGCGATTCGTTCGGTGTCGCGCGCATCGACGGAGGCAGCTTCAGCGAGAAGGACATCATCATGCGCGTGACCTTCGACGCCCGGCCGTCCGTGGCCAACGACCAGAAGCGGCTGTTCATGGAACGGATCGGTGCGTTCACCGACACCGTAACCGCTGCGGCCCACACCGACATCACCGGCGGTGTGCTGCAGGCCGCCGAATGGCTCGAAGAAGTCGGACCGGGGAGCAGGGCCGTCCTGATCTTCTCCGACATGGAGGAGGACCTGCCCGAGGGCTACATCCGGGACTTCCCCATGGAGTTGGACGGCGTTCGTGTCATCGCGTTGAACGTGACGAAGCTCCGCCCGGACAACGTGGATCCCCGGGCATATGCGACGCGACTCGACGCCTGGCGCGAGCGGGTTCAAGCCGGCGGTGGCGAGTTCACCGTCATCAACGACCTCGAGCGATTGGACGTCGCTCTCGAGCTCTGAGGCATCTGCCTCAAAACTGACCAGCCATGAGGAAGGCTTCGAGAAGGCGGGGGCGAGTAGCGTCCTGGCCTACCGTCATCCGCCACCGGTGGATCATGCGGACCGGACGTCCCCCGCCTGCGCCCGGTACCGTCGTGGTGGCTGTCGCGGCCACCGTCGTCCTCGCGTACGGGGGGCTGAGGCTCACCCTCGGGTCCGACCCCTCACCCGCGCCAACGGTCGACACCCGTCCGACCGCCCTCCCCGCTCTTCCCGTCATTCCCGTGGAGTTCGACGGCGTCTCCCTGGAGGTGTATCTCCAGGCTTGGCTTCCCGCCGGCTCCCGCGACGAGTTCCTGTCGTCACCGGTGCTACGGGACAGGGACTTTGCGCGTAGTGTTCACGACTGGATGGGCTATTGGACCGGGCCCGCGTCGCTGTGGTTTCCCGAGTTCCTCGAGCGTATGGCGGCCCTCGGCGCCACCGTCGACTCGGCACTCGCGGACCACGGCCTGCCCCCCTCTCTCCGTTACCTGCCCCTTATCGAGAGTGGCTACGCCCCTGGAGTCACCAGCCGTGCCTCCGCGGTGGGGCTGTGGCAACTCATGGCCCCCACGGCACGAAGCCTGGACCTGGAGGTGAGTCCGCTCGTCGACGAGCGCCGTCACGCTGAACGATCCACGGCCGCCGCCCTCGACTACCTGGTCGACCTCAATGACGAATTCGAGTCGTGGTTCCTTACTCTCGCGGCCTACAACTCCGGTCCAACCCGGGTACGACGGCTCCTCCGACAGCACGCCCCCGGCGAGCCCCGTACAGACAGCCTTTTCTGGGCCCTCCGCGAGCACTTCGCCCCCGAGACGCGGGCCTTCCTGCCCAAGCTCTACGGGGCCATGTGGATCGCCAGCAACCCTGAGCCCTACGGCTTTGCCCAACCCAGCGAGGATCGCCTGAGGTTCGAGCTCGTCCACGTGCCCGATCAGACGACCCTGGACGTGGTGGCAGGCGCGGCCGAGGCGTCCTACGCGGACATCGCCCGCCTCAATCCCGAGTTCGTTCGGGGCATCACGCCGGCCGGTCGCGAGGTGTCGTTGAAGGTGCCGGTCGGCCACGCCGACGCTTTCGAAGTCAACTACTCCCGCCTCGCCCCTGAGCGGCGCGTCACCTTCGTCGAACACGTCGTCCGCTCCGGCGAGACGCTGTCGGTCATCGCCCAGCGTTACGGCATAAGGACCGCCGAAATCCGCGCCGCAAACCCCAGCGTGTCGGCGCTGAGGCTACCGGTAGGGGCACGGCTGACCGTGCCCGTTGCTCCGGAAGTCGAAGCAGAGCGCTGAGTGCCCCCATCAGTCGATGGGTGCGCTGAGCACCGTCTCCTCGGTCACGATGCCACCCCGGTTGCCCACCTCGAGGGATCCGTAGCGCTGAGCGAAGACCGGTGGAAGCTCCCGGTCCCCCTCCGGCGACAGCCAGAGCCTCAGCAGATGCCGGCGCTTGCCCGGATCCGGCCAGTCCACGAACGACGTTCGATCGTGGAGCTGAGAGTGGTTGTACACGAACTGCATGTCCCCGGGCTCGAGGCGCATTCGCACGTGCATCTCCGCGTCGTTCGCCAGATCGTCGAGCCTGTCCAGAGCCTCCATGTGCGCCGGGGTGAGACGCATGGCCCCCTCGAAGCGCTGGGCACTCTCGATGTACTGACGCTGGTAGAACACGGTGAGGTGCCCGGCGTGCCAGTTGAAAACCGGAATTTCCATGTACGGCTTCGCACCCGGCGGTATCTCACCTCGGCGGTCGGTGGCGATAGGGTCGAAGAGACGCTCCAGCAGATCGGGCCGCTCGGCCCGGAGCCGGTTGTAGATGGACAGGGCGCTGACCAGCAGGGATTCACCACCGTCCTTCGCGTCTTGCAGGCACATGAGGCCGACGACGTCGGCGCTGTCGGTATGGAAACTCTGCCGCTCAGCGGTCTGGTAGATACGGGTATTCGTGTCCTTCGAAGACGCTCCAGTGTCGCGCACATGGCCGAGGATGTGGCCTGCGGCGTTCTGCGACCTGGCGCTTCCCAAGTGGGCGCCGATACCGCAGAAGATCGTCGCCGCGGTGAGCTGGTCGAATCGGTCGAGGGGCAGCCCCCGAAGGACCTGGAATCCGATGCCGTGGAGCAGCGTCTCCTTCAACCCGGCCAGATGACTGTCGAGCACACGCATCGGGAAGGTGTCGGCGGTGATCTCGCCCACGTCCCGACCGAGACTCAGGTAGGAACGGGCTGCATGCTCCAGATCGGAGACTTGCTCGGCGGTTAGGTGATGGATCCACTCGCCGGCGCGGCCCTGCATGTCGCGACCAACCCACGCGGCGGGTCCATCGAAGCGCTCGGGGATACCTTCGGGGAGGGGAATTTTGGACTCCTGTCTTCGTTGCCAAACGGCGGTGCGCATCGTGTGGTCAGCTCTCGTCGAGCGAAGTTCCAGCCCACCGGCCCGACAGACAAGTGCTCGAGCATCTGGCGTGGGGCCCGTGGTCGCCCGTTATCTTCGTCGCGCAGTGCAGGCAGGTCGCATCTACACGGGTGCGCCCGCTGTGCAGACCAGATTCGACACGACCAACGGAGCCGCAGACGTGCCTTCACCTGTTCTTCGCCGCCACTCGACCTCGCTCTTTACCGCGCCGTGGGCGCCCGCCCTGGGGTCCGCCACCGTCGACGGCGCCGCGGCCGCCCTGGCATCGGTCGCGACCTTCGTCCTGGCGGCCGTAGTGACCGCGCCGTCGCCCGTTTCCGGCCAGGACGTCCCCCCCGCCACCGACCGCACGATCTACGAGATCATCGAGGCGGCATCTCCGGGGCGGATCGGATCGGACATCCAGACCCTGGTCGACTTCGGGACCCGGAACACTCTGTCCGACACGCTCTCGGCGACGCGCGGCATCGGGGCTGCCCGACGCTGGATCAAGTCGGAAATGGATCAGATCTCGGCAGACTGCGGGGGCTGCATGGAGGTCTTCTACCAAGGCCGACTGTTCGGCCCGGAAGACAGCCAGCGCCTACCTGAGCCCGTCAACGTGGTGAACGTCGTCGGGATCATCCGCGGTACGGTCCACCCGGATCGCTACGTCATCATGAGCGGCGACATCGACTCGAGGGCTTCCAACGGATCGGACGGGGTCACCGACGCGCCGGGCGCCAACGACAACGCCTCGGGGATGGCCGGCGTCATCGAGGCCGCACGGATCCTCACGCAATTCGACTTCCCCACCAGCGTCGTCCTCGTCGGTCTTTCCGGTGAGGAGCAAGGCCTCTGGGGCGGGCAGCACATGGCCGAGGTGGCCCGGGCCGAAGGCTGGGACATCGTCGGCGTGCTCAACAACGACATGATCGGCAACATCGAAGGGATCAACGGCGTCATCGAGAACAACACGTTCCGCGTCTTCTCCGAGCCCTATCCGGTGACGGCTTCCGAACAAGAGATCCGTAGCTACCGCGTCTACGGCGGGGAGGTCGACGGTCCGTCGAGGCAGCTTGCCCGGTACGTCCATCGGATCACCGAGACGTACTTCACCAACCTCGAGGCCATCATGATCTACCGGCTCGACAGGTTCGGGCGGGGTGGGCATCACCGGCCCTTCAACGATGCGGGATTCCCCGGCGTTCGCATCATGGAGACGAATGAGCAGTACGAGCGCCAGCACCAGGATCTACGCACGGAGGACGGGATCGAGTATGGCGATGTCATCGAGCATGTCGACTTCGACTTCGCGGCTCGTCTGACGGCGGTGAACGCCTCGGTCCTCGCATCCCTTGCCTGGGCGCCGCCGGCTCCGGAGAACGTGGCCATCGGTGGCGCCGTTAGGCCCTCGACGACCTTGCGCTGGGACCCCGTCGATGATCCGAACCTCGCCGGCTACACGATCTACTGGCGTGATACCACAGCGCCTCAGTGGCAGCACTCCCGGTTCGTGGGAGACGTCACCGAGTTCACCCTCGAGGGGATGGTCATCGACAATCACCTCTACGGCGTGGCAGCCGTCGGAACCAACGGGCACGAGAGCGTGGTCGTCTTTCCGTCGGACCGGATGTAGGTCAACCATGAGCCGGCCCCTGTGAGCCACGATCTCCCCCGCCTCGACGACGCCATCCGTTCGTACTACGACCGGCGGCCCGAGGAGAAGCGGCTGTCCCAGGGCGCGTCGCAGATCGAGGCGGCCCGGAGCAAGGAGTTGATCCAGCGGTTCGCGCCTGACCCACCGTCCGTGGTCCTCGACGTCGGCGGTGCTGCCGGAGCGTACTCCTTCTGGCTGGCGGCCAAGGGGTACGAGGTCCATCTGGTCGACCCGGTGCAGCGTCTCGTGGACCTCGCGAGCGCCCGCAACGAGGACGCGCCTCGCCCCCTCGCCTCTGCCGAAGTCGGCGACGCCAGGAGCCTCGAGGTCCCCGACGGCGCCGTGGACATGGTCCTCCTCCTGGGCCCGCTATACCACCTCACCACCGCTGGCGAACGCGCAACCGCCCTGTCCGAGGCCGCTCGGGTGCTCAAGGCCGGTGGTCTGCTTTTCGCGGCCTGTATCACCCGATGGGCGTCCCTGTTCAACGGCCTGGTCCACGACCGCCTCGCCGACCCGGCCTTCGTGACGATGATGGAGCGGGATCTGGAGACCGGCCAGCACCGTAACCCGGACGAATTTCCCGGATACTTCACGACCGCGTACTTCCACACCCCCGATGAGTTCAGGGCGGAGCTGACAGACTCGGGCCTCGGCCTGCTGGGGGTCTATGGGCTGGAGGGCCCAGCCGGGCTGCTCGGAGACTTCGAGGAGCGTTGGGCGGACTCCCGCAAGCGGGAGGATCTGATACGCGCGGCGAGGGAGATCGAGGAGGAGCCGACCCTCATGGGGTTAAGCCCGCATTTGTTGGGCGTGGGGCGTAAGCGGTGAGGGAAGCTCGGCTTCCTCGGCCGCGTCAAGGCGGCGCCGTCAACGCGACAGGTTGAACCCGACGCCGAAGTAGCGGATGTCGTCGCGGTAGAACTGCCCGTAGGGCGCCGTCCCCTCGTACCAGTCGACGATGATGGTGATGATTCGCGGTGGGTGTCCCGGGGTGGGAACACGCGCCAGCTCGAGGCCGGCTCGAGCGTTCCAGGCGTAGCTCCACGAGCCGTCGTCGACGAGCTTGTAGTCGAAGGCCAGGAGGACGCGGCCATCCCCGAAGATCACGGGTCTCAACTCGCCGCCCGCGTGCACCAACCGGCTGGCGAGGTCGGCCGGCTCCCGCCGGAAGAACGCCTCCCCTCCCCCATAGATCCGCAGCGACCCTACCTCCTGCGACAGGATGGCCTCGACGGACTCGAACGAGAGATTCACTCGCTCGGGCTGGTTGTTGAGGAGGAACTCGTCCCCCAGGTGCGAGCTCTGATGATAGACCCTCAAGCGCGCGGAGAACCCGCCGTGCCGCATGGTCACGGGGATGCCCACCAGGTAGTCGGCATTGATGAGGTCGAAGCTCTTCGTGTCCAGGTTGAACTGACTGAATACGGCCGCGGCGAGGTCCACCTGTACGCCGTTGCCCGGCCTACGGGCCGCGTATCGGAAGAGGGCGAAGCTGTCACCGAGTCCCACCGCGCCGATGTTCGTCTGCTGCCCCGACGGTGCGTTCGCAATGGTCGCGAAGTCTCCGCGGAGGTAGCTCACGTAGGAACGCTCGGCCTTCGGGTCCGCGGCCAGGGGGCAGAAGATCTGCCCCTGGGGCACCGAAACCCAACCGGTGCCCTCCTCCTGGTGGACCGCGGCGCCGCAGCGGGTGAGGAAAGTGTCCTGGGCGGCGAGCGGCCCCGCGAACGTGGCGTACATGACGACGGCCGTGAGTAGCGCGGCTCCAACGCCACCCGCTCTCGTGTCCACGAGCGTTGTCCCTTTACTCGCCCTGGCCCTCACGCCCCTCCCCGCCTCACCGGGGGCGCCCCTGCCGCTTCCACATCCGCCTGCAACGCCGGCACCACCTCCTCGGCCATCCGCTCGATCTCTGCGCGGATCGGCGCGAGCTCGCTACGAGCAACGTCCAGCATGAGCCGGTGCTGCGCTGTCGGACCATGCGTCGTCTCCAGTCCGCCCTCGGCCGCATTGAGCCGGTCGCCAGGCGTCGGCGGGCCCGATTCCCCTACTTCGTCCATCGCCTCGCTCTCGTCCATCCGTTCTCGAAGGGCGAGGAGTTCCTGACGGGCGGCCTCGAGCCGGTTCACGAGCTCTGCGTCGGGGCTGGACGCCCGCGCGAGGGCCGTCTGCAGAGCCGCTACCGTCCCGAGCTGCTCCTCGAGGAGACGCTCGGTGGCATCGACCTCGCGCTGCACCTCCACGAAGTCGTCCCGGAACTGGGCAATCGCCGCGGCCGCCACCCGGGGGAGCGTCGACGCGTACAGCGGCTGCACCTCGAACTCCATGGGTCCGGCGAGCTGCCGCACCTCGCCCTCCTCGAGGACCTCCAGGGTGGCCGTGTACGTCCCGGGAAGCGCCCAGAGCTCACCGTCTGTCCCCTCGTCCCCGGGCTCGACGAACGCTTGCGACGCGAGGGTCAAATCCCACGCCACACGGTGGATCCCGTCGGATGTGGGACCGTCGACACGGTTGACCACCTCGCCGGCGGCGTCACGGACGACCAGGTGGACCCAAGGCCCCTGCTCGCGCAGCTCGGCCTCCAAGGCGTCGAAACCGGGGAACGGCACATCCGCCCCCGCCGCGATAGCGGCTTCCGCCAGGCGGCGCTCGGCCTCGCGCGACATGAAGCCGTCGCGCAGGTGGTAGGTGAAGACAGCCCCGTACGGCGGATTCTCGGCGGTCCACTCGTTCGCGCCCTGGTCTTCCGACACCTCTTTTGGGATGTACCAAAGGGCGGGCCGGGTGTCGAAGAGCGTGGCTTCGGCGGTGAGGCCCTGCTCGGCGGCTTCGCGCAGCGGTGTGTAGTCGTCGAGAACGAAGATCCCCCGGCCGAAGGACGCCGCCACCACGTCTTCGTGATCGCGCTGGATGACGATGTCGCGGAAGGAGATGGTGGGCAGCCCCGTATCGATCTCGATCCACTCCGCGCCACCATCGACGGTGACGAAGATGCCGAACTCGGTGGCAGCGAAGAGGAGGTCCGGGTCCACGTGATCCTGGACCACGCGCCACACCAGATGACGGTCCGGAAGATCCCCGGCGAGCGACTGCCATGAGCGCCCCAGATCCGAGCTCTTCACCAGGTAGGGCGAGAAGTCGCCCTCCTTGTGGTTGTCCAGAGCCACGTAGACCGAGCTCCGGTCGTGGAAGTCTGCTTTGATGTCGTTGACGAAGGCGCGGTCGGGCATTCCCGGAAGCGTCCCCACCTCGATGCGACGCCACGTCGCTCCTCCGTCTTCGGTGACGTGGAGGAGGCCGTCGTCCGTGCCTGCCCACACCACGTCCTCATCGACAGGCGACTCCCCGATGGAGGTGACCGTGTTGTAGTTGGACATGGCCCCCATGTCCCACGGGTTGTCGAAGCTCTGGACGCGGCCCAGGATGGGCTGTTCGATGCGATTCTCGCTGCGGGTCAGGTCTCCGGAGATGGGCGTCCAGCTATCGCCCCGGTCGTCGCTGCGCCATACCCGGTAGGACGCGTGGTACACGCGAGTCGGCATGTGGAAGCTGGCTTCAATGGGCGCGTCCCAGTTGAAGCGCTCGGCGGGCTCTCCCTCCCTGGCCTGAGGCTGGATGGCAAGTTCCTCACTCGTGCGTCGGTCGACCCGGTGCAGGTTCCCCTGCTGGGACTCGGCGTAGAGGATGTCGGGGTTGCCGGGCTCCGTGGCCTGGTCATGGCCGTCGGCACCCAGGGTCTTGAACCAGTCGGCGTTGCGGATGCCGTGGTCGAAGGCCGTTCGAGTGGGCCCTCCGTTGGAGCCGTTGTCCTG